>DAQQ01000082.1:3731-23221 GCA_002508465.1 Methanosarcina sp. UBA7 | reverse complement strand
AGAAAAAGCAGAACCAAGAACTTTGGCAGCAACAAACCTTACAGATCTGTCTTCATCATTAGTCAGTCTATGTAAATCGCTCCATGCCTGTTGCTTATCTGGTATATCGGAAAAAGCAGAACCAAGAGAAGAGGCAGCCCTATTCCTCACAAAAGAACTTTCATCATTAGTTAGTCTGTGTAAGTCATTCCATGCCTGTTGCTTATCTGGCACTTGAGAAAATGCAAAACCAAGAGCAAAGGCAGCGCCAGGCCTTGCAAAAAAATTTTCATCATTGGTTAGTCTATGTAAGTCATTCCATGCCTGTTGCTTATCTGGCACTTGAGAAAACACAAAACCAAGAGCTTCAACAGCATACATCCTCACATAACTGTATTTATCATTTGTCAGTCCATGTAAATCATTCCATGCCTGTTGCTTATCTGGTATGTCGAAAAAAGCAGAACCAAGAACAAAGGCAGCACCAGACCTCATATCTCTGCTTTCAGCATTTGCCAGTCTATGTAAATCACTCCATGCCTGTTGCTTATCTGGTATGTCGAAAAAAGCAGAACCAAGAGCAAAGGCAGCTCTAAATCTCACACTACTGTCTTTATTATTTGTCAGTTTAATTAAGTCATTCCATGCCTGCTGCTTATCTGACACTTGAGAAAAAGCAGAATAAAGAGCTTTGGCAGCCCTAAATCTCACACTACTGTCTTTATTATTTGTCAGTTTAATTAAGTCATTCCACGCCTGCTGCTTGTCTGGCACTTGAGGAAAAGCAGAGCTAAGAGCTTCAGCAGCCCTAAATCTCACATTACTGTCTTTATTATTTGTCAGTTTAATTAAGTCATTCCATACCTGTTGCTTGTCTGGCACTTGAGGAAAAGCAGAGCTAAGAGCTTCAGCAGCACTAGACCTCACACCACTGTTTTTATCATTGTTCAGTCTAAGTAAATCATTCCATGCCTGCTGCCTATCTGGCACTTGATGAAACACAGAATCAAGAGCAGAAGTAGCATCATACCTCACCCGAAAATCTTGATCATTAATCAGTCTGTGTAAATCATTCCATACCTGTTGCTTATCTGACACTTGAGAAAAAGCAGAACCAAGAACTTTGGCAGCACTAGACCTCACATCACTGTCTTCATCATTAGTCAGTTTATGTAAGTCGTTCCATACCTGCTGCTTATCTGACACTTGAGAAAAAGCAGAACCAAGAACAGAGGCGACTTCACACCTTACAGAACTGTCTTCATCATTTGCCAGTCTATGTAAATCACTCCATGCCTTTTGCTTATCTGACACTTGAGAAAAAACAGAACAAATAGCAAAGGCAGCCCTAAATCTCACATTACTGTCTTTATTATTTGTCAGTTTAATTAAGTCATTCCATACCTGTTGCTTGTCTGGCACTTGAGGAAAAGCAGAGCTAAGAGCTTCAGCAGCACTAGACCTCACACCACTGTTTTTATCATTGTTCAGTCTAAGTAAATCATTCCATGCCTGCTGCCTATCTGGCACTTGATGAAACACAGAATCAAGAGCAGAAGTAGCATCATACCTCACCCGAAAATCTTGATCATTAATCAGTCTGTGTAAATCATTCCATGCCTGATGTTTATCTGGTATCAATGAGAAAGAATCCTTTAATTCCCTTAATGCATTTATACGCTCTTCTGGATCATTGCTTAGGCATTGATTGTGAATTTTCTCCTGGTCGACCAACTACAAAACACCGTAGATTTAATAAAAGTGTATGTTTAAAAATTTTCGTTTTTCTAGGAGGCTAGCTTAAAATTCTGCCATCCAATTTCCTGCACACACAGCTTTTAACGTAAAACCTGTGCATTTTTCAATAATTATTCAACTTTTTCATAGTCTCTGCGGCAAACCTCCTGAAAATACACAAGATCAAACAAAATTTGTGTATTTTCTCAGAAACTTCACGGCGTTAAATCTTCTGCAAGTTCCTGCAAGTTCCAGGAAATTTCCCTCGAGTAAAAATTCGTACAAAAACCTAGTGGTTATTGTATACTCAAAGTTTTTACATACCCGTGTACAAGAACTTTAGGTTTTTTTCTCATTACTCTCCTTTAGAAGCTAAGAGCGAAAACTAATAAACTATTTTTAGTAATTTTTACGGCCACATCCCCTTATTTAGCCCTATAAACGACCAAATATTGACCCCAAAAACGTATGGAAATATTTATTTTTGTTCTAGAGCAAAAATTCTCATATACAGGTTTTACAATAAAATTTGTGCATTACATTAAAGGGAATTTGCAACAAATTCGCAATACTGCCTAAATATTGAATACTTTTTATTATTGGCATTCGGAACTTCAGTTAATAAGAACTACTGATTATTGAAGAAGGATAAAGAATATCTGATTATTCCAAAATTCTCGTCATTCCTATTTATATAATGTATCCATCAAGTATATTTTTGAAAGTTGAAAGGATTGATTTAAATTGGACACAACAAAAAAATTTACTGGTAAAGCGGACATCTATAGTAAATATCGTCCCCATTATCCGAAGGAATATATTAATTATTTAGTTTCTTATAACAATCTTACTTCTAATAATACAGTTGCTGATATAGGTTCAGGTACAGGTATTTTGACAGAACAACTGCTTGAGAAAGGTTTAAAGGTAATTGCAGTTGAGCCAAATGATGATATGAGAAGTATTGCAGAAAAGAGACTAAAGAATCATCCAAAATTTGTTTCAATTAAAGGTATTGCTGAAAATACAGGTTTACAAAGTGAGAGTGTTGATTTAATAACAGTTGCACAAGCTTTTCACTGGTTTGATAAAGTAAAATTCAAAAATGAATGCATACGAGTATTAAAACCAAATTCAAATGTCACACTTGTTTGGAATAGTAGGGATTCATCGAGCCAGATGATTTTAGAGAATGCAGAAATATGTAAAAATCTTTGTCCTTCATTTAATGATTTTAGTGGAGGAATCAAGGAGACTTCCGACGAATTTGAACAATTTTTTCGTGATGGAAAATACGAATATCGTACGTTTCAAAATGACCTGGAGTATAATTTAGATGATTTTCTAGGGCGAAATTTATCAGCCTCTTATGCCCCAAAGAGTACGGATTCTAATTATAAGGAGTTTATTAAAGAATTAACTGAACTCTTCATTAAGTACAGCAAAGATAATAAAATAATATTGCCCAATATAACCCGTAGCTACATAGGAAAAGTTTAATTTCAATACTTCGCTAAAAATCTCTCCTCCATATTTTTCCTGGATCCGTTTACCTCAAAAATTCTCTATAATTCCCTATTAGCGATAGTATGCTAAGATTTCTGTAAATTTACTTTGTGGTTTATCCATAGGTTTTACAGTAAAAACCAGTGCACAAAAAACTTGTTTTCAATTTTCGTCACAAAGAATTATAAAGTAAAAATATCATAATAGGGGAAAAATAAAAAAGGAATTTGTTTTTATGGATAATTTCTCTCTTACATTGGAAGCTTCTCCTGAGAGCCTGCGATTGTTATCTAAACTCATTAAGCTTATGATCGAGGCAAAAAAGTACGACGATCAGGCAGGATCATCACCTGAGAGCAAGAGACTTAAAGAAATTGAAGAACTTCTGGATAAACCAATTCAGAGAGAACATTAAATTTTATACGCGTATATATTGACTTTTGCCTGTATGTCAGTTTAAGGCCTCCTTGACGATTTGAGATCGCCCTTAGCGACCTCAGAGTTTAGAGAGCGTGCAGGCTTGAAAGAGAGTCCTACTTTTCAGGTTTTAAAGCTTTTTCTTTCTCTTGTTTGTCAGGCTTTTCTTGAGCTGGTTTGGCTGAGTTAGGCTTATACTGTCCTTTCTTGGTTTTTACTTCCTTGGTTTTTCTTTTTTCGGCTTTTACTCCCTTGACTTGAACTTTCTTAGTTTTTACTCCCTTGACTTGAATCTTCTTGGTTTCTACTTCCCGAACTTGAATTTTCTTGGCGTGTCTTTTCTTTTTCTTTCAAAAAATGAGACGGAACCAGTATAAGTCCAGCAGAGAGAAGTCCATTAAAGAGGTCTCTTTGTTATATTATATATCCAGAAAAGAGTAGATATTATACCTCCAGAAAAGAGTAGGGATCGTGCCCTAGGAGAAACATTATAAGTAATGTTGCTTTCCATGTGGACAATATTGAGCACAGTAAGGAGATGTTACTCAAGTTAAAAATCCTTACCAGGAACAGATTTTTTGCCATCTCTGCTAATTGTTCATTCTCCCAATCCCAATATTCTGACACTTTATATACCCCTGTTATTATAATATTGGGATAAATTTATATTAAATTATCTGTACAAAATCGCGAAGATTCAGCATTTTTTGAGATTTCATGTTGGTTTTAGGCCTGCTTGCCTGGTAAAATCCCTCAAAAATTTGATCAAGTATGTGGTGATCCCAAGTTTAGGGAGCTTGCAGGCTTGAAAATGAAATCCGGCTTTTCAGGTTTTACAGATTTTTCCTGCAGCGTTCCAAAAGTCTAATTTAGGAAATCCACGTATTTAACACGGTTTTATATGGAAGCTATTAATTTTAAGAAAATAATGGTTGCAACCGATGGTTCGGCCTGCTCCGGTCTGGTTGCTGAAAAGGGTATTGAACTTGCCCGGTTGAGTGGAGGAAAGGTTTATGCAGTTTATGTGGTGTCAACGGATTACCTGGTTCCTATAAACGGGGATTCCTTTCCTATGAGTGTGGATCCTTACTGGGAATCAATACATGAGGCATGGAAAAAACAGGGACAAGAAGCTGTAAACTCTGTAAAAAGCCTGGGAGAAAAGAAAGGAATCAATGTGGAGCTCGTCCTTCTTGAAGGCAACCCCTCGGAAGAACTGATCCGGTATGCTGAAGAGGAAAAAATGGATATTATTGTTATGGGCACTCTTGGAAAAACAGGGCTGGACAAGCTGCTTCTTGGCAGCGTTGCAGAAAAGATGGTTCGTCACTCAAAGGTTCCGGTTATGGTTGTAAGGGATAACTGTAAATTATGAAACCGAATCATTAAAAAGAAGAAAGCTAAAAAATGATTAAGTGGAAAACTAAAAGGGTTAGAGCTGCACGTAATGTGCAACCTCACCCAGGTCTTCCTCTATTCTAAGAAGCTGGTTGTATTTAGCAGTCCTTTCTCCACGGGCCGGAGCTCCGGTCTTGATCATTTCAGCTCCGATAGCTACTGAGATATCTGCAATTGTTGTGTCTTCGGTTTCGGCAGAGCGGTGGCTTACTATTACAGTATAGCCGTTTCTGGAAGCCATATTTGCAGCATCAAAAGCTTCGGAAAGGGATCCGATCTGGTTGACCTTTAAGAGAAGTGCATTTGCTGCTCCCATGTCAACGCCTTTAGAAAGCCTCTCAATGTTTGTAACAAAAAGGTCGTCACCGACAATAATCGTGTCCCAGAGCTCATTGGTCAGGGCTTCGAAGTCCTCAAAGGCTTCCTCATAGAAGGGGTCTTCAATCGAAAGGATAGGATAGGAATTCACAAGTTCTACGTAGTAATCCATCAGTTCCGGAGCAGAGAGTTTCTTTCCGTCAATTGTGTATGTCTCGTCTTCGTAAAACTCGGAGGCTGCAGCATCAAGCCCGATTGTAACCTCGGTGTCAGTGTAGCCTGCTTCCTCAATAGCCTGGACAAGGGCATCAAGGGCTTCGGTTGACTCGCTCATCTTAGGGGCATATCCTCCTTCATAGCCCACATTAGTAGAAGACCGACCGTATTTTTTTTCCAGTATTTTTCCAAGAACATGATAAATTTCGGCACCCATCTGAAGAGCTTCATAAAAGGTTTCTGCACCTTTGGGCTGAATCATGAACTCCTGAATTGCAAGATCGTTGCCTGCATGCTTGCCCCCGTTAAGGACATTCATTGTGGGCACCGGAAGAGTAAACGCATTTGAACCCCCTAAATAGCGGTAGAGAGGAACATTCAGGGAATCCGCAGCAGCTTTTGCAACGGCCATGGATACCCCAAGGATTGCATTTGCCCCCAGGTTTGATTTGTTATCGGTCTCATCGAGCTCGATCATCAGCTCATCGATTTCCCGCTGGTTTCGCACATCAAGCCCCAGCAATTCCTTCTGGATGATGGTGTTCACATTCTTTACTGCAGTGAGAACTCCTTTTCCTCCGTATCTGTTAGGGTCTGCATCCCGCAGTTCAAGGGCCTCGTTCGTACCAGTAGAAGCCCCTGAAGGAACACCGGCTCTGCCAAATCCTTTCGGCGTAAACACATCAACTTCAACAGTGGGATTTCCCCTTGAATCCAGGATCTCCCGAGCGTGTATCTTTTGGATCTTATATTCTCCAGAATCCTGCTGTAGACCGATATACGACATTATTTCACCCTTTTTAATCTCTGATCTATCTATAGATATATTCTGTTATTTGAAGCTTAACCTTAACCTTGAAGCTTATCCTTAATTCAAAGCTTAACCTTAATTTTGAAACTTATCCTTAACTCAAAGCTTACCCTTAATTCGAAGTTTACTCTTGATTTTGAAACTTACCATCAATTATGAAATTTAACTTTGATTCGAGACTTAATCTTAACTTAACCGTTAGATGTCCGAATTGTATTTAATTCTTTATCCGGTTAACGGAAATAATTTTAATTAAGTTTTACGCTATTATCTCATAAGAAACCCTATTAATAAATGAAGACTATATATTAAGTTCCCGAATCCCGAAACACTTTTGCCTCAAGTATCTGCATCCTTAACTATATGAGTTCAGGAGTATTATACTTCGAGCGTTTGCAAGAGATTTTCTTGTTTTGTAACCCTTAACTCAGGCTTCCAGAATTTCAGAAATGTCCATTTTCCTGCATACACTAGCTTTAAATGTTTTGGTCAGAATCACAAAACCGGTTTTTACAAAATCGGTTCTTTTCCGGGGACTTGCCAATACCAGTATTTATATCCAAACTTTCCAAAAAACTTATTAACAGGATGTGATAGCTGTTTTACTCCTTAACAATACTCAATTTATTTAAAAAAACAATTTTATCTACATAAAATATATAAACCTGAAAGTATTATTCACATTCGATGACCGACGATTCTCCAGTTAATTTAACCGAAAAAGAGTATTCAATAATTGACATGCTCCAGAGCCTGGGACTCCCGAGGACAGAGGCAACCGCGATCGTATGTCTGAAAGACTGCAATGAGCTCAGATCCCTTAATATTGAACTTGTATCAGGGCTTAGACAACCTGAAGTAAGCGTAGCCATGCGCCCCCTGCGTGAAAAAGGCTGGGTAGAAGAAAGGTCTGAAAAAAAGAATAAAGGAAAAGGCAGACCCGTAAAGTACTACCAGTTAACTTTGCCCTTCCCACAGATTGTAAAAACCCTTGAAGACGAATTTTTAAAAGATAACGAGGAAAAAATAATTGCATTGAAAAGGCTTCGAGAACTGGAGACAACATTTCAAAACTAAATTTGAGGAAGACTGCCAGATAATTTTGTAAAAGTATACTTTTAATTATCATCTTTATACCCAAATTTTTGAGACTTGAATATAATTCTTGTTTTATCAGAACATCATTTCAGATCCGAAACCTGCTCAAAAACTAAAGGAGCAAAACCCTGTTCCTCATCTGCAATTCTTCTGGCAGAAAATCCCTCGAGTTCGAAGACAAAAGCCTCAACTACCATAAAAACTTCGCTCTCTCCTCTCAAACACCCCAGTTTTACATTGTCTCCCCTGCCTGCGCCTGCATGCAGATGGATTTTAGGCTTTCCGTCCATTAAAAAAATGTTTCCAATTCCAAGAATCTCATGTGCATCATCAAAGCCGGACCATACAGGTTCCGGAGGGGTTACATTTTCTTTCGAGCCTGCGACAAACTTTGCTTCTTTTAATGCTCCCAACAGCACAAAAACAGCAGATTCGATGTGCTCCAGTTCAGCAAGTTTAATTAGTTCCAGAATCAGGTCATCTCCATAATCGATCCTTACGGTAAATACTCTGCCTATTCTTCCTTTTGCATATTCCATCTTTTTATCCTCACTGATCTGTAATTTTTCCGTCCGCAAACCTGATAATTCCGTCAGCTTTTAGGCCAGGTTGCAGGCTTGTCCCTCAGCACGTTTGCAGGAGAACAGCTAAGTGCCCTTGCTACCGAAACCCTCTGGTTTTGCCTTCCTTAAAGTTGCCGAACTTTTGATCCATTCGGTCTTCAAGTACTACCTTTTTAAGAGGTTTTTGGCAATTTCCTATTCTTCTTGCCTGCTTTTTCCTGCAATCAAGAGTCGGCATTAGTACATTTTTCAGAGCCATAAAGTCCGGTAACAGGTGATGATACTGGAAGACAAAAACCTCAGCATTCCATTTCGCATATCAGAACGTTCTTTATCCGACATATTTGTTACGTCTTTACAGTCTGTCAGAGACGTTCCAGAATTTGGGGTGTTCATGCCCTATCAGGTGCATCAGTGTGCTTTTGCCTGAAGTGTGTCCTAAAATTTTGATTCTGGATACATTGTTAAAAATTAGGTGATGTTACTAAAGAATAGTCTCCTACACCTTCAAGAGCAAGCAAAAACATTTTTTCAGAAAATTACCTGATATACGTTATAAGGTCAGGCCTCCTGTCAGGTACATAGACAACTGTATCTTTCTTATACCCAAACACAGCCGAATAGTAAGGCTTGTATCCCTCAGGTATTTTTAGTTCTTTTCGCAATTCGGGACCTTGTGACGAATAAAACGCTAATAGAACGAAGAAAATCCAGCATGACCCCAGTCCAATTGACTCTGCGGCTAGTAGCAAGTTCTGAGTAGCTGCGGCACAATCTGCGTCAAGAGGTATGGGTGACTGATCATTGCCAGAGACAATGACAAGTGTCGGTGCACCATACAAACAATTGAATGTCTCATCAGTTCCTATCTCCTTTAAATGTCCCAAATCGTGATGTTTTGCGGCTTCTTTAGCTGCGATATTCAGTTTGCTCAGTAATTTTTTGTCCTGAATCACTGTAAAATACCACGCTTGATCCCCAGCGTTAGAAGCGTATAGCCCTGCTTCCAGTACAGCCTGTAATTTTTCCTCTTTGATCTGTTCATCTTTGAAACTTCTGATACTCCTGCGTTGTTTAATGACTTTTAAAGTTTCATTGACAATCATCAAAAGCACCCTTTCTTTAGTTTTGGTTTACAAAAGTCACCAGCCTTTGGACAACTAACATGACTTATTTTTACCACTGACCCTCAATTAAACATACTAAATATAAAAATTCTTTATATGGTTTGGTAGTTTTTAGAATTAAAGTTAACGTTACTCACATCCAGTTGTAGAAATTGTTTGAATTTTAGGACAGCCTATGGGTTCAATGGTTCGGCAACTGCCACAAATTCCCTTTCTTAACTTTCAAACCTGTGTTGTCGATCTTTTCCTGCGCTTTTTGAACCATTATAGTAAAAAGAGGAATTTTAACTAAGAGCTTTTGGGCATAACACGGAAATTACACTGGAACCTACTGAAAACCTCTGTTTTAGGTTGCTTTTTCTCTTATTTTGAGACAAGAATTCTACAAAAGGAGACCTCTAAAAGTAAACTTCTACAAGAGAATATCTTTACAAGAGAATATCTTTACAAGAGAAGATTATTACAAGAGAATATCTTTACAAGAGAAGATTTTTACAAGAGAATATCTTTACAAGAGAAGATTTTTACAAGAGAATATCTTTACAAGAGAAGATATTGACAAAAGGAAACTTCTACACTCTGTTCTTCTATTTCAGGCCTAACCCATCCCTTCTGCTTATTACATAAGCTGCTGTGAGAATAAAAAGGCACCCAAGAAAAGTAGAAATATAGAGCGGGTTTTTCAGGACAGTAACGTCAAAGAAAATTCCGGAAACGGGCTCGACAAGGGCAAGAATACTTCCTGTCTGAGCCCTGATTCCTGAGATTCCTCGAAGGTAAATTACAGCAGCGAACGTAATAGTTAAGCCGAAGAGAAGCAGTATGTCAAGGTTTTTAACGAAAACAGCAATTGGTGTTGAGAGTGCGGACGGCAGCATAAAGAGAAGGCTTACTCCTGTTAGCCAGAAGGTTTGGGATATTCCTGAATAATCATCTCTAAGATACCGGATTGTTATTATGTTTACACCGAATGACAGACCTGACAGTAACCCGAAAAGAAGGCCTTTCTGGAACTCAGGACCTGACTGTCCAAGAATTTCACCTGGACGTGCTATCAGTAAAACCCCTGCGGTTGCAAGCAAAAGAGGTAGAAAACTGTTACTGTTTCTGTGTTCTCCGAGAACCGACGGAGCAAACAAACTAACATACACCGGAGCTGTATAAAGCAGAAGGACAGCTACCGAAACTCCACTGTACCGGATGGATGAAAAATAACAAATTCCTGTTATCGCATTCAAAAGGCCCAGGAGGAGAAGGTATCTTTTTTTCCTATGGGGTTTAAGCTGTCCGAGTCCTCGATTGAACAGCAGATAAATAAAAATAATGCAAAGACCAAAGAAAAGCCTGGAGAAAAGGATAGATCCGGTTGACATATCCTGAATCTTATCCAGAAAAACTCCAATAGTGCCATAAATTATGCTGCCAGTTACAACTTCTAAGTATGGATTTAATGAGTTTTTCTGTACTGGCATGGTCGATAATTAAAAACTTGAAGATATATATTTTTTGGGCGTAAGAAAAAATACCGAACCACAGGTTTTAAAACAAACTTTTAAAAAGAAAAAAGAAAAAAAGAAAAAAAAGGATTAAGTGAAGTAGTTTATTACTTTTATTACTTTCTCAGTGTTCTCCACATTGCAGCGATTTTCTCGATATCGATATGTGTGTAGCCTTCTTCTTTTATAGTCCACTTAAGACTGAGGACTCCGTCATTACACTCGGCAACAATTCCTCTGTATGTGGTATTTCCCCCGATATCAATTTCAACTTCTTTACCCAGATAATACTTCTCAATGAATTCCTGCTTCATAATTCTCAACTCCCAATTCGTACTTTTCCGGATAAAGTCCGGAGAGACAATTTTCAGGGTATATGTTAAACTAACTAATTAACAATACCCAGAAAGTAATATGCACTGGCACGTTTTTGAGAGAATATTTTTATAACATGCATCGTTGTGAGGCAATATATACATTAGCGCCAGAGAAAATATCAGGATGTATAATGATTTTAGCTGTACCCGTGACTACTTACAATTTCAAAGAATGCAGAGGCAGGTAAAAATGAACAATGTGTTGCCAAATAGTTGAAATTTAACTATATAGAATATATCCAAAAAATATATAATGAACTTGATTCTATCTATAATTTAGAAGGCCCGCTGAGTCGATCAAACAACACCGTAGCTCACAAACGCAACATCTCAATAGGTGACTAATTTTTATTTCCGCAATAGCTTCATCCCAAAGAGGTACCCTCAGATCGATCGAACAATGCCGGCGCCTTCAAACTCTTTTTTCAGTGTAACTTCTTTTCAATCTCACTGGTACACTTTCTTTTCTTCAGCTGACCCGTAACTTTTGCTGTAAAATACAGTACAGTAAACGTCATAGTTAAAATTCAAAAAATAGACTTTGTTTGTTATTGTCGGCATAACTGCTTCGGCAAGCTTCTTTCTGTCTATCTAACTGTCTATCTAACTGTCTATCTATAGTTACGCCTGTAATTGTTGCGTTACGCCTGTAATTGTTGCAACGAAAAACTTTATTGTATCTCATTGGGCAGTCGCATTATTTAGCCTCGTGATTATAACTGTCTATTTAACTCTGTCTATCTAATAGTCAATATAGTGATCTGAAAATATGGATCAGGACTTAAAGGTTATTCCGATCCCGTTTAAAAACCACAAAATCGGCTGGACGACGGTTAAGGGCCCTAAGACTTTCCTATCCTGGTAAAACAAGCTTAAAAGCCCTTAACTTTTCCTTTTCGTTCAGAAGCTCAGCTCAATGTCCTGAGTTTTCTCTTAGCTCAAAAAGTCGGCTCAGGTTCACCAACTCCAGCTTCAGGTTCCGGGACAGGAATATCAAAGAAGGGAATTTCTGCGTCCGCGTACCAGGCTTCAAGAAAACTCAACAGATGATATTTCATGAAAACAGCAAGAGGTACACTAAGGAAAAACAGAGCTCCAAAGATAAAAACCAATTCCGCAACAATAAAAGGAATCAGGAGGATCCAGTTAAGAGGGTCGGATACTAAGGACAAAAAGAGGAAGTACAGGATTGTGTCAAAAATAAGGAAAGCAATCCCAAAAACCAGTATCATTAGCCCAATAAGTAAAACTGCAATAATGCTTACTCCTATCCCGAGTACGACCCTGACAAACCAGTAAACTAAAATTTCACGCCAGCTTTTCCTGAAATTCCCCAAAACAATCTTGAAGGCCGAAAGAATTCCTTTATTCCTGTAAATTGAAAGCGGAATTGCAAGGCTTAAAAGAGAATCTATCGCAACTGCAAGCAGGAAGAGCACAACAATTACACCTACAATCCAGAAAATTCCTCCAAGCAAGGTAGGCCAGGTAAAGTCTGAGGATGTTTCACGAATAACAGGTATAAGAGGAAGAAGGGATATTCCGAATAGTGCAAGAAACACCAGTCTGATAGCTAAACGCACCAGTAGAAGGCGGAATCCTTTTCCCAGAAACCTTCTTGAATAAGCCCAGAATTTTACTTCATTTCGTACAAGGGATTCCACAAAAACAAATTCCATAATACTGGAAATGTATGAAAAAACGAAAATCAGGAGAAGAAGGAGAATTACTATTGCGACTGCAATCGCCAGTTGTGGCTCCGGATACATATAACCGACCGGAAAAATATTACTGAAAGCATTATCATACATGTCAAAAAGAATATCAGGCGTCTGTCCATGCTCAATAAGAGTAAAATTATCTTTTAAGTCTTCCGAAGCCATATTGTAGCCGCTCGAATTTCCATAACTAGAAAGCCCGCCTAACAGAAAAATAATGATTGCAAGTTTTGCCCATTTCCAGAAATCAAAAGGTTCAAAAAGGGTTTCTCTTGTTCTTGAGAGAGCTCTGTTTGCTGCATCTATCGCATACCAACTCATAATATAGAATTTTCGTTAGAAAATAAATAATTATCTAAAATAGTTAGATTAGAAATTTTCCAGACAGACTTCAAGATATCTCAGGAAAACTTGAAGTTTTTCAGACCTGAACTGCCGATTCATTTTACTTTTTCACTGGATAGACCTGTGCGATCTGGACAGAGCTTCAAAACCTGACACGACTTCAAACAGCTCTTCATCAATGCCGCTCTGGCGCACACGGTAGTATTCTCCACTGAGATTATCAAGCAACTCCTCAATGTTTTTATCGGCACGCTGCATTGCTGCCAATCGACTGGCATTTTCACTTGCAAGGGACTCAGCGCATGCCCTGAAAAGCGAAACGAAAAGATATTCGCTGATGAGTGCCCGTAAGGCCTCTTTGATATTACCCATAACCTCAGGAAGCAAGTTTTCAGTTGGCCAGGAAAGTTTAACCAGGTAATCTCTCCAGGTTTCATCAAATGGCAGCAATCGCTGGCTAACTGGCTCGTAGGTAACTCTGGTTTTGTGGCGGTTGTAATAAAGATGAAGTTCGGCATCTTCGTCCTGGTTGCGTAGTTTCTCATTTTCCACAAGAATTTGTGCTATAAGTGGAGTAATGGCCCTAACCGAGTTTGGCACATTATAAAGTCCAGCAAGCAGTAAGTCTTCATCTTCAAGGCGCGAATAAACACGCTCTCCTACAGCCCAGACCTGAGCTTTACCTGGCAAAGCTTTCAGTTCCTTGACAGCATAATCGGTAATTATATCATTAAACTGACCTACAAGCCCCTGGTCCGAACCGAAAACTACAGCCCCGATGAGACGTGTATTTTTTTGCGTTTTTCCTTCTTGCGCAGCTGGCATGAGTGCAATTTTCCTGAAACATAAGCTCAAACCCAGTTCCACAGTGTGGTAATAGTCCGATAACGCACTCACTGATTTTTCATATTGCCCTATATTCGATGCTGCTAGAGCTTTCATCGTGCGGACAACAGACTGAAGATCTTTTGCGCTATCAATCTTTGTGCTCAGACTCTGAGTGGTTTCAGTCATGTTTTTTCCTTGTTCTCAGGCTCGGATTTGCTTTTAGTCCTGGCTTCGGACTTACTCAGTTTTTCCTCAGTTCGGGTTCCTAACTCAGTTTTCTCGTCTGTTCTGGCTCGGGCTTACCCATAGTTTGAGTCTCTGATTTAGCCACTTTTTCCTTAGTAGCTTCTGGTTCAGGTTTACCTTTAGTTTTGGTTTCTGATTCAGGTTTTTCTTCAGTTTTAGTTTCTGACTCAGGTTTACCTTTAGTTTTGGTTTCTGAATCAGGTTTTTCCTCAATTTTAACTTCTGGTCCAGGTTTACCTTTGATTTTGGTTTCTTACTCAGTTTTTTCCTCAGTTTTAACTTCCGGCCTAGATTCGGATTCAGATTTTGGCTGGTAAGGTTCCAGTGCTTTGCGCGCGATATTTAGGATGGTTTCACGATCCTTGTCGCTCAATTCTTTATCGCCTTTGAACCGATTGCGCACATCTTCGGGAATATCCGCTACTGCCTTGCGCAGGGAGCTTTCAGCCTCTCCCATTTTGTCAAGTGGCACATTATCGAAGAGTTTTGCATTCAATGCAACAAGGATAACAATCTGATCCGGTACGGGCACAGGAGAGTTTTGAGGCTGCTTCAGGAGAGCACGGATCCGCCTTCCATGCTCAATGAGTTTTCGTGTATTTTCATCTAGCCTTGCGCCGAATCGGGTAAACGCTTCGAGTTCTTCAAATTGTGAATAAGCAAGCTTGAGGTCTCCAGCTACTGCTCTATAGGCAGCAAGCTGCGCTTTACCGCCTACTCGAGAGACGGATTTACCGACATCGACTGCAGGCAGCACACCCAACTCAAAAAGCGAAGGTGAGAGGTAAATTTGCCCGTCAGTAATTGAAATCAGGTTAGTTGGAATATATGCGGAAATGTTCTGCGCCTCAGTTTCGATAATGGGAAGGGCAGTAAGTGAGCCGCCACCAAGTTCTTTGAGCAAGTGCGTGGACCGCTCCAGCAGTCTTGAATGAATATAAAAGATATCACCGGGATATGCTTCTCTTCCGGGAGGACGACGAAGTAGTAATGAAAGTTCTCTATAGGCACGTGCATGATTGGTCAGGTCGTCGTAAACAATCAGCACATCTCGACCTGCTCCCATAAAATATTCTGCAATACTGGTCGCAGCATAAGGAGCAATATAAATTAGTCCTGATGGGTCGTTGCCTTCAGTTACAACAACAACCGTGTAGTCCATTGCACCTCTTTCCCGTAAGTTTGCCACTGCTCTGGCAACTGCAGATGCGCGCTGACCAATGGCACAATAAACACACAGGACATTAAAATTGCGCTGGTTGAGAATAGTATCGATTGCGATTGCAGTTTTTCCAGTCTGGCGGTCCCCTAAAATCAATTCTCTCTGGCCGCGTCCTATTGGGATTAATGCATCAATAACTTTGATACCGGTCTGGAGAGGCACAGTAACAGGAGATCGGTCCATAATTGCCGGACTTGGACGTTCGATGGGTAAGCGCTTACTTGAAACTATTGGACCTTTGTTATCAAGCGGACGACCTAACGGGTCAATAACTCGTCCGAGAAGTTCTTCGCCTACAGAAACATCCATAACCCGCCGAGTGCGTTCAACCTGATCTCCAGCATGCAGATGTGAGTATTCACCCAGCAGAACGGTACCTATTTCTTTTTCATCAACATTAAACGCGATTCCAAACAAATCCCCTGGAAACTTTATAAGTTCATCGAAACCTACAGTAGGAAGGCCAGATACATTTGCGATACCTGTAGAAACTGTCAAAATTCTGCCCACCTCCTTTGGAGTGAGCGAGGGAGTTACTGATTCTCTGACCTGATGTATTTCGGTGAAAACGTTATCAAAGATATCTTTAAGATTTTTAGGTTCCATGTTCACTGGCTCTTTATATTGGCTCTGGTTTGGAATTTATCTCCTGCTTTGCCACGGATTCTGACTTAGCTCCAGACTGCTGTTCAGAAGATTCCTGTTCTGCTGCAAGTTTTTGTTCTGCACCAGATTCCTGTTCAGCCTCTGGCTCTTTTCTCGACTCGGGTTTATTATAGTCAGTTTCTGGTTTGGTTTCGACTTCGGATTCGGTTTTTGATTTGGGTTTATGATTCTCGGTTTCAGGCTCCTGTTCCGTCTCTGGTTCGTTTTCAAGCCTGAGTTTGTTATTTTTGGTTTGAGGCTCAGCTCTGGCTTCACTCACAGTTTTCTCTTTTATCAGATCATCTATACTTTTTTGAAGTGATGAAAGATAATCTGCAATGCTCCAAGCCACTTTTTCTCCGTCTGTGGTTAGTTCGATGCCACTGACAAGGTCCGGTGCAGTCTCAAACCTGGGTTGAATTTCTATACCAAGAGTTTCTTTAATCGTCTTTTTAACCGAATCACGCTGTGCTTGTGGAAGATCAAACGCAGTACGAATGAACACCTGACCTGATGATGCACTAAGCGCTGAAGCTAACTGTTTTTTTTCATCGTCTTTCAGGCTGTGCAGCCTTTGAACAAATACATCAACTGTGCGTTCTTCCAGGCTGGTCCCAGCCAGATCGGTCAGTACTTTTCGCGCGATGTTAAAAACTTCTTGCTGGGTCCGACGGCCAATTTCCTGACTTAAATTCTGTTCTTCGTTCCTTAATGCCTCCTGTTGTTTTGCTCTCAAATCGGAGGCTTCCTTCCTTACCTGTTCGAAAAGCCGCTGATGTTCAGCTTTTGCATCTTCTTTTGCCTTGTTAAACAGGGCATTACGCTGCTGGTCAAACTCCTCGTTCTTTTGCTTAAACTCATCTTTCTCTTTTTGTGCTTCTGCTTCTTTTGCGTCCGCATTCTTAAGTTCATCTGCTACTTTCTTCTCACGCGCATCCACTGCACTAAGTATCGGTTTGTAAAGAAAACGTTTCAACAACCATACAAGGATGAGGAAGTTGATTACCTGCGCAATGACAGTAAACCAATCGATCAGCGGCATGACTATTTTCCTCACTATTTCAGGTAAGTGCACGGCTCCAGAACGGATTGGCGAAGATAAGAATCATAGAAACCACAAAACAGTAGATTGCCAGAGACTCAATCATAGCCAGTCCTACAAACAAAGTTCTGGTTATTGTTGCGGAAGCATCGGGTTGCTGTGCCATAGAACTCAATGCTGTTGCGACCGAACGCCCCTCACCAATTGCGGGCCCTATAACTCCGATACCTATCGTGATACCGGAGGTGACAATTGACGCCACCGCAATTATAGTTGTATAATTATCCAAAGCCATAGTGTTTCCTTCCGTTGTTATTGTTGTTTCGATTCATCTACTCCTGTTCAGCAGTCTTTTGCTCCTGTTTCGGCCTGTGCTTATGCTCACGTGTAGCAGCTGCTATGTAAACTGTAGCCAGAACGCTGAAAATATACGCCTGCACCATACCAACGAGCAGACCAAGAGCGATCATGAGATCCGGAAATATGAACGGTGTGATTGTCAGCAGAATGGCAACAATCATCGTGCCACTCATGATATTACCAAACAAACGAATTGCCAGTGCTAGCGTGCGTGAGATTTCACTTATAATATTAAACGGCAGCATGATGATCGTCGGCTCTGTGTAGGTCTTAAGGTAGTTACCAACTCCCTGCTCTTCTATACCAAAAAGTGGCACAGCTACAAACACACATAATGCAAGTGCAGCCGTAGTTGAGAGAGACCCTGTTGGTGGTTCATAGCCTGGAATAATAATGCAAAGGTTAGCCACACCAATGAACAGAAAGAGCGTGCCTAAAAAGCCCAGATACTTTTTCGGTTGGTCCAGGCCAACGTCCTCAATTTGTTCCAGGATACCTGTAACAATAATTTCCAGAATATTTTGCCAGCGAGAACGTTCCAGACCTGTAGAGAGTTTGCTTGTAATGGTTTTTGAGCCAACTACCATTACAAACATCAATCCCCAGGTATATACGATCGTAGCATCGAGTTTGATAAAACCATACTGCCAGAAAATCAGCTCATCAGGACTAAGTCGCATTGCTGGCCTCCTTTGTCAATTGGTTCGGGTTTTCCTCTGATAGTCTGGTGAGTCTAACTACTATATGGCGCATAACAAAAAATCCAAACAAGCATGTTAGCAATCTCTCCCAGTGGCCATTCGAGACAAAGTAGAACCCGGCTATGACAATAATGATCCGTATAAACAGGCTGCCAAAGAACCAGAAAGCAGGTCTTCCGGACGAAAGTCCCCTCTGAACCGTCCACCAGAGCCCTCCGAAGAAAATAGCTCCAAAAAGAAAACCGGCTACCAGAGACAGAACAAGGTTTAATATTTCATTCATTGTAATCCTCCTGTTCCTCTTGCATTTCTTTGCGCTCCTTAGCTACCCAGTGCCATGCATTCAAGCAGCCGATAAATAGGCCTATAATCATCATCGTGAGTGTCCAGGAAAAGCTTGCCGGATAGTGTCCATCTAACCAGAGCCCGATTGCAGCACCAATTAGTGTCGGAACCGCTACCGACCAACCTATAAGCCCCATCATACCTAAACCAAGCCAGATAGTCCTGTCCACATGACGTTGTGCCCTAAGCTTGCGTTTAGCTTTTGTCTCAATCTGACGGGCCAGAGGTGACTCGTCCTCCAAAGGTTTCTCTGATGGTCTGTCAGACATTCCGAAACTCCGATAAGCGACGTATAAGCCCGATTTCCAATTTTTCCATTACTGAACGAATTTTTTGCTCGTTCTCATCTAAGGTCAAAAACTCTTTTTCTACCGCTTCATGCAACTGACTTAAGTCTGTTCCAAAAATAGCATCATGTGCCGAGACAAGTACATCCTGACCAGTCTTGATGAGTACGCCTTCATCGACTGCCACATAAACCTCGCCCTCTGATTCGGTTTCGTAGGTGAGAATCCCAGGCTGCAGAGCCGCGACGCAGTCAAGTCTGTGTGGCAAGAGTCCAAATAAACCCTCACGGCTCTCTGCAACTATACGTGATACACCTTTCTTTTCGGTAAAGACCTGGTAAGGCAGAAGAATCGTAAGGTTCATGAGTTCTGAGTTCATGATTTTTCCCGATTTGATTTTTTGGCTATTGCTTCGTCAATTGTTCCTATCATGTAGAGGTCGCTTTCTGGGTAGTCTTTGAATTCGTCACGCAAGATACGTTCGCAGCCTTCGAGCGCATCTGAAAGACTGACAAATTTGCCTTTAATGCCTGTGAACTGCTCAGTGGTGAAAAATGGCTGTGTCAGGAAACGTTCCAGGCGGCGGGCGCGAGCAACTACATTGCGGTCCTCTACGGATAGCTGCTCCATGCCAAGCATTGAGATAATATCCTTGAGTTCTGAGTATTGCGCAAGCGTCTGCCGGATTTCCTGGGCCAGACGATAATG
>DAQQ01000082.1:0-3698 GCA_002508465.1 Methanosarcina sp. UBA7 | reverse complement strand
CTTTTGCGAGAGAGGACAATTGATGCCGAGAGATGTGAGAATGTATGCACAGCCGAAGGGTCAGTGAAATCGTCAGCAGGCACATACACTGCTTGAATCGACATTATGGCTCCGGCATCAGTAGTAGATATGCGCTCTTCTAACTCGGATAATTCAGTTCCCAATGTAGGCTGATATCCCAGACGTGAAGGCATCTGTCCCATCAAGCCGGATACTTCAGAACCAGCCTGAATAAACCTGAAAATGTTATCTATCAACAGTAGCACATCTCGGTGTTCATCATCCCTGAAGTACTCTGCCATTGTCAGTGCCGTATGACCTACACGAAAACGAGCTCCCGGTGGTTCATTCATCTGGCCGAACACCATAACCGTGTTCGGAAGCACACCCGCATTTTTCATATCACGGTAAAGTTCTTCTCCTTCTCGACAACGTTCACCTATTCCGCAAAATATGCTTACTCCCTGGTGTTGCTTGACTACGTTATGAATCATCTCGGTTAGCAACACTGTCTTGCCAACGCCCGCTCCTCCGAATAGACCTGCTTTACCTCCGCGCTCAAGAGGCACCAGCACATCTATAGCTTTGATACCAGTCTCGAAGATTTCAGACGTAGTGGACCAACGCATCAGCGGCGGCGGAGCCTGGTGGATTGAGCGCCATTGGACATTCGACGGAGGCTTCCTGCGGTCTATGGTATCTCCAAACACGTCGAACATTCGCGAAAGGATTTCCCTACCAACAGGCGCCTTTAAAGGCCCGCCTGTATCTTCCACTGCCATACCTCGAGCAAGCCCCTCGGTAGGAGTCAGAGCAATTCCTCGAACGCGATGTGTGTCAAGCTGGGTCAAAACCTCTATGGCAATCTGGTTTTCTTTTCCTGCACGTAGCAGCGTATATACATGTGGCAAGTGCTTTTCGAACAATATATCTACGATGCTGCCGCGCACCGAGATAACCTTACCGAGATTCAAGGGCCCCCTACTATTATCTGCCATTTTAACAGCTCCTCCAGGCTTGCATTATATTAGGTTTTGGAGTTTTCTTTTCCTGAAGTCCGGTTCGTAAGAACTAAGAATTTAGTAAAAACTCCAATCTGCCCATGCCATAAAACCCACATTGACTATGAAACAATAAAGAAAACTTACAACGGCATTGAGTGTCAAGAAATAACTTCGTAAACAGTTATTATATTGCCTTATAAGTCTCGTCTCACCAGGAACTACTTTTTTGCTTTGTTTCCATTCCCCATAAAGAGATATATCATTTCAATATATTAATTTGACTCTAATACAATTTTGAATATCATCTCGATATATTTATTTGACTCTAATATAATTTTGAATATCATCTCGATATATTAATTTGACTCTAATATAATTTTGAATATCATTTCGATATATTAATTTGACTCTAATAGACTCTAATATAATTTTGATATCGATCGCAAAATTTAATATCATATTTGAAACCAGACGCGGAACTAATTCAAAACAGACTCAAAACCAACTTAAAACCAAACTTAAGTTCAGTACGAAACATCCTGTATATTTCTACTTAAGATGTAACCTAAAAGAGATATTCTGGAAAAAATACAATTATTTTGCAGAATAGAAAGGACAGGTAAAATAAGTAAACGGGCCCGCCGCGATTCGAACACGAGTCAATGGGTATCTTCGTAATAGTCTTACTTCGAAGCCCATTAGGATATCCTGGCTACCCTACGAGCCCTTGATGTAGCACTATTGATAGAAGCTATCTATATTAAACTTTTCTCTCAAAATTAAGGCAGCAGGGAATACAGGTTTAAAATATAAGTCCGGAAGTAGCTGGAAGTATGAGCAAATAAAAATATATAGGAAGTGTGACAGAATTATCAGTACAATCCTAATCAAAAAATAATCAGACAAATTTCGTGAAATTACTGTAAAACTAACGAAAAATAATAAATGATTCTTTAATTATAAACAGCTTCTAAATCCAGGGTCATTTAGAGACTGTTCTAAGCCTTCAAGTTAATAATCTAACATTAATTCACATTCATGGAAGCTATAAAGGTAAAGTACAGAAAGAGTGGGGATTTACAAAAATGGAGAGAGTTTCAACAGGTATAGAGGAGCTGGACAGGAAGTTGAGTGGGGGTTATCCTGCAAATAAAGTAACTCTTATAACCGGTATAGCAGGAAGCGGGAAAACAATCTTCGGAATCCATTTTATTTATAAAAACTGTCTTGAAGGCAGGAAATGTATGATTATCGCAACTGAGGAAACTCCTGAAGATATTATCTACCAGGCAAGCCTGCTAGGGCGCGACCTCACAATATACTATGAGAGCGGACAGCTTATTATACAAAATATCTTCGAAAGCCGTTCTGAAATAATAGGACAGACCAGATACGGGTTTAAGCCTGAAAGCCTGGATCTTGAAATTCCGAGTCTTGTAGAGTTAATACGTGAAGGAACGGAATGCCTTGTTATAGATAATATAGGTACCTTTGTGCTCAGGACTTCCATAAGAAGGCTTAGAGACCAGTTTGATGCGTTGAACTACCTGGTAAGAAAAAAAGGTTGTACTACTCTTTTAATAATGGACGAGTCCGCACACAACATGACTTATCAGCTTGCTGAGTACTCGGTATATGGGTCTATCCACCTGCTGGTAAGGGAAAACTCATATCTTGGAAAAATGGAACGCTATCTGAGCATACCCAAGATGCGCAGTACCCCTATTTCTCCTGAAATGTCTATTTTTGAAATCACGTCTGAAGGAATTGTAATTCGTGAGTCTGGGGGATGAAGCCTTGGAAGAGGAAAAAAGCAAACCTAAAATCCTGATCGTCGATGATGTGCTTGAGAACATAGAGCTCATAGAAGCTTACCTTTCAGCCGAATCTTATGCTATTATTACTGCCAGTAGTGGAAAGGAAGCTATCAAGAAACTAAAGGAAGAAAATCTCGACATGATCTTGCTGGACGTCATGATGCCTGAAATGAGCGGCTACGAGGTCTGCAAAATTGTCAAAAACAACCCTGAAACTCAGTTCATCCCTGTTTTAATGCTCACTGCTCTTTCCGATATTGAAGACCGGATAAAGGGAATTGAAGCCGGAGCTGATGATTTCCTTATGAAACCAATAAACAGGATTGAGCTCAAGACTCGAGTGAAGTCCTTACTCAGGGTAAAGTGCATGCATGACCGACTGGTAGCTGACCGCAACAGCCTTGAAATAAAAAACAGGGTACAGAGTATCCTTACCGCAATCATTCCAACTCTGCTCAGGGTTGTTTCCGATGAGGAGAAGAAGGTCCTAATTAACCAGATGACAAATATGGTCGAAAAAACGCTGCTTGAAACATATCACCTGGAAAACAGGGAACTGGATTTCGCTTATGCAGGTAAAATCTGTGCCGAGATTATGAACCAGCTTGGCGGAAGCTTTTCTTCTGAAAAGAGTAAAAAAGAAAGTTCGTGGATAGTCAGGGGAACAAAATGTCCCTGGAAAGGAGAAGAAGCCCGTAAAAACCCTATTTTATGCACTTTGACACGTAAAATATTCTCGAATATAATTTTGAAAGTGGATTCTGACTTCAGGGTAGAGGCGTTAAAGACCATAGGGAATAAGAATGATTGCTGTGAATTCCTCATAAAAGCAGGATAAAACAAACTCTATTTTCACTAAGGAACGTTTGAAATATAA
>DAQQ01000190.1:0-28575 GCA_002508465.1 Methanosarcina sp. UBA7 | reverse complement strand
GGATAAGTACTGGATAAGTACTGAATAAGTCCATAAATGTCCATTTAAAGCCTGTAAAATAAAACTCAGGATTTTTAAGCCCCTGAGTTCTTTATATTCTCCAGTATTTCCATCCCGAAAGAAGCAACCCCATACACAAGGCTCAGTACGAGAATGATGGTTGCGCCGGATGGAACATCCAGGGCATATGAAAGACCTATTCCCGTAACGCTGATCACAGTACCAAAGGCTATGGAAATCAGCATCATACGCTTCAGGTTATAAGTAAATTTACGGCTCAGAGAAGCAGGAATGGTAAGAAGAGCGATTACAAGGATAATACCCACGACCTTAATGAGCACTACAATTGTTAGAGCAATTATACAGAGAAGGAAAAGGTAAAGCTTCTCGGTAGGAAGGCCCTGTACTGTTGTGAATTCTTCGTCAAAACATAAGGTAAGAAATTCTTTGTAAAGTAAATAAACCGCACCTACTATTACTATATCAAGAGCTAGCATAAAATAAAGGTCGGAGTAGGGAACTGTTAGAATATTGCCGAAGAGATAGGTCATAAGATCAGGAGCATAACCAGGAGTTAGATAAACAAAAATTATTCCGAGTGCCATTCCAAGAGACCAGAGTATGCCTATAGCACTGTCTTCAGGGATTTTAGACTTCTTGCTCACTGTTCCCATCACAAGAGCCGAAAGCAAGCTAAAGGGAAGAACTCCGAACATAGGATTAATTCCGAGATAATAGC
The DNA here is from genome assembly GCA_002508465.1 of Methanosarcina sp. UBA7. Classification (GTDB taxonomy): domain Archaea; phylum Halobacteriota; class Methanosarcinia; order Methanosarcinales; family Methanosarcinaceae; genus Methanosarcina. The sequence continues at coordinate 27,836 of DAQQ01000190.1, read as the reverse complement.
CCAGCCCGACACCTCCAAAGGAAGCATGAGCTATCCCACCACTTATGAAGACTATTTTTTTGACGACAACATAGACTCCTATAATCCCGCAGGCTATGCTTGCAAGAACTGCGGCTGCAAGAGCGTTCTGGATAAAATTATATTGCAGAAAATCAAACATTCTTATTTCTCCGTCTGTTTTTCGAATCAGTCCTTTTCGAACAAGTCCTGATCTTCAGGAGTTCTCCTCATGGTTTTTCAGCACCCTGTGAGGAATTCCATGAGCGATCAGCTCAACAGGACACTGGTAGGTAGCTTCAAGATCTTCAATCGGAATTTCTCTGGAATTGTGATAATGAAGAGTGCGGTTTAAACAGGCTATTTTGTCGACATAAACAGAAACCGCACTGAGATCATGAGTAACCATGATAACTGCCATTTCCTGCTTGAGTCTGCTTAGCAGGCGATAGAGTTCATCCTGCATATGCGGGTCAAGCCCGGAATTAGGTTCGTCCAGAAGCAGAAGTTTAGGGTTTGTAGCAAGAGCTCTTGCAATAAAGACTCTCTGCCGTTGTCCTCCAGAAAGCTGCCCAATCTGTCGGCCTCTGTATTGAAACATTTCTACAGTTTTAAGGGCTTCTTCGGCAGCCTTTTTGTCCTCTTCTCGAAATTTTTTCAGAAAACCTGTATGGCTCATCCTGCCTGTAAGCACAACTTCCCAAACACTGATAGGAAAGTCAAAATCAAAACCTTTGTACTGAGGGACATAGCCTACAAGTTCCCTACTCTTTTCCGGTGGTTTCCCAAAGAGTTTTACATTGCCTTTATAAGGTTTCAAAAGCCCCAGGAGCACTTTGAGAAATGTAGTCTTTCCTCCCCCATTAGGTCCGATAATCCCAAGCAGTCCATTGGGTTCTTTCAATTCAAAATTGATTGCCTCAAGAATAGTCTGGGTTCCGTAACGAACCCAGACATCCTTCAGTTCTATAACCTTCTCCATTGCCTTTCCTTCAGAATATCGTTTTTATTTACCGGATTACGAACATTTGATATTAAGATAGTACTTGAGTTCTGATTAAACCAGGACTCGAGTACTAATTTTACTGACTTCATACCTTACTGACTTCATACCTTACTGAATTCATACTAGGTTTCTGGCAAAAATGTCGGATACATTATCCATATTTGCAACATAATCCTTTGCAAGTGGGTCTACAGCTACAACTTCACCGCCTATCTCCTTAGCTACGGACTTTGCACTTTCCGTACTGAACTGAGGCTGGACAAAGATGACTTTAACCTGCTTTTCTTTTGCAAGACTTATAACCTTTGCCAGATCCTGAGCACTCGGCTCTTTTCCTTCAATCTCAACTGGAATCATGGTAAGGTTGTAGTCCGCTGCAAAATAGCCCCAGGAAGGATGATAGACCATGAAATTTCTTTTCTCTTTCCCCTCGAGCTTTTCGCGGATCCTTGAATCCAGAGCGTCAAGTTCCTTAAGATAGGTATCTCTATTCTGAGTATAGTAAGTTTTGTTCTCAGGATCTATTTTGGCGAGTCCTTCATAAATATTCTCGACCATTATTTTTGCATTTGAAGGAGATGTCCATATGTGGGGATCCAGTTCAGTTTCTTCGCTACCTGCTTCAAGTTCCTCTGCATGTTCTTCTGAATGTTCTTCTGCTCCTTCCTCTTCGTGATGATCGTGAGCAGCAAGTTTCCTGAGTTCGATTCCATTAGAAGAGTTTACTATAAGAGTTCCAGTGTTAATAGATTTGAATCTGTTGATCCAGACTTCCTCAAAGGGCATATCTACACCGACTGTAACATACATACTAGCTTTGCTCACTTCTCCCATCTCTTTAGGAGATGGTTCATAGGTATGAGGGTCTGCTCCTGGAGGAATTATGACAACAGTTTTCACTTTGTCTCCCCCAACTTTTTCTACAAACTCGGCCTGAGGAACTATACTCACAGCTACGATTACAGACTCGTTCGACCCTGATACTTCAACGTCCTGTACTGTACTCTCACTCTCATTCTCATTAATTTGGGAGTCGTCCTGACCTGTACAGCCGCTGGCAAAAAGGCTCAGACCAACAGTCAAGAGCACTAATAAAGGTAGAATTTTCAGATTCATATTGAAATCCCATTTCTTCATTTTTCAGTTTTTATTAATTCATGAATATATTTCTGAATGAGATAAGACCAACATTATTCAAAGTCTCTATTATCCAAAATCAGTAGGTATTCAAAATTTGGTATGCACTTAAATTTTTGAAATATTCAGGAAATTTTTTGGTGCAATACCAAATTTATCTTGAAACCCATATTCGGCACTTGATTAGCACTTTGGCTCTTCATTTAGAATTTCATTTAATGTTTCACTTACAGGCATTCAATGGTGTTTTTCTTCATGCAAGCAGTTTCAATGGTGTTTTTCTTCATGCAAGCAGTTTTCATGGTTTATTTCTCCACAAACTCCGAACATCGGGTGTCCCATTGAGCTGCAGATTTTATTTATAGCACCCCTGGAGACAAAAGCTTCAAAACGCGAAACTTCACTACACGCTTCCTCCGACGACAGGCCATAGTGGGTTAAAAGGAGACTAAGAATCCTGTGTCTTCGGATGAGAAATTGTGTATATGCCTCCCCCATTTCCGTTAGATCCACACCCCTATAGGGAACATGATTCAGGTAGCCTGTACTTGCAAGTTCGTTTAAAGTTTTAGTCGTAGTTGAAGGATCGACCTTCAGGACTGAAGAGATCTCTGTGGTTTTTACAGTGCCTCCTTTTTCAAGAATGAACTTAAGATAATCTACCTTTCTCGGAGAGAGCTCAAGGCCCGTAAATTCAGGATAATTTTGCTCATTCATATAGAGAAATATAAAAAACTGGTATTTATTATTTGCCACGTACCAAATTATGTGATCATTATTGTACTATGACAAAATTAGAGAAACAATAGACGAAGAAATCAGTAAAAGAAAAGATAAACAGCAGATGTCAGCAGGAAACTCACAATACCCATTACGGCACTCTAAAGGGTATTTGACCTGAAAACTTCAGAGGGTTCCAGCTCTGCAAGTTCTCCGAAAATCCAAAAGAAAGGATCATTGACATGAGAAATTAGAAAAGTGCCTGAAGCCATTGAAAGGATAATGATTTCCGGAGGAAGCCCAAGTTCAGGAAACAGGGGTAGTAAAAGAAAAGGTGCAACAAGCATGGTAACAACCCTTGATCCCTGAACGGTTTGAAGGGCTGCGGCAATGAGAAAAAGCACAAGGATATGAGGAAGGCTCAACTGCAAGAAGAATCTGCCAAGAGCTTCTCCTGCCCCGGTCATGGCAAGGGTGGTTACCCCAAGAGCACCTCCTCCGCAAAGGTCAAGAAGAAAAACCCCACTTCTCCTCACAGCTTTTTCGACCAATTCCCTTAGTATGGGAGACCTGAGCTTTCTGCCAGAAAAGATGGAGAAAAGGACTCCTATAAGGAGAGCAATGTTCGGGTTCCCCAGAAAGGTGAGCACAGAATGAGGGTATTCAAAGCCTGTTTGAAGGAGAATAAAGAGTAAAGGAAAAAAGATTGGAGAGTAAGCCTCAAGTCGACTTGGCTTTTCAGCAGGGTTATTATATATTCCTGAATTTTCCTGATCTTCAGCTTTTTTTTCTTTTATTCTATCTGAAAAAACTGCAGTTTTAGACTTTTCTAGATTTTTAGAATACAAGTAGCCTACAATGGAAGTGGGAACTGCGATAAAAAATCCCATAATAAAAAGCCTGTTCACGTCAGTCGACAGCTCTTCTGCTGCAGAAATTACTACAGGCGAAGGGTAGACAAGGTTAAACGAGGCAACAGCTCCCAGTGCAAGGATTGTTGCAGTGGAAATTGGGGGGTTATCGAGTCTGGCAGCCAACTCCTTAGCTATTGGAACAAAGATAACATAGGCAAGAATGTAACACATAAGGGGAACGGAAAAAAGAAAGCCAAGAACATTAAGAGCAAAGAGTTTAACATTAGCTTCAGAAGAGTAACATTAGCTTCAGAAGAGTTTAACATTAGCTTCAGGGGAGAACAAATGTTTAAATTTAAATACTTTTCTAAATATTCATATTGGGAGAAAACTATTTAAGTGAGTTTAAGCTGTCGTTTTCTACGGAATATAGTTCAGCAAGTTTAAACATCCTCTTTCGTAGAGGCGGTTTACTCAGTTAAAGCAATTTCTTCTGGAAAAGACAGCTCACTGAGTTCTTCGATTTCTTCTTCTCCAAGGACTCGTGCAAGATTTAGTAGAATAATAAGCCTGCTACCTATTTTTCCAACTCCTCTTAGATATTCTGCATTGATTTTCGATTTGATCATCTCAGGAGGTTGTTGAATTGAAGAAAATGGCAGGCTCATGATCTCTTTTACGGAATTTACAAGCATTCCAAGGACTGTATCTTTAACCTCAACTATAATAATTCTGGACAGGCTATCAGTTTCTTTCGAGCTGAACTCAAGCCGCTTGTTAAGGTCTATCACAACGAGGATCTTTCCCCGCAAGTTAATGAGCCCTTTTATGCATGTTGGGGCCTGAGGAATACGGGTGATCCTTGGAACCGGAATAATTTCGGAGACCTGCATGATATCTACTCCGAACTCTTCACCTGAAAGCTCAAAGGTCACTAATTGAAGATTTTCGGAAGAAAATCTTGAACCTTCATCTGTTACTTCTTTAAACATTTGAATTCCTCAAATTAACTCCGAAATTTTAACTTGACATGTTTCCTGATCCTTCTTTTAAGTTACCAAGTTTGAACTTTTCCGTAGCTTTTTTCATTCTTTCCCCGAGCAAAGAAAGCTCACTGGCCATATTGGCAAGTTCTGACATTGAAGCACTCTGCTCTTCGAGAGCTGCAGCAGTTTCCTGGGTCCCTGCAGCGGACTGTTCCGAGATTGAGGAAATATCCTCGAGAGTGGAAGTGATTTCTTCAATGGACGAGGACTGCTCTTCTGTAGCAGCTGCAACATCTTCGATCATATTTGTAATTTCATTGATTGTAGTAACGATCCCTGCAACCATTTCAACTGCGTTATTAACAGATAGTGAGCCAGCCTGCACATCTTTTTTACTGGCCTCTATACTTTCCACAGTTTCGCTGATACTGCCTCTTATTTCTTCGATTAAGCTGGAAATGTTATTAGCAGCACGACCGGATTCATCGGCAAGTTTTCTGACCTCATCGGCTACAACAGAGAAACCCCGACCTTGCTCACCAGCTCTGGCAGCCTCAATTGCAGCATTTAAAGCAAGCATGTTTGTCTGATCCGCAATTCTGGTAATGAGAATTACAATTTCATTGATTTGTTGAGATTTGGAGTCAAGTTCTGTTATTACTTTTTTAGTTTCATCAACAGAGGAGCGAATACGGTCCATCTTTACCAGAATTTCTCTTGAGGCATTTCCAATGTTATTGACAGTAGTATTGACAATACTAGTGTTCTTAGAGACTTTCTGAGTATTCTCTGCAATTTCCTGAATATTATGTGTCATATCCTGCATTGCATGAGTGATATCCGATATTTTTGTACTCTGCATTTCGGTTCCGTTTGAGATTTCAGTTGCAGTGTCAGAAATTTTCCTTGAAGCTGAAGCCACTTCCTCAGAAGAAGCAGACATTTCTTCTGAGAGTGTAGAAAGGTGAACCGAATTTTCCTGAATTCCTTTTATCAGGCTACGAAGATTTTCAACCATTGATTCAAAAGCTTGTGAGAGTTGAGAGATTTCACTTCTCGAATTTCTATTGATCTTAACATCAAGATTTCCGTTAGAAATTTTCTCGGATGCATCGAGCAATTCATAAATGGGTTTTCTGTAGAGTTTCAGAATCACAAAAACAAGTAAAGCGCCGATAAGTATTGAAAGAAGAGTAACGAGAAGAATCTTACTTATAGAATTTATTATCAGGGTGTCAAGCTTCCCTTTCTGATCGGCACTGGCAGCTTCAGCATTTTCTTTAACTTTTGCAGCTATGGCTGCCATGTTTTTCACATCAACTACCTGTCTCTTTTTAAGAATTTCAAGACGATCAAAATCATTCCGGATTTCTCTAACATTGGAAATTATTGCGTCTTCACGCTCAAGATTTTCAGGATTTACGGTCTGCTTATTTAAGTTCTTAGTAACTTCACTTATATTCTCCATAACTCGATCAAAATTTTCTGCATACTGATCTTCGGGAGTAATTATATAGTTCTGGTATTGGTCTCGAGCTTCCATTGCAAGTATGCTAATTTTCTGGGCTTCCTGAGCATTGGATAGTTTTTGCGGGAGAACTTCACTTGAAGAACCGTTTTCTACATATTGCTGGTACTGAAGCATCTGATCTTGATAAATCTCATCTGCTTTCTGCAAAATAAGATCGCCTTTAGAGGTGATATTAGTTCTCAGGGCTATTTCTTCATTGTTTGCTTCAACATAGCTGTCAAAGCTTTCTTTAAATTTGTCAGAAATTTCCAAAATCGAGTCCATTCGATCCTGATTTACAGGATCAAGGTAGCCAAGATATATTTCCTTGGATATAGCTGCTTGTGTGGGTACACGATCAAGATGTTTATAAGTGTCTTCCTTATAAATAGGATCACCATAAATAACATAATTTTCCTGCGCTTCCAGGGCTCCCTGCATATTATTCATGATAAAGGTCATGTTTTGAATGGCTCGGCTTTTTTTTTCCACATCATTCATACCCTGATAGCCTGTATACCCAACAAAGAAAATTAAAACCAGAAGAAGAGCAAAGCCTATTACTACATGCCCTATTTTTGTGTTTTTATACATCTATCTCACCCTTACATCCAGTTTCTCTGTCTCTATACCTCTTCTACCTGCATGGACTGTTAACGTGTCAGTAGTATCTGCTAAGGAAAGTGAACGGACGGAAGTGTTTTTATGAAGATTGCCTGATCTTCCAACCGATCATTCAATACAGACTATTTAAGAGTTGATAAATTTTTTGATTAATTGAAAAAAGAAAACATCGTGAAAAATTTGTCCTTGTGATTTTAACCCTATTTTGCATACACCTCTTTAGATATCTACCGAGTCTGCTCTTTAGGCAACTGTTTTTATTTTTGCATATACACTGCAACTGTCTTTTTATTTGCGCATATATTATATTTTCAAGAGTCCGCTATTGTAAGAAAATCCTCAATCTGTAAGCCAAACTCACCAAAGTTTATGGGTTTGGCAAGAACAGCATAGCATCCAGCTTTAAGGTATTTTTCTTTACTTTCCGGATCGGAATAACCTGTGACTGCAACTACCTTTATGCTCTTAGTTTCAGGGTTAAGTTTGATTTCTTGAAGCAATTCAAGACCATGCATTTTCGGAAGTTCCATGTCAAGCAATATCAGATCAATTTTCACTTCATTGAGAATTTTGAGAGCTTCAAAGCCGTTTTTCGCCTTTTTCGGCTCGTGTCCAAATGACTTAAGTAAGTCTGCCTCAACGGTCAGATTAAGTAAATTATCTTCAACAATCAGAATTTCAGGCACTTAAATCAACTCCTAAGTGGGGTTGCTTGAAGATTTAGTAAGCTGGACTTTTTGTAAATAGGATTTTTAAGAATTGTTCTTTGCAAACAAGGTTTTGTAAACGAAATTTTGTCAAAGAAACGGTGAATAACAAATTTTCTAATAAATTGATTTTCTAGTGATACTGAATCATTTAGGAAGGTCTAAAACAAGAAAAAACGAAATGAAATCTTTCCTTGTATCTTCAGTACGTATACCATCGTCCTCCCTAAAACCGGAACCGGAAAGTTATGAGACTAATATTTTTTTCAACATTTTACCTTAGGCCTATAAATTGTCCCAGGGTTATTCTCAAATTACAATAATATATGAAGTTTAAGAAAATATAAATTTATTTGTTAGATTTAGATACATAAATTCAATATAAATGTAGTAATGAAAACAATTTATTTGGATTCTGATATCATTTTGGATGTTATTTTTCAGAAAAAATTAAAGTTAGTTCCAGATTAAACATAAAACAAATAGGGAAGCATTTTATTTATAAAAAATAATATGATCAATGTTTGATTTAAATCTGTAAATTACAAACCGAACCAGGCTGAAGATTAGAAAAGAGCTTGTAACTTTTTCAAATATTTTTTTAACATGTCAATTAACCAGAGTATCTAAATAAATTTCAGTCCTCCAATTTTATAAAGACAATTAAAAAATTTAATATAGCAGGTATCGTATATATTTTTCTACACAATTGGGATTAATATATCTTAACAAATAAACTGTGCTGGTTACAGTTGTTAACCTTACATAATTTTTAAATTAGGTCTTTGATTCATAGTATGAATTTGTGGAGAATATGCAGGCAAGGGGCGAGATTCGGCAAACGTAGGAATAAGATGTCGAAAGATGTCGAAACATTCCAAAAAAGGAGTATAATATCATCCGATATTGTCGCTTGCTCAAGAGCGGAAGAAGGGAAGTGCATGGCCAGAATTATGATTGTGGACGATGCCGAATTTATGCGGATGATTATTAGAGACATTCTTCTGATGCACGGACATGAAGTTGTTGCTGAGGTCAATGATGGAGAAGAGGCAATTCAGATTTATCTCGAAGTAAAGCCCGATATTGTGCTAATGGATATAATTATGCCAGATATGGATGGAAAAGAGGCATTGCAAAAAATTCTTATTATGGACCCTGAGGCAAAAATAGTAATATGTTCTTCTATTGGCCAACAGGCATTCATAACCGAATCAATGAAAATAGGAGCTATGGGCTTTATAGTAAAACCTTTTGAGCCTGATGGAATGCTCGATGTAATAAGAAAAATTGCCGAACCGAATTAGATCCGGTCTAAATCTAGTGGTAAGTAAAGCTACTATTGCATAAAACTGCGTTAACTGAGGCCGCATTAAACAAAGCAATTAACGCTATATTGAGTAAAATAACTGAAGCTGCGTTAAACCAAATAACTGAAGCTACGTTAAACCAGATTAACTTAACTGAAATTGAATAAGCTAATTAACTTAACTGAAGCTGCACTAAATCAGGTTGTGTTAACTAAAGCTCTACAAACTGAAATATGCAAAATCAGACAATTAGTAATATTTTTAAATAAACATTATTAGATAAAGTTATTAAAATAAATTTTTATATTTAGTAGAAAGTGCTTGAGATGACTATCTTTTAGACAATTTCATGCCTGTCCTTGACGGTCTTAAGGCTTTTACTCGGATTATAAAGGAATGTCCAACTCCGGTTGTGATGATTATAGTATATGCGAAATTAGGGAAGAACCGGATACAAACAAAAAATAGAAAAGCACAGGCTCCAGAAAGAAACAACTGCTTCCGTACGAAATGTTTCTTGCAATAGGCGCATAAGATCTCTGGAGGAACTTTTAGGTTCGTTTGCCGTCGATATCCCTACGCAGTCCTGGTAGCGCAGCATATACGTACACGTTTTATGGCATCCTTTCAAAAAATTCCATAAAACTCCATTAAAACTCCATTAAAGCTCCACTAAAACTCCATTAAAACATCATTAAAGCTCCATTAAAACTCCATTAAAACTAGAAATGTCGTGATTAAATTGAAAACTAGCACGGAACTGTGTAAGGATTAAACCAGAAATAGAGACTAAAGAAATATCGGGATTAAGCCAGAAGTAGGGATTAAAATATAATTGAACATGGGACAGAAACTGGAATCTAATCCCGAATTGAATTCAGTGTTGAGAAACCGTCTAAAAAGGAAAAGCTGAACTTCCACAAAGGCAGGGAAAATTATGGATATGTTAAAGTATATGGACATTTTCAGGGCAGAGTCTGAAAAATACATCAAAGAGTTGAGCGAGTCCCTGCTGGTGCTTGAGAGTGATCCTGAAAATACGGAACAGATGAATACATTATTTCGTGCAGCTCATACATTTAAAGGCATGGCTGCAACTATGGGGTTCAAGCAAATTGTAGAGTTAACGCATGAAATGGAAAGTTTGATAGACAGACTGCGCACACGGCAAATTGTACTTAGTTCTTCTTTGATTGATGTTCTCTTGATATGTGTGGATACCCTTGAGGAACTTGTAGAAAACGTCTGTAAAAGTGAAGGAGATAAGCCTGAAAAAGAAAAAAAAGAGAAGGCTGATAAATACGAGTTCTATCCTGAGGTTTACGAAGTGATAAAAACATTAGTGGAGTTAAATGGTTCTCCTGAAAAAGCATTCATTGAAAGAACAGAAGATAATAAACTCCTTTCTGCGAAAAAAAAATCAATAAAAGAGATTGATCGACTACAGAAAGAAGAAAAAAACCTAGCTTATCCAAGATTGAGTCCTAAAGTAAAAATTATTCAAAATTCAAGAATAAGTACCGAACAGCTCGACAAATTGATGAACCTTGTGGGCGAGCTCGTAATTAACCGGAGTAGAGTAAACGAACTTACACGCAATCTGAAATCAAAGGAACTTGAAGCTGCACTTTCGGATTTTCATAAACTAACAAGAGAACTGCAAGATGAAGTGATCGAGGCAAGAATGGTGCCTCTGGACCATATTGCCTATGTTTATCCCAGAATGATAAGAGATCTCGCACGTGTACAAAGTAAAAAAATCGATTTTATAATCAAAGGGAAAGAAATCAAGCTCGATAGAACTATTCTCGAAGAAATTGGGGATTCCCTGGTTCACCTGTTAAGAAACGCAGTAGATCACGGAATAGAAATTCCGGAGAAGCGTGTGGAGCTTGGGAAAAAAGAGAATGGCACTATACTGGTTGCAGCTTTAAGACAGGAAAATTTTGTCTTTATTAGAATAGAAGATGACGGACGTGGAATAGATACTAATGAAATCAGGAAAGTTGCATTAAAGAAAGGAATTATCTCAAGAGAAAGTACGGAGCAGCTTGAGGAAGAAGAAGTAATGCAACTGATATTTACTCCAGGTCTCAGTACCTCTGACAGTGTTACCGATGTCTCCGGAAGGGGAATAGGAATGGATGTTGTAAAAAATAGAGTTGAGCGCCTCGGAGGATCCGTAAAAGTTGAGTCAAAGCCTGGACTTGGCTCCAGGTTCGAACTGAAACTACCTTTAACCATTGCAGTTTATCAGGCCATGCTGGTAAGAGTTGGAACGGAAAAGTACGCAATTCCTTTCACAAGCATAGTGAAAAACATTGAAGTTAGTTCGCAGGAAACCAAACATATCAAAGGACAGGAAGTCATTTTAATAGACAATAAAATTCTTCCACTTTTTAGATTGAGAAAGCAGTTTCAGCTACCTGATAATGACAGTGAGAACAATATTTACATAGTTATCGTTGAAAAACATGGGCAATATATTGGGATAATCGTCGACGAGCTTCTTGGAAAACAGGAAGTAATAGTAAAAAGTTTCAAAAGCAAGTTTCTTGATAATACCAGAGGGTTTGCAGGAGCGACAATTCTGGGCGATGGAAATGTTATTTTAATTATCGATGTTAACTCCCTGATTTGAAATATGTAAGAAACTTTAATTGGGACAAAAAACCTGGATAAAGTACTGCTAATGAAGAAATGGGTAACGATCCGGTTAGAAAGAGAAATTATGATAAAATAAACACAGAGAAAAAATAAAAAAGAAAAGTAAAAGGATAAACAAAAAGAAAAGTAAAGAGATAAACAAAGAGAAGAGTAAAGAGAAAAGTAAAGAGATAAACAAAGAGAAGAGTAAAGAGATAAGTAAAGAGATAAACAAAGAGATAAACAAAGAGAAAAGAAAAGAGATAAACATGTCAAAATCTGGAAAAGATCCGGGCTTTGAACTTTTAAAGAGAACTATTAGTGGAAACACTGGCTTTAACTGTGAACATTATAAGGAAGCCCATTTCAGGCGTAGAATTAACGTGCGTGTCCGAGCCACCAATTCCGAAAGTTATGGAGCTTATCTAAAACTTTTAAAGAAAGATCCTCAAGAGTACGAGTCTCTTTTTGATGCTCTTACTATAAACGTCAGTGAGTTTTTTCGAAATCCGGAAACCTTTAGAATAATAGAAAAAGAGATCATTCCTTCTCTTGTTAAAAACAGATCCGGACTATTTATTCGATCAATTCGAATCTGGAGTGCTGGTTGTGCGGCAGGAGAAGAGGCTTACTCTCTTGCTATTCTGCTGCACAGGACCCTGAAAAACGATTTTAATAAGTACAGAATAAGGATTATAGGTACGGATATTGACATTCAAAGTCTGGAAAAAGCCAAAAAGGGTGTTTATAATGAGAATTCACTTAAAAATCTTGATCAAGGCACAAGAGAACGTTATTTTTTGAAGCAGGGAGATGTGTATCAGATAATAGATGAATTTAAGAGTATAACACAATTTAAATGTCAGGACTTAATTTCAGATCCCAAAATCGATCATTTTGATCTTATTGTCTGCCGAAATGTAATGATATACTTTAAAAAGGAAATTCAGGAGCAATTACAGCTTAATTTCTACAAGGCTCTCGGAAAAGGAGGATTTTTTATAATAGGAAAGTCCGAAACACTGCTTGGGGCTGCATCAAGTCTTTTTAGACCTTACAATACAAGAGAGCGCCTGTATATAAAAGAAATCTAAAGAGGCATTTATGGAAGATCAAGAACCTAAGAGTTCAAGCGAATATAAATTTTGGGCACTTAAAGAGCTCGAAAACATAAAGATAGGAATTTTGCCACTTCTCTCTATAAGCTACAAGTAATCTTATTCAGGTCTATTTCTATAAATATAGGCAATGTAAAAAATTTTAAATAAATACTGGATAAATTCAAAAGAACGTTGAAATAATTCCAAAAAATGTCTAAATAAACTCGAAAGAGTTTTTAAATAACTTCTAATAATCTCTAACCCAAGAAAAATTTATAAATCGGAGAATTTTTCAAGATGACCGACTCAGGCATAATTGTAGTGGGAATAAGAGCCTGTGCATTGTCTAAGAGTCTGGTTAAAATTAAAACTTTTGGGTTGGGTTCATGTGTCAGTATAACACTATACGATAGGCGGGAGAGAGTAGGTGGGCTTGTCCATACAATGCTTCCGAGTATAAGTCATGCAAGGATAAAAGATAACCCTTTAAAATATACGGATTACGGTATAGAATATCTTACAGCTGAGATACTAAAAAAAGGCTCATCCAGAAAAAGGCTCGAAGCAAAAATTGTCGGGGGAGCACATATGTTTGGAAATCGAAACCTGAAAATAGGTGAAAGAAATGTAAAATGGGCCAAAAACACCCTGGAAAAGTTCGAAATACCAGTTATAGCTGAGGACACCGGCAAAAACTACGGACGTACAGTAACGCTCGATACTTCTACTGGCGATCTCCTAATAAGGACTATTTTGAGAGGAGATCAAATAATCTAAAAGGACCAAATTAGTTTTCTACTAGAAACAAATCGGTTTCTATCTTTAATGGAATTTTGTTTTGCTTTACTTTGTCTTTATTCACTTTATCTCTTCATCTTTTGTCTCTCACTTATCGTCTCTCACCTTATCTTTCACCTTTTGTCTCTTACCTTTTGTCTGAAAAAATATATATCTGATATAAATATTATAATTGATATTAATAACCTCATTACTAAAGCAGAAGAAAATACAGTAACATAAAAGTTTAGATAGATACCATAAAACTTTAAATGTGTATCTGAGTCTAAACTTAAGGTAAAGTAGATAGGTAAAGTAAACTTTGAGTACATTTTGGGTACTCTTCTCGTACATTTTAAGTATAGAGGACTTCGATAAACCCAGCATTTTGGCTAGTTGCTTATAAAGGTATATAAGTAATATGTTGAAATCAGAGGTTTATCGAAGTCCTCTATACTTTGAGTAACACTCTAAGTGCACTTCAGGTAATACTGCGACTACACTTGAAGCTTAAGTATACGATAAGTACGCTTTGATAACACTCTGAGCATCACTCTAAAATTCTGTGAGTAATCCTTTGAGTAAATACTATATTCTCAGTTGTTCTGTAAGATATCTGGAAGATTCTGAAAACTTATAGAAGATGAGAAAGTAGAGAAAAGTAAACCTGGTTATTCGTGAACTAGTTTCAAGATAATAATATAAGCAAGTGAGAGATTTTTATGGAAATCAACGAAGTAGAAATCGAAGATACATATGCAGAAGCGTTTCCGATCAAGATTGCACGGGTACTCATAACAGCTGCTACCAAGCGCTGGGCCCTTGTGGCAGCTACTGAAGCTACAGGTTTTGCAACATCCGTTATAATGTGTCCTGCAGAAGCCGGAATTGAGAGGTTAGCAAGCCCCAGCGAGACCCCCGATGGCAGGCCTGGAGTTTATGTTCAGATCTGCACTTTCAAATACGAAGCTCTTGAAGAACAGCTTCTTGAAAGGATTGGACAATGTGTACTTACAGCCCCTACAACTGCAGTCTTCAATGGGCTTCCTGAAGCTGAAAAACAGTTTAATGTGGGCTTTAAACTCAAATTCTTCGCAGATGGAATGGAATCCGAAACCCAGATTTCAGGCCGCAAAGTGTTTAAGGTACCAATTATGGAAGGAGACTTCCTGGCCGAAGAAAATATAGGAGCTATAGCTGGAATTGCAGGCGGAAATTTCTTCATATTCGGAGACTCTCAGATGACCGCTCTGACCGCAGCCGAAGCTGCTGTTGATGCAATTGCAGAGCTTGAAGGTACAATTACCCCCTTCCCAGGCGGTATTGTAGCCAGCGGATCTAAATCCGGAGCAAACAAGTACAAGTTCTTGAAAGCTACTGCAAATGAAAAATTCTGCCCTTCCATAAAGGATAAGGTTGAAAACACTGAAATCCCTGCAGATGTTAACGCTGTTTATGAAATCGTTATCAATGGGCTTGATGAAGAAAGCATAAAAGCTGCTATGAAAGCAGGAATTAAAGCCGCTGTAACTGTTCCGGGCGTTAAAAAGATCTCAGCAGGAAACTACGGCGGAAAGCTGGGTAAATATCAGTTTAAACTGCATGAGCTCTTCTAAACTCTAATATTTTTTATTTTTCTTCTCTATTCTTTTTCTTTTTGTTTTTAGTCATTGTAGAACACACTAATATAATAATTTTTTATAAAAAAAGTTGTAAAGAAAAATTAAAGGTTGACTACCCAGTTGATTTTTAACAATGCATAAAGTAACATAGTAAATCGACAGACACCAGAAAAGTGAAGAATATTAGGAAATCAGGACGCTAGAAATGCCAGCATATTAAATATCAAAAAATGTAGAGTCTAACTGGATTAAAACCAGTTTAGATATTAATATACCCTAGAGCTTAACTGGATTAAAGCCTTAGATATTAAAGACTTTAGAGTCCAATTGCGCTGAACCCAGAAAGTAGAACATCTCTCGGGTCAATACCGGTTACATGCATCATGACATAAGCTGCAACGAAGGTCCCTGTCATACTTCCTATGTTTGCAAAGCTTGCGACAAGGAGGACTCGCATGAACCTGTTGTTGAACATCTCCTTGAAGGTTTCTATTTCTCCCAGTGCTTTTAAGTCTGCGGTAGTAGGGTTTCGCTGTTTTGCTTCTACAAGACCAGCAAACCAGCCTGCGGCAATAAGAGGGTGCAAAGTAGTTAGCCAGGCAACCGAAAAAGCAGTCAGAACCGAGTAAGGGTGGCCGCCTGCAAGTAGAGTACCGGCTGCACTGAGGGTTCCTGTAATAATAAACCACCACCCGAAGGCTATTAACAGAAGTTTCAGAGGAACGCCAGAAAGCAGTAGTAGCAAAAAGAATCCAATTATAACGGCAACAAAAGCAAAGCCAACAATCTTTCCAAGACTTATGCGTTTCTTTGGAACCTGCATAAGACTATGCAGGGAAGGAACGCTTTTTGGGTTTTTCAGGTACTTAGTTACTCCTGGCTTATGCCCGGCTCCAATTACCACGACAATTGTTTTATTCCCACCTGCCGCAACATTAAGGATGCTTCCTGCAAGATATGCATCCCTTTCATCAATGAGAACTTCAGCCGCAGTCGGGGCAAAATCTCTAAGTTCGTTTACGAGGCCAGTTACAACGTCTGTTTTTGTAATTTCATCTATATCTATTTCGGTTCCTTTTCCTATTCCTATTAGGCCACCTAACAAAGAACCGATCATCTTGATTTTTTCCAGGAACTTCATTTTTCCCCAGAAACGCTGAAGGGTCACCTGGATATCCCTGTCAATTAAAGCAACATTAGCCCCTATAGATTCAGCTTCTTCAATTGCGGCAAGCATCTCGGCTCCGGGTTTTACACCCATGTCGTCACCGATCTTTTTCTGTACATAGGCAAGCAGCCAATGAATTATGTAATAGTAAACCTTGCCTTCAGTAAGAATATCCTTAATAGGCACCTGTTTTTCCTGCACATTACCCTTCAGAGAATCATAACGTCCCCTGCAAAGCTCGACAGCTACAATATCCGGTTTCAGATCTTTTATAGCAGCCTTGACCTCAGCAACACTCTTTTCCGAGACGTGAGCAGTTCCTATAAGCACAACTTTTGATGGCTGGCATTCAGCCTGATGCGCATCCGAGAATTGAGAAGGTGAAGGAACTGAAACCTCGGAAGCTGAGTCAGGAATAGGTTCTGTAATAAGTTCAGAACTTATGTCAAGCTTTGTTTCAAGCTCATCAGGTTCTATTTTGGATGCTGGCACAGAATTTTTTTCTTCTTGCGGCATATTAACTGAAGAACCAGAAATTTTAGACTTTCCGACAGAAGTAAAGGTTTCTTCGGATTCGGTCACAAGTTTGTCCATAGAATATATTGACTCCTGAGATGAAATATGAAAATTGTAGTCAGGGTCCCTGTCCTGAGAATCTGTAATTTCAGGTTTGATCATTGTTAATCTCTCTGCTGCGATGCTGTTAAGGTGATGTGCAAAAGCACGTTCCTTGAAAGACTACAGTTAATCGCATGAGTAGTTTAGTTCTTCACATAAAATAACCAAGCTATAAAAAAACTTAGCTATAAGCAGCTGATTAACTGGTGGTAATTATCTGCCAGAGATTTATATTTTGCTGCTTTCAAGTTTTATCTTATATTCATATTTTGTTGTCTTCAGGTTTTATTCCTAGATTTATTTTTTGTCTTCGGATTTTTATCCTTATTTTCCATAATTTTCATTTTATATAATTATTCATAAACTTATCTAATATATTCTTATATAATTTTGGGAAAGTGTGAATTTGGAAAACTTAAAAATTTAATAGTGTATGATCTTTTGATAAAAATATCTTTTGATGAAAATTTATGTTGGTAACCTTTTTTGATAAATTCCCTGATAAAAATTTCTTATACTAATTTTCTCTTAATAAATTTCACTTAGACTCTTCTTTGATGGCTTGAGAACCTCTTTGCTTGAGACTCTCTGTAATGTAAAATGTTTAGGACTTACTCTGATCTTAGTTTCATGATCCGTACAAGATCTGTTCTTGAGAGTATCCCTACGACTAATCTGTCATCAATAACCATCACTCTTCCAATGTTTTTAGAAGACACGAGTCTCAGGACATCACTTGCCTGAGCATCCGGAGATACCGAGATAACATCCCTAGTCATAATATCAGATACTTTGGCCACTGGACGTTCAATAGAAGGAATACGCTGGATATCTGTAAAAGTCACAATTCCTTTCAGACTGTCTCCTTCCATTACAGGGTAACCCATATGTCTCTTCTCAAACATGAACTTAACAAGATCTTCCACGCTCATGGAAGGACTGACTGAAACCACATTCCTGGTCATAATATCCTTTACCCGAATATTTTCGAGGGTTACCTCAGCCCGAGTAGAACGTTCTTCTTCAGATGCGCCGACGTAAATAAAGAGTGCGATCAAAGGGAACCAGGGGTTGCCTATGAAAATTCCGAAAATCGCCATAAGAACGGCAAAAAACTTCCCTACAGCTGCTGCACTCTGGGTAGCTTTCACATAAGACATTCTTCTTGCGTAGAAAGCGCGAAGTACTCTACCTCCGTCCATTGGAAAAGCAGGCAGCAAATTGAAGATCCCGAGTATAAAGTTCATAATCCCAAGAATCCAGATAACAAGGTATACCGGGTTTTGAGAAAGTACAGGATTGGGGGAAATGAGATTCCCATATACTAAAAGACAGATTAAGCCTATTACAAGACTTGTAAGGGGTCCGGCAGAAGCCATTTTTGCTTCCTGTCCAGGTTCTCTGGGTATCTTCTCCATAGCCGATACTCCTCCAAAAAGAAAGAGAGTAATGTTCTCAATTTTAACCCCATAACGCATTGCCAGGTATGAATGTGCAAGTTCATGCACAAGGATCGAAGCAAAAAGCAGAATAGCAGTCAGGACTGAAAGCGAATATCTTGTGATTGACGGTTCAACTCCTTCAAAACCAAAAGGCTGTGGGTTGATCGCAAACACATAAGCAAATATGGGTAATATGAGAAGAAAAGTTATGTGCAGCCTTATAGGTATACCCATAACACTTCCGATTTTCACTGACGATTTCATGAGATAAATACCCCCATTTTCATTTTTATAATATTAAGCAGATGATTAAATGTTGAATCTGAACTAATGCAAACCAAATAAAGTTGAACTTGAATTTAAAATATCAGATGCAGACTGTCAGGAATAGTACAGCTCATGAGAATGGAAATTTGCAGGTAGTTCTGATCATAAATCTCACCGGAACTGACCTTAAATTCCCTTAAATTTCTAATTCTGATCATAAACCCTTTCAATTAACTTCCCCTCATAAAGTCAACTTGTAAAGTTTCCCTGATCAAGTTACCTTATAAATTTATCTCTATAAAGTTAAATGACCCCATTTATTATTTGGCGATAATATTATACATATCTGTTTATATGTGACTAGTGCTTCGATTCCTAAGTACGCTCATAAACCTGAAATTCTAAACCTATCCATTGATCAATAAATTTTTCCTTCGATTATGGATCAATTTTTGAATCGATGCACTAGCGTCTTAGCAATTTAATTGTTAAGCATAATCTTTAGCTTCTTTTCATCATACAACGATTTTGAGCTCATTAGATTATTAATAACTAAACTTTCATGATACTTGTATGTGACTAATATGTGATAAAAAATTAAAGCAATTAAGCGAAAACCGAAGAAGTTATAAGAATAAGAAAATAGGAAAATTTAAAGTTCTGCTAAAGTTATGTTGCCACTTAAAGTTCTGCTGTTATTTTTCTCAAATCTTGCAGGAATTCTTCTATATCATGGGCTGTGTTATGAGGCATAAGGACCAGGCGAAGAGATCTTGGGTTGCGAGTGATTGAGACATTCCAACTAAATTTAGTTAAGAGTTGCTCTCGCACAAGATCAGGGTTCGGAACTCTCAGGGCGACCACGTTCATTACAGGCTCAATAAGAGGTTCGAACCCTAATTTTCGAGCTTCTTTGACTAATTTTGCGGTAAGCTGCATGCAGTACTGTACATTTTTTCTATATCCTTCACGTCCAAGATACTTCATAACAGCATAAGCGGCAGCGGCTGAAGCTCCACTGCGAGTACCCGTGAGAGTAAATTGAGACTTTGTTGTAAGATATGGAGTGTTTACCTTGAGGGAATCCATGAAAAAAGGAGATTTGAATAACAGGGCACCTGAGGGAATTGTGGAAAGGCCCATTTTATGAGGATCTATTGCAATGGAAGTAACGCCTGGAACTTTAAAATCGAAAGAATATGGTTTTTCAAGGAACGGAATCACAAACCCTCCGAAAGCTGCATCAACATGCAGGAAAAGCTCATTCTCAAGAGCAAGTTTTGAAAGTTCCTCAATCGGATCTACCTGGCCAAATTCCGTATTTCCTGCTATCCCTACGAGTCCGATAGTGTTTGCATCTATCAGACTTTCTACAGATTCGATATCCACTCTGAATTCAGAATCCAGAAGAGCTCTTTTAACCTCAATGCCCATCATATTGGCTACCTTATCAAATGAGAAGTGAGCTGACTCAGGAACAACTATATTGAGGACATCACCTGCCCTTTTTCCACTCTCAGTCACGAGGTTTTTCATACTCCTAATAGCCTGAATGTTGGATTCCGTACCTCCTGTTGTAAGGTAACCGCAAACCGAACTCTTACATGACTCTCCTGAAGGAATTTCTACAGACTGAAAATGAAGAAGTTCTCCCAGCATCTGGATAACTTCTATTTCCAGTCTGTAGGCACCTGCAAAAAGTCCCAGATCGCCCAGGTTAGCCTCAATAAATAACCTGTGAGCCTCGACCGCGATTCTGTGCGGGTGAGTACACATTGAACTTAAAACCCTATAGTAATCCGTATCTTCTGACTTTACATCTTCCAGATAGGAAAATATCTCTTTCTCAGAAAGACCCTGCTCATTCATGTGGGTAAAGTAAAACCAGTTTTATTTAAAATACTTATGGAATATACCTGCTAAATTACCAAATAACTTTCTTAAAGATGCATGAGAATCTCATAATGTACATCAAAAGAGACGAACTTACAAGAAGTGATTAAAAAGTTAAGAAGAAGTTTCACAAAAAAGATATGTAAGCAGTAATAGGCAAAGAATTATCCAGGAGGATAGAGACATTCTGTTGATTTCTATTAACTCAATACAAGATCTAAAAAGAATGCATGTCAAGGTACCACAACCGTATTAATGTCTGCTTTAGAGGGAGACCC
This sequence comes from Methanosarcina sp. UBA7, assembly GCA_002508465.1. Classification (GTDB taxonomy): domain Archaea; phylum Halobacteriota; class Methanosarcinia; order Methanosarcinales; family Methanosarcinaceae; genus Methanosarcina. The sequence continues at coordinate 7,174 of DAQQ01000190.1, read as the reverse complement.
CTTTATTTCGACTGGAAAGACTTTCATAGACCTAGAAAATGTAAATTTCTCAGAATATGTAACTTAAGTCTTTCAATACTTTGAAAATGAATACTTTTTCTATAGATTAAATCGTCAATCTAATGAAAATATAAGATCAAGTTGGCATTTATAAATTAAAATTGTATTTATTAAGAAAGAGTATTCTATATACAAACTAATGTTTTTAATAATAACTTATATATAGTATTAGTTTCATAACTAAACAACATTATTTTGCTATAAACAAAATAAAAATATGATTTTATTTTGCTGTCTTGAAGCTCTAATTTCTTTAATGGAAATCATGGGGTCCGGGGGTTATATAAACTTTCCAGTCGAAATAAAGGGGTCTATAATGTGATTTTCTTTAACTTCCTTTTTTCCCCTAATTTCTTCAACTTCCAATTTTTCCTTATCTCTTTCTTATTTTTTCAATATAAAGAATTTTTAATTCGTATACCCAAAAGTTTCTCTAAAATTTCTTAAATTCTGTAAATCCATTTATTTACAGTGATTCTATTTGCATAATTCTAATTTTTATCTTAAAATTTTTATACTTCGATTTTATTCCAAAATTTTATTATTTTTCATAACCTACTCCATTTGAAAGCAAGGGGTTTTAACTCAATCTCAATTAATTTCGGAACTTGTACCTTTTTTATCTCAGATATACTTAAGCTATTCAATGTTGGTTTTTGTGGCAGATACCTGAAGTATAAATCAGTTCCAGTCGAAATAAAGGGGTCTTTACCACAACAATTAATACGGTGTACTTCCATTGCATCTACTGCAAATGTAGCTTAAAATTACTTGCTTATAAACCAATTTTACCTAAAGTTTTAGTAAAAGAAAATCCGGAATATAGATTTTATCTAGATTACAAGGTATCTTAATACTTAAGATCCGCCCGCCATTTTATCAGAAAATGGCAGAAAATAAAAATTTTAGGCATTAACTATAAGAAAGATGTATCTTCTATCTCTTTCTTTCATTAAGCAGGATTTATAGGGTTTTTCATAAAGATACAAACAACAATTAAGTAAAATCTCAAAATCCTAAAATAAATTTTAGTTCCAGGCACTTAAACTTTAGTTTCAGATATTGAAAGTTAAGACTTTATTGAAAGTTAAGACTTCGAAGTTAAGAGTTTAACCTTTTCCCTCTTTCCCTCTTTCCAAATTCCTTAAATGGATCCTACTTACAACTTCCTAACAACCTAAAATTTCTCATTGAAATAATAATTATTAAGCTACTCTAGAAACTTGCTAAATAGCTGTTATAAGGTCAATATAAAGCTTGCCAAATAGTTACGGTTACAATTGTCTAAACATTTGAAAAGGAAAATCTAAAGAACAATTGGAAAATTTAAAAACAACTAAAAAAGACAACTCTAAAAAACATAACTCTAAAAATTTACTAAAAATACAATATTCAATAGCAATAATTCGAAGGAGTAAATCAGCTGCAGACTATCAAAAAATTCTCCTTATTTCAGGCAGCAGTAAAACGCTTAAAATTATTAAAGCACTTAAGGTTAGTAAAATGCTTAAAATTATTAAAGCACTTAAAGTTATTAAAATGCTTAAAATTAGTAAAACACTTAAAGTTAAAAATACTTAAAATTAAAAACACTTAAAATCAGTATTACAAACATAAAAATTAAAGTAGTTCAGAGAAAAAGTAGACAGAGTTTATCGATTGTATTAGTTCATTATATATAATCTCTATACAATCTCATGTTAAAATTACTATATTAATTAATTTGACATGCAACGGTTTACATTGTATTAATTATCTGCATTAGAAGTGTCTTAATCCCTTATATTGCTTAATATTATAATTTTATAGAGGATCTTCATGATAAAAGCTCAATCATTAGACGGCTTATTCGAAAAATTACTTGACGGAAAATCAATTTTCAAAAATAAAGAAGTACTTCGACCTTCTTACACACCTGATCTTTTATTGCACAGAAACGAGCAAATTAGCAGTCTTGCGACAATTCTGGTTTCTGCACTCAGAGGAGAGACTCCTTCCAATGTACTTATTTATGGAAAAACCGGAACAGGAAAAACCGCGGTTACTCGTTACGTTGGAAAAGAACTTGAAAGAGTAAGTGAAGACAAATCCCTTTTCTGCTCGGTTGTTTATATTAATTGCGAAGTAATCGATACACAGTACCGGCTTCTTGCAAATCTTGCTAGACATTTCGAAGAAGAAGTTCCTATGACCGGGTGGCCTACTGACCAGGTCTTCATGAAATTTAAGGAGGCAATCGATTCCAGAGAGCAGGTCATTGTCATAATTCTGGACGAAATCGATAAGCTGATTAAAAAAGGCGATGATGTTCTTTATAATCTGTCGAGAATCAACACAGACCTGCGGAGAGCCAAAGTCAGTATGATCGGTGTTTCTAACGATCTTAAGTTCACAGAATTTCTGGACCCCAGGGTCAAAAGTTCCCTGGGTGAAGAAGAACTTATTTTTCCTCCTTACGACGCTGAACAGATAAGCGATATCCTGAAGCAAAGAGCAAAGATGGCTTACACCAGTGATGCTCTCGGTGAGATGGTAATTCCCCTGTGCGCTGCTTTTGCAGCTCAGGAACATGGTGACGCAAGGCGCGCACTTGACCTTCTCAGGGTTTCGGGGGAAATTGCAGAAAGGGAAAATCAGCCTCAGGTTCTTGAAGAGCACGTAAGGCGCGCTCAAGAAAAAATCGAAATTGATCGCGTAGTCGAAGTGGTAAGAACCCTCCCCACCCAGTCCAAACTCGTACTCTATAGTATCATTCTTTTGCGGAGCAGGGGCAGAGAAGGTAAGAACGTCACGACAGGTGAAATGTATAATGTTTACCGCCAGCTCTGCCACCATATTGATGTAGATATTCTTACCCAGCGCAGAGTTACCGATCTCATGTCCGAACTTGATATGCTGGGCATAGTCAATGCAGTGGTTGTAAGTAAGGGCCGCTACGGTCGAACTAAAGAAATTTCTCTGAGCGTCCCAGTAGAAAGCACCCGTAAAGTACTTCTCGAGGATTACAGGCTCAAACCTCTGGTAGATTTCAAGGCGTCAGTTTTCAGCAAGATGTTTTCATAAAGATGAACATGTTTTCGTAGGAACGAGGTATGTTTTCATAGGAACGTATGTTTTCATAAGGATGAGACTTTCACATTCTCCATCCTTGTCTTTTTGGCCTATATGTTAATTTTTTACTTTTTCAGGTTTTCTCTGACTTTTTTACCTCTCTTACTTACTCTCAGTTTTTCTGTTTTTCGCACTTGAGATTATTTTTGTCATCGTGTGTTAGTTTTCAGGAAATAATATATACGATCCTGTGATTTGACTAGAATCATATTATTTTACGGTTAGATTATGGAATCGATTATTCAACTTACTATTTAATTTGTAATTTTAACTTTATTCATCTTTGAAATTAAGATTCAATATACTCAGATTTCTATTAAAATCTAATATTCAGTTCAAGTTCAGTATTTATGGTTCAACAATTCTATTTCAGTACTTCATGATTCAACAACTCAAGTTCTATAGTTCATGATTCAACAACTCAAGTTCTGTAGTTCATGATTCAACAACTCAAGTTCTGTAGTTCATGATTCAACAACTTAAATTTAATAATTTAAGATTCAATAATTCAAAATCCATCGATTAGTGTTAGACAATTCAAACTCAATTATTCTATACAATTTAAATCCAATGATTCATTATCCGATAGTTCAAGTTAATAGTTCAGGGCTAATGGTTCAAATTAATAGTTTAAGCATAATTAAAGTTTAAAGGGTAATTTTTAATGAAGATAATAGCTTTTGTAGGCATGCCAGCATCTGGAAAGTCGGAAGCTGCTAGAATTGCTGCTGAAATGGGCATTCCCGTTATTATTATGGGTGATGTGATTCGGAAAGAAGTTTTAAGACGCGGGCTCGAACCCAATGATTCTAATACAGGAATGGTCGCAACACAGCTTCGCAAATGCGAAGGTATGGATGCAGTCGCAGTACGTTGTATTTCCCAAATCAAGGATGCTGGCTCTGACCTTGTTGTTGTGGATGGAGTGCGTGGGATTGCTGAAGTGGAATGCTTCAGGCGAGAATTCGGAGAAGGTTTTGTCCTGATTTCAATTTACGCCCCAATTGAAGTTCGTTTTTCCAGAGTTCAGAAACGAGGCAGAAGCGATGATATGAACAGTATAGAAGGGCTCCGTAACCGGGACGAACGAGAACTCGGTTGGGGCATGGGAGAAGCTATAGAGGCATCCAACATCGAAATCGAAAACAATTCTACTCTGGAAACTTTCAAAAAGGATGTTATTGAAGTTTTGAGCAACTACTTAGGAAAAAATCCCACTGAATAAATTCCTCGAATATACTTCTGAACAAAACTCCGAAAAATGGTTTTTAAATTATTGGGGCAGATTTATGATATATGTCAAGGTTTCATCAGCTGTATATCCTACAGAAGACTCGGAAAAGGTTATCAAAGCAATTTCGTCCCTTTTTACTGATATTGAACTCAAAAAAGAAGCTATTGAGACTACTGGGTCAGAAACAGGGACTTTTCCCTCCTTTTTTCTTTCAGGGGAAGGAGGAATTGAGATTCTGCAAACCCTTCATAGGCTCATTCGCAGGGAAGAAATTATAGATAGTGTCCGCAACAAAGCTTTCAGTAAAGGATTGTCCAGTGACGGGCTTTCGGTTCGCTTTTCACTCAACAAACAGGCTGCTTTTGTCGGAATTCCCAGTGTTCCTGCACAGGAAGAGCCTCTCGGATCTATTGAGGTCATTATTAGGGCTAGTTCTCAGGAAGAAATGGAAAGACTTTTTGAATGGCTTTTACCCCTTACTGAAGAAGGAAAACCTGTTGTTGAGGTAGAAATGGACTATGTGGAGCAGGATTGAAAGATTTTAATACACTATATTAAATGTATATTTATTTTTTACATACTTTTTACTATACTTTTAATATTTTTTATATTTTGTAAGTTTGAGATAGTAAATAGTTCATTTGAACAGTTCACTTAATAGTTCATTTAAACAGTTCACTTAATAGTCCATTTAAACAGTTCACTTAATAGTTCATTTAAACAGTTCACTTAATAGTTCATTTAAACAGTTCACTTAATAGTTTATTTATATACTTTAGTTAAATAATTTAGTTAAATAATTCGGTTAAATATATCTCAGTTTGCACTAGATGATGTATATTGATAAATGAAAAGGAATGAACTTTCATCATGCAATTGCACAGAATCAGTTATTCTTCACGTGCAGTCGTTGAAGACCCTTTCAAATGGGCTTATACGCTCGAAGACCACGGGTACACCGGTTGGGAAATCGTACAGGAAGGATCTCAGTGCCTGAACAGCAAGAATATCCAGAATTTGAAAAATATCAGTGAAACCACAGGCCTAGAGTTAACTCTGCACTTACCTTTCTCGGACATGAATCTTGCAGGTCTGAATGACTCAATCAGGGCAGAAGTCATCAGGCAGATGAAACACTACCTGACTCTTGCCTCTAACTATGTTAATCTCGCTGTAATACATCCTGGTTATCTTTCCCCTTACGGCGTACAGGTCCCACAGGAAGCCTATTTTACCAATCTTGCTTCTCTCAGGGAAATCTGTGACTTTGCAGCCGATTTCGGAATCCTTATTGCTGTTGAAAATATGCCTGACATGCCGAAAATTTTTGGAAAATATCCTGATGAAATGCTTGAAATGCTTGAGTCCATTGGAAGTCATAATGTGGGTTTTACCTTCGACGTCGGACATGCAAACACAGTAGGGCTTATTGACGACTTTCTGGAATTTCCTAACGAAAAGATCTCTCATGTGCATATCCATGACAACATGGGTAAAAAAGACGAACATCTACCTCTTGGAAAAGGCACAATAGACTGGAAGCGGGTTATGGAAAAACTTTCGGATTATAAAGGAATTTTCGTAACAGAAATGAGTTCTGTAGAGGAAGGAATTGAGAGCCTTGAGTTTTTAAAAAATTTATGAGTTCTTGTGGCTCTACTTTCCTTTTTCTTGATTCTTTTTTAATTATTTTTCTAGTACTGCGATTCTCAAATAGGTTCATAAAACTTAACTTTTGAATTGATCCGAAGATCACAGATTTTTCCAGGAAATAGGGAATCTATTTTGGAATCGAAACACTAGTATTTCCATGATTTTCATAAAAACCATTTCAATTAAAAAATCTATTCAACAAATTTTAGTTGCTTTGCAAAAGATAACATTATCACCATTCCAGAGATCGATATCTGGTAAGACGTCATTGTAGCACTCGATTTCTTCAAAGCCTTCTTGTACCAGCATCTTTTTCAGGTCATCAGACGTAAAGAAGTGAGTCCAAAAACGATATACATCGAAATTGTCAGAATTATCGATTACGATGTGCTGGTACAATATCACTTTATCCTTTGGATAGTAATAAGAGTCTGAAAGAACAAGGTATGGTCTATCTTTCCAAAAGCCACATTCTTCCATTTCCCAGGATTTCTCAGCAACTTTCAATTTGATGTCTTTATCGCTGAGAACATCAAAAATGAAAGTTCCGTTAGGCTTTAAAGCCCTATAAACGTTCTGTAATAAAGTTTTTCTTGCAACTGGTGTTAAGACACCAAAATCAGTAAAAAGCATCATTACAAGGTCATATTTATTCTCTTCACACAGTTCGAGGTAATTCTGGTTTACATATTCTATATCCAGGTTTTTCTTTAAGGCTTCACTTCTGGCATATTCGATTGAATTCTTAGAGAAATCGACACCCGTTACTTTATGTCCCCTCTTTGCCATAAGTTCAGCATACAATCCAGGTCCACATCCCAGATCAAGAATGTTCATTTTTTCTAGATTGACTGAATTTAAAATCCAGTCCACAGTACTCTCTATACTTGCTCTTCTCCGACTTGCCAAATCAATATCCGGATTCAAATGGACGTCCAACAACTGCTTTGAAATGTGGTCATCTGTCCACATAACAGCATTCCCTTCTGCATAGACTTGCGGTTTCTTTATAAACTCTAGGATATCTGTAAAATTCACAAGCGAGTCCTCCTTTCCAGCGAGTCTTCCTTTCCAACTTCACGGACTTTATTCATAGACTCTCATAACTGCGATTAA
>DAQQ01000276.1:0-2815 GCA_002508465.1 Methanosarcina sp. UBA7 | reverse complement strand
CTCGTATTTGAATTTTATAACTCATATTTAATAGTAATGACCCTTTCTCCTAATTATATTTAGTTTTTTATAGAACTGATCTAGTTGGTGTCAAATATCCTTATTTCTATCTTTCCCAAGTACCAAGCAACAGCAGCCATAACCTGGAATCGTGATGGAGCAGTTAGTAACCGTGTCAGTTGAGGCCACGGTGAGCCCTCAAATGTTCCCGAAGAATAGCAAAACTGCACCGAGTATCTCTATGCTGTGGCTGTCACGCTGCCAATCATCCACAATATTCTCTTCTTGCATGGATTGTGAGCTGGCAAATAAGGCTTTCGTTCCTTAAATTCCATAGTGATCCTGTCATGCAGGCATAATAAAAAATTGGAATAATATTTTGAACCTGAATATGATTATTAAATATAAATTATATTTTTTAATTATATAAATGTTGATGGGGGAGTTAAATTGCTTAAATTAGGATATAAGATCGCACCTGAACAGTTTCCTCCTTCCGAGTTGCTGAAACAGGTAATAGCTGCTGAAGAGGCAGGTTTTGAGAGTATTGATGCAAGTGATCATTTTCATCCCTGGAGTGAAGAAGGGCAGGCCTGTTTTATCTGGAGCTGGCTTGGTGCGGCAGCTGCGAGTACTCATAGCATAGAACTGGGAACAGGTCTGACCTGCCCTATCCTGCGCTATAATCCTGCGGTTATTGCTCAGGCTGCAGCAACAGTATCTTCACTTGCCGATGGAAGGACATATCTTGCTGTTGGAACTGGGGAAGCTTTAAATGAATATTCCATAACTTTAGAATGGCCTGAGTATGATGAGCGTCAGATCCGTATGATAGAAGCAATAGAACTTATCCGCAAACTCTGGACAGGAGAGAAGGTCAGTTTTGACGGGTGCTACTATCAAACAAAAAAGGCCAAATTATACACTCTGCCAAAAAACGAAATACCAATTTATATTTCTTCTCTAGTGCCTGAAAGTGCATATATTGCAGGCTATTATGGGGACGGTCTTTTAACTGTAGGAGGTGGAGAGGGCCTGGAAAAACCTAAACAAATCCTCTCCGAATTTGAAAAGGGTGCCAGGGACTCAGGAAAAGATGCTGAGAGTTTACCTAAGGCAATAGAAATCTCTGTTGAATATGGAGTAGACATTGAAGCATCTATTGAGAATTTTATGAAACTCTGGTCAGGAGCCGCAATTCCTGCTCTTTTCGTAAATAAGATTTATACTCCCGAAATGTCTGCTCAAAATGGAAAAGTTGTGGGCCCTGAAACAATTAAGAAACAGGGTTGTTTTTCCGAAAATCCGGAAGATCACATCAAATTTATAAAAAAATATATTGAAGCAGGTTTCACCCATATATATGTCCATTCAAAAGCCTCGGACCAGATAGCTTTCATCAAAGCTTACGGAAAAGATGTTTTGCCGGCATTAAAAGGGACATAACTGGTATTCTAAAAAATATTAATTACATAAAATGTCGGATAAGTGAAAGCGGTTATTCCACTTTCACTTTCTTCACTCTCTCTAAATAGCACTTGAAAGTTTTCCTCATACGGCTGAGTATTTTTTACATTACATCTAAGTGTCTTTTGCTATGGCTGAATGTTTTTACACTATGGCTGAGTGTTTTTTTACATTCTTGATTTTAAAGATCTCACCTTTGAGGTTTGATTATCACCTTTGTATAGCCATTCACACGTTGATCAAACTCCCTGTAGGGTCTCAGGAACTTCATCAAAGGAGATCCTGTGGCTTACTATAAAACTGGGCTTTGCTTGTCCTCCAATTATCATATCTCTGAGCATTTCATGGATTGCTTTTACTGGCGTCTGGCCGGTTCCAACGCTCATGCCTTTTTCCCAGAGATGTCCGAAGGGAAGCATATATTATCCTTTCTTGGCGTGTTCATCGATGGCTCCGGGATCGTTTGCCATATAAACGCCGATAACTCCGAGGTGCCCTGTAGGGTTGATTAATCTTATCAGGTCGTCTAACACCTGTGTAGGTTTTTCTTTTGAGGGATTATTTCTATCCTGGCCTGATAGCCAACCGCATCAATGCCGCACATTACTCCTTTCATTTTCTCCTCCCCTGGCAGCCATGACCCAATAATTGCCGAGTTTCCGGCCCTTAATATCTCAATCTCGGTCACAGGATCGTTCCCTGAAGGATCCATACTACCCAGGACTGTTTCCATTTTTTGCTCTTCTGGTGGCATTGGCTCTGAAGTTACCTCTTTCTCACTTAGTATCGCCTTAATCTGGACTACCGGGTCACTTTTGGTAAAATCAATAGGTATAGCACCTATATTCTTGACAAGATCCAGTCTCTCAGGGATGTAATCAACTACAAATACCTGGGCTACCCCCTGCAGCAGTGCTGAATAGCTGTAAGCAAACCAACAGGTCCTGCACCGAAAACTCCGACTGAAGCTCCAGGCTGTACCATAGCCAGCTTGGTAGCGTAGTAGCCAGTTGGAAAGATATCAGCCAGCAGGACAAAATCCTTCCCATTTATCCCCTGCAGTTCCCGGTAGTTTGGTACAGTTAAGGTCTGCGAACGGTACTCTCAACATCTCAGCCTGTGCCCCTCTATATGGGCCCATTTTAGCATATCCAAATGCTCCCCTGCAATCTCTGGATTAAAACAGTCAAGCAAGCGCTCGTAAAGCCTCTAACGCAGTTAAAGCAGTGTCCACAGGCAATGTTAAAAGTGACAACAACGCGGTCTCCTTTCTTAAAAGATGTAACAGCATCTCCAACTTCCTCTACAACCCCAAGAGGCTCGTGCCCAAGCACAGTACCGGGTTCTG
>DAQQ01000114.1:1779-4413 GCA_002508465.1 Methanosarcina sp. UBA7 | reverse complement strand
TCAAACCCTTTCAACCTTACTTCCATATAACCTCAAGAGGCTTCCTGCGAGGTATTCCATACACTTTATACTGTGGGTTTCCGAACATCATTGCATAGGCGCATTTCCTTCCTGCGGGAAGGCAGAGTTCCTTCTGGAGAGGTTCATAGAACATGGCAGCCGCCGCAACAAAGCCAGCCCAGCATGTGCCGATACCGAATGCAGGAGCAGAGAGATCAAAATGGGTGAGGGCGATGATAGCATCGACGGGTGCAATCTGATTATCTTCCGGAATATGGGCGAAAAGCAGGTGTGGAGCGCCACGACAAATGATATCGTATCCCTGTTCCCACGCCGATATTAGTATTGGGACATAACCACTCATCGGATGCTCGGTGTTCAGAAGAGTTTTCATCCATTCGATTGTAAGCCCGGCAATTTTCTTTACTTCTTCAGGATCATAGATTACCAGCCACTGCACCGGCTGACCGTTGCCTCCAGATGCTGCATAACGGGCAATATCGAGGACTTCAAGGATTTTCTCCTTTGGTACAGGCTCCCTGGTGAAATGACGAATAGACCTGCGTTTCTTGAGATAGAAGGCTATATCCTCCTGAGAGATATTACCAGCACCGGCAGGCAAGGGAACTTTCTCATCAGGACTGAGGTTCAGAACAAGAGCCTGAGATGGACAGAAAGTCTCGCAGTGCCCACAATAGAGACAGCGAGAAGTGTTTTCATCCTGCACCTGAGGTAGATTAGACTCATCAGCCAAACTGATAACACCTGAAGAGCACATCTTTACACAAATGCCGCATCCTGTGCAGTGGTCCTGATCAACGATAATGTGAGACATCATATCAAATCCTGCTAAGGGCAAATACGTAACAACCCCTGCTAAGGCAGATATGTAACCAGCAGTATTTATTTACTTTTCTTTATTTCTCTGCCTGTAAAACTAAACTCTTCACTTATTCGATTACTGCGTAGGCAAAGAATAAGTAGCTACACACTTCTCTAATGTATGGATTTGAAGAATAGAATAAGCAAATTTTATTGGTTTTAAAGAATTTGAGGCTCATCACGTTTATTTTCCTACACATTAAAAAAGTTCTTAAAAGTTCATTCAAATAGAATTACCTCAAATGATAGCGTTTATAGAGCTGAATACTTAAGAAAAGAAATAAAGAAAAATAGGAAATTCCTTTAAAAAGGAACCAAAGAAATCTTAATCCTGTCCTCTCAGGACTCACTCCAGAGGAGAGGCAGATATACCCGGGTCAGTTACCATATACTCGTAGAATGCGCTTCCCCTCTCAAGATTTTTCCTGTATTTGATTGTTGCGTTATCAGGCTGGAAAGCCATGAAATCGACAAAACCTACAGGCTGCCCACCTGGTAGGGAAGTGTCATCAAGTTGAACCACACTATGAGCATTCATGGAAATATTAAGGTCGGAAGTCGAGATTTCAAGTTTGTAAGGCCTTTTCACAGTACGGCCCTTTACTGTCGTATTCACCCATTCTTCTTCATCGACGTTAACCTGGTCTCCAGAGTATTCTGCGATTACCTTCCCGGTATGCTTGTTTATAAGGGTCAGATGCTTGTACGTATACCCATCATACCCATCATCAATGCTTCTTACACCGTAGAAAATTGTCTGGTATCTACCCGCTGTAACTTCCGACCAGCTCCATCCATGCGTTTCCATTTGCCATGTAGCTTGGTCAGGAGTGTAGGGGATCATATGGTCGAAATACCCGTCATTCTGCATAACCCTGTATTCCTTGCCATCGAGTACCACACTGCCCCTGAGCTTTCCGTAAGCGTACTCGTATGTGGTGAAATTCACAGGCTCTACAGCACTATCTACAGTTTTCTTGACATGTGGCTTGAAAAACAAATTAAGCTGCATATCATCAAAGGAGTAGTTCAGCATGTATCCTTTGGAGCCTGATCCATAAAATCTCTTCAAACCATCAGGATAAGCAAAGTTAAGGTAAGGTACATGAAACTCGATGTAATTTTCAACATCGGATCTTGGCACAAGAGTCCTGGTAAAATTATGAGTAGCGGCTTCTCCATAGGGATAAAGTCCGTAGAATGTGGAAAGGTATGACAATTGGGTTCCAGAATCAGAATCTACGAGTTCCGGAGACTCCTGATGAGCCATTACGACAAAAAAAGCAATTTTTTTCTGTTCTCCATCCTTTGCAATAAGCCTCAAATCCCCGTTCTGATACCACCATTCCGACATAAAGTTAGCATTGAAATCGGTATCGTTGTGTCCTCCTTCAGTGTAGTCCAAAACTGCTACATTTTTTGAGTTTTTGCTGCTTGACTCTGCGCTTGCCATACTTGCGGTACAGAGTATAAGAAGCAATAAAGTCACTATTTTAAAGTATTTTGGGTTCAAATAACTCTCTCCGATGTGATTAACTCATATTCAGTAAGCCATTTTTCTTAGTTTTTTGTAGCTTCCAAAATTGGGAATACTTTTCAAATAATATCAGTACAATACTTATAAAAAATCTTTCCATTTTATGTTAAATATCAAAAGTTAAATATCAAAACTGTTAGTTTTGGACTCAGTACCAAAATCTAGTGATGAATGTAAAATTCAAAATCACTGGATTTTGTAATTGGTCACAATCC
>DAQQ01000114.1:0-1751 GCA_002508465.1 Methanosarcina sp. UBA7 | reverse complement strand
ACTGGATTTTGGACCAGAGTCTAGTTTTGTGGCTTAAGAAATAATCGAAAAATATCATGTTCCCAGTTGTCTGGCAAAAATTGTGGAGGTTAATAAATTGTTTAAAATCCATATATTTTCAGTTACTCGTTTTGCCAATGATAGTGATGGAACTATAACAGGATTCAGCAGGACTGATGTCACTAATTCGAGCAAAAAAACGGGAAAAAACATAATGAGATCTGATAGCCTGGATCTACTGTCAACTTAACGGAAGTAAGAAAAGGAAGGGTTACAGAACAGTTTCTAATTTTTAGAAAATAAATTAATGATACAAATCTTAAATAAGAATCTACTTATGTCTTTTTTTACAAATAAACTATCATGAAATAAACGTGTTGTAACATTAATATTTATCTGCTCAGATTTTACTCGTAGAAACTGGTAAATTTCATTGTATGAATGAATCGCAGTACTGGAGAAATGTTTCTCCTAACAGAGATTGTGTGAAATGGGTAATTTAATGGTATATATATACTTGGAAGTTAAAATGGAGAAAAGATATAATTATCTGTATTTCGCTGAAGGAGGATAAACGTTTGTCTATCTCTGGATTCGATGTAAGTGACCAGAAAGATGAGGAAAAACTTCGGGATGGTGAAGAACTGTGCAGAGTGCTCTTCAAAAACATCAATGACGCCGTTCTTCTCACTTCACCTGACGGAACCATTTATACGGCTAATCCCGAAGCCTGCAGGATTTTCGGAATGACCGAAGAGGAAATCATACGGGCTGGAAAATCCGGAATTGTAGACACGTCCGGCCCAGGACTCGAGCTTGCTCTTGAAAAAGCCGGAAAGTTCAAAGGGGAGCTCAATTTTAAGAGGAAAGATGGTACTATCTTCCCAGGAGAGTTGTCAACTGTATTTTTCTCCGATAAGAATGGTCTGGTGAAAACTGTCATGATTATCAGGGACATCACAGAGTACAAGCTGATTGCAGAGTCGATGCGGAAAAGTGAAGAGCTTTACCGGATGCTTTTCACAAATATGACAGATGCTTTCTTCGTTGCTGAAGTTATTTACGATAAGGATGGCACGCCCTATGATTATCGTTTCCTTGAGCTTAATTCTGCTTATGAGTGTTATACTGGCTTAAAGAAGGAACAGTTATTAGGTAAGACGGTACTTGAAGTGTTTCCTGATGCCGATCCTGTTTGGTTAAAGGAATATGAAAAAGTGACACTTTCTGATGTACCTACTTATTATGAAGTCAAGAGTATGGAGGTTAAAGACAGGTCTCTTGGTGTTTATGCGTTTAGACCTGAAAATGGAAAACTTGCGTTGGTTTTCAAAGATGCCGATAAAAAAAAGGAGACCAGAGATGCACCTGGAAAGGTTCACGACAATTTAGAAGAGAAAATTATAGAACGAACGGTAGAGCTTGAGAAGGCTTATAGTTATTTGAAAGAAAGTGAAAAAAGTCTTGCTGAAGCTCAGCAAATAGCTCATATTGGTAACTGGAACTGGAACATTGTAAATAATAAGTTGGTCTGGTCTGATGAATTATATCGCATTTTTGGACTTAAGCCTAAGGAACTTGAAGTGACTTATGACCTGTTTTTAACTTATGTGCACCCGGATGACCGGGATTACGTAAACATTGCCTTTAAAAAAGCCTTAACTGGTGAACCCTTCGACATTATTTATAGAATCGTCCTGGCTGACGGATCTGAGCGAGTAGTCCACGCAAAAACTGAAGTTATTTTCGAT
>DAQQ01000081.1:0-5903 GCA_002508465.1 Methanosarcina sp. UBA7 | reverse complement strand
CCGTCCTCCCGAGACGGGACTCGGGTGACGGAACTCAGGAGGCAGAACCAGATGGTTACTTTCTCCAGAACTCAGGCGTAAAGAGTAAAATTACAGTATAGACTTCAAGCCTACCAATCCACATATTTGCAATCAGGACTAGTTTCCCAAGAGCAGGAACAGGATCAAAACTGTCCATTGGGCCTACGACACTCAGACCTGGCCCTATGTTACCAAGAGTGGCTATGGACGCAGTTAATGAAGATATAATATCCATGCCCAGAACCGAGAGAATCAGAGTGCTTAAGAGAAAAATAAGCAGATATATAACAACAAATGAAACAATGGAATTGACAATTTCATCGGGTACATTTTTATTGTTAAATTTAACAGCTCTTATGGCTCTCGGATGAATGGCCTTGAACAATTCCGCTCGACTGCGCCTGAGAAGAATAAGGATACGCACAACCTTCATGCCCCCACCTGTAGAACCGGCGCAGCCTCCGATAAACATCACAAATATAAGTACCATTTTAGCAGAATCGGACCAGAAATTAAAATCTGCTGTAGCGAACCCTGTACTTGTCATGATAGAAACTATCTGAAAAATGGCAAATCTGAAGGAGTTGAAAAGTCCTGTTTCCATATCTCGCCAGAGCAGAAAAGCAAGAAGCCCTGTTGCCAAAAGAATCAGTCCTGTATAGAAACGAAATTCGTCGTCTTTAATAAGAAACTTTTTGTCTATATAAATTGCCCGATAGTGAAGTGCAAAGTTTGCACCTGCAATGAACATAAAAAAGGTTATTATGAACTCAATCAGAGGGCTGTTAAAAGCTTCAACACTTAGAGCGTAATTGGAAAAACCTCCACATGCCATTGTAGTAAAAGTATGGTTAATAGAGTCATAAAGTGAGACTCCTGCAAGCAGGAGGGCAATAACCTGAAGAAAGGAAATCGCAAAGTAGACCATCCACAGAATTCTTGCAGTCTCCTTTATTCTTGGCTTTAGCTTGTCCTCAGTAGGTCCAGGTGCTTCAGCCCGGAAAAGCTGGCGACCTGCAACTCCGAGTTTGGGCAGGATTGCAATGAAAAGCACAATAATACCCATGCCCCCAAGCCACTGAATCATACCCCTCCAGAAAAGGATGCCTTTTGGATGACTTTCTATATCAGTAAGAATTGTTGAACCTGTAGTTGTAAATCCGGACATGGACTCAAAGACAGCGTTTAAGGGAGAAAACCCGTCCAGCATGAAAGGAATTGACCCGAAAAATGCAGCTGCAAGCCAGCCCAGGGCAACTATTGCAAAGCCTTCTTTGCGCATCCATTCTTCGTTGGTTTTATAATAAAGCAGGAGAAGACCTGTAATGATAGTTACAAAAATCGAAACCAGAAAAGGAGTTAAACTTTCTCCATAATAGTATGTAACTCCAAGAGGGATTAACATGAACAGTCCCAGGAGTCGGAGCAAACCACCAAGTGCATATAAAATAACTCTAAAGTTCATTGGAGGGCCTCGATTTTAAAACTGATAGACCCTTTTGGATTTTGTGTATATATCTTTTACTTAAAAAATTTCTCCACTGCCGAAACTGAAGAAGAAAGCGCAAAAACTATTACTCTATCTCCTTCTCGAATTACCGAATCTCCTCTAGGTATGATAATCTCATCGTTATGAACTATTGTAGTAACGAGCGCGTCTTTAGGAAATTTAATCTTTTCGAGAGACTTTCCTATGATTTTTGAGTACCGTGAGGTCGTGTACTCTATAATTTCTGCCTTTTCGCCCTCCAGCATGGTAAGCTTTTCGATACCTTTTCCCATTGTAAGCTTAAGGACTTCGTTTACAGTTGCCTCCCTTGGACTTACTGCCATATCAATTCCGATCATTTCAAAAAGAGGCACATAATCAGGGCGATCAGCTCTTGCAATCACCTTCTTTGCTCCCATTTGCTTTGCTAGAAGCGAGCACAGAAGATTTTTTTCATCATTGTCCGTAACTGCAAGCACTACGTCCATATCTTCGATGTTTTCTTCCCTCAGAAGATTAACGTCAGTACCATCTCCGTTTAAAATGAGGGCATTTTCCAGCGTTTCGGCCACTTCTATGCAACGGTTCTTCTTATACTCGATAATCTTAAGGTCGGCACTCTCGTCTTTGTCTATCAGTTTGGCAAGGTAGAATCCTACAATGCCGCAGCCTATGAGGAGAATTCGATTTCTGTGTTGTTCCACATTCCCAAAAACACGACCAAGTTCTTCCAGAGCTCTGGGCTTGCCTACAACTACCATATGGTCGTTTGCGTTAATAGTGTCATTCCCATGAGGAATAACGACTTCCTGCTTCCTAAAAATTGCACTTACAATGCAGCAATCATCAAGCTTGAGATCCTGAATCTGCTTTCCTACAAGCTTACTATCGGGACGGATGGCAAACTCCATCATCTGAACTTTTCCTCCGGCAAATACTTCAGTATCTATAGCTGAAGGGCTTGAAAGGACCTCGGCAACCTCCGAGGCGAGCGCAAGTTCAGGACAGATCATTATATCGACTCCAACCTGAGACCTTGAGGTTACAGGTACATCGATATAATCAGGATTGCTAACTCTTGCAATTGTCTTTGTTTCTTTCCATCCTGGATGGGATCTTATGATCAGCTTTGCAGTCATACAGGCAACAATGTTGACTTCATCAAATCCTGTGACAGCCACTAAAATGTCCGCATCGTGAATGATACTGGCGAGAATATCAGCATTTGCACCATTTCCCTCAAGAACCTGAACATCGAGTTCATCTGCCCTTTGTGCGACGTCCTCGTCTTTTTCAACAACAGTTACGTCGTGTATGGCGGAAAGAAACTTTGCAATATGATATCCAACCTCACCTGCCCCTATCACTATTGCTTTCATAAAAATTCCTCGAAAAAAGCTTGATTTCAAATAAATTAACCTGCTTGCTTAAGTATTCTTTGGGAAAGAGAACTTAAACGGGTATATTCTATGAAATAAACTTTCTGTAGAGGAACAGCTCAAGGCTCAGAGTGTTTAACATATAGATTAGAGTGTTTAACATATATATTGTTCCTAAAAAATTAAAATCTTTAGCGTTTGTAGAAATATCCTGACTTTTCGATCTGCCTCTTCATTGAAAGTCTGTAATTTTATTTCCCAAAAACTAATGAGCTGATTCTAAAACTCAGAATAATATCCCTAAACCTGATTTAGGATAATCAATCAATTTTCCGATTAACAAAGTAGTTCTGAAATCTTATTTGGAGACAAAATCATTTTGAGATGGGGTCAGAGTTTATGGTGCTGAGCAGTTAATTGAGTGAGGGACAAAGTATTATATAATCCCTTATATAATTCCATTATCAAACGATTTTGTTTTTATTAAAACAAAATCCGTAGAGAACAGGGGTGGAAGGTTTACTACTTGAAGATATTATCTTCAGCGACATAGTTCATATTCCTAGCGATATAATCCATAGTCTTTAGCGATATAGTTCATAATAACTCTTTTACTGCTTCTTTTTCTTCAAGGTTTTGTTCCTTTTAACCATAAAATTTCGGAAAAATGATTAAAAAATAAAACCGTGAGCGAGATAAGAATGCAAGATATTACAAAATATATTAAGAAATTAAGGACCTTTATTATTGGAGAACCTCGTAATCCATTAGATTTAAATATTTTTCATAAGCTTTCCTTAATATCACTCTTTGCGTGGGTTGGCCTGGGATCTGACGCTATGTCTTCGTCATCATATGGTCCCCAGGAAGCGTATTTAGCATTGGGAGGACATGTTTATCTTGCTATATTTGTGGCAATCAGCATTATATTGACAATTTTTGTAATCAGTACTAGCTATTCGCAAATAGTTGAATTATTTCCCACAGGAGGGGGTGGATATCTGGTTGCCAGTAAATTGCTATCCCCATCTCTTGGAATGCTTTCCGGTTGTGCACTCCTGATAGATTATGTGCTTACAATTTCCATTTCAATAGCAAGTGGTGTAGATGCTGTATTGAGCTTTCTACCAGCCAGTTGGCAAATAATCAAACTAGAATTTGCATTTTTTGTAATTTTGATCCTTATCTTATTGAACCTTAGAGGAATAAAAGAATCAGTGTTATTTTTAATCCCAATATTCGCATTGTTTCTAATTGCTCATGTCATCTTAATAGTATATGCTTTTTATTTCCATTCTACAAACCTGCCAATAGTGATGAATAATACTGTTACTGATACCCATAGTGTGATAAGTGGTATAGGGTTTTCAGGGTTGCTTTTAATTATCATCCATTCATACAGCATGGGGGCAGGAACATATACAGGTATTGAGGCTGTAAGTAATGCAGTACCAGTAATGAGAGAACCCAGAGTGCAGACTGCTAAGAGAACCATGCATCTCATGGCGATTTCGCTGGCTTTCATGGCAGCAGGCCTGATGATTTCTTATTTACTTTATAATGTAGCCTATGAACCCGGAAAGACTTTGAATGCCGTCCTGTTTGAGAATGTCACAAGTTCCTGGGGGACTTTCGGTACTTATTTTGTAATAGCAACTCTCATCTCAGAAGCAGGTTTATTGTTCGTAGCGGCACAGACTGGATTCATAGATGGTCCACGAGTTCTGGCAAACATGGCATTAGACCGATGGGTTCCTACTAAGTTTGCAACTCTTAGTGATAGATTTGTGACACAGAACGGCGTATTAATAATGGGCATCTCAGCCTTAATTATGGTCTCTCTTACCCAGGGATCGGTCGCACACCTGGTAGTCCTTTACAGCATTGCAGTTTTCATAACATTTATTCTGTCCCAGGCAGGAATGGTCCGACACTGGTGGCAAGTTAAAACTAAAGTCAAAGACTGGAAGAAAAGATTCTTTATCAATGGTGTGGGCCTGGTTATGACAATTGTAATATTAATGTCAGTGATACTGGTTAAGTTCAGTGAAGGGGGTTGGATAACATTGTTTATTATCGGAGCTTTTGCTGGAGTTGTTCTTATTATAAGACGCCATTATGACTATGTCTCAGGGCTTATTACAGAGCTGAATGCCAAGATAATCGTATATCCATCGTATACGTATATAATTAAAAATGAAACCCCTGGAAAAGTCAACCTGGAAGACAAGACTGCTATACTGCTTGTAAACGGGTTTAATGGCTTAGGAATGCTTGCACTGTCCAGTATATTCGAGTTGTTTGGTGGAGTATACAAGAACTTTGTATTTGTACAGATTGGTGTAATCGATGCAGGCGTGTTCAAAGGAGTAGACGAAATCAAAGGGCTCCAAACTATGATAAATAAGGATGTAGATAAATACGTAAAATTGGTTTCGTCATACGGTTACTATGCTGAAAGTTATACTACAATTGGTACTGACGTTGTTGATGAGATTACAAAGCTAGCACCAGAGATATTAAAGAAGTTCCCCAATGCTGTATTCTTTGGTGGGCAAATTGTCATTCCAAATGAAACAATACTTTCAAGATGGCTTCATAACTATACTGTCTTTGCATCACAGAAGAAACTATACGCTAAGTGCATTCCATTCGTAGTTTTGCCAATCAGAGTGGATTTAGAATGTGAAATTCATAATAAAACTATAAAACGTGTTGTCTAAGGTCAAAATCAACTGAAGTAAACTTTATAGTTCAAAAAATTAAACGGAAACATCTTTTATTCTTAAAAGTCCATTCTGTTTCCGCTCCAAAGTTATTATTCAAAATTTATGTAGCCTCTATCGGCTTTTTTTGTTTTTCAAATGATTAAGGTTATCTTTTAAATGGAAAAAAGGATAGGGCAAGAACGGAAAATAATAAAAATTGTATTCATTGGTCATCGGTTAAGGAAAAATCGTTATCAATTGCATTGATTTTCATAAAATTTGATAAATTATTCATCAAATGCAAAA
>DAQQ01000070.1:0-10169 GCA_002508465.1 Methanosarcina sp. UBA7 | reverse complement strand
CCTTTCATTGCTTGTTATCCTTTTATTGTTTGTTATCCTTTTATTGTTTGTTATCCTTTCATTATTTTGCCATCAATTCGTTATTTTAACTTCTCCTTTTCATGGGTTGCCTTATGATAGTTTTAAGTTTTTCCGGCTTTGTTCTAAGCATGTTGCTTATATATATCTCATGGTGTTTCTCGCCAGGCAGGCTTCCATTAAACTCATATCCTTTTTCTTCAATAAAATTATGTAGTTTCTCTACAGTCGGGCCTTCCTGAGAGTATGGACCAATGTGCATTATCTGGGATGATAAGCCTTCATGCAGTCTTTGAAATTTTATCCTGGAAAGTGCAGGTAGTTTTTTCTTTTTTTCGACTTCTTGTACGGCTTTTTTTATCACGTCTTTTGTTATGAAGTCTGGCTGTCTTATCATTGCGGTCCATTTCCAGCCACTTTTATCTTGAACGGTGAATTCTTTCATATTTTCAACCCACCAGAGTCCTTCAAGAGGCATTACCACATAATCTTGCGAGTTCTCTTTTTTAGAGATAAATTTAACTTTATAAGATACTGAAAACAATGCTTCTATGGAGTCCTGATATTCCTGTGATGTATTGGGGTCGCCTTCACCATCTATCATTAGAAAACTCATTTCAGGAACATCTACAATTGATACTTCTTTTGCAGATGGATTATATAGTTCTTTATCCTCTTTTTTTAAATCTATTCCAGGCATTTAAATCACTCCGTATTTTTAACCGCGTTAGAATCAAGTCAATAAATAGATATGATTATTATTGGTCTTTTTAGTAATCAGTTGATATATCTAGAGATATTTGTAAAGACTTAAGATTTAATATTTCCCTATATTAACACCAGGCAAGTGGGAGAATCATCCAGGTTAGATATTCAGGCGTCTTGGATAATCAGAAAGAGGATAAAGAGAAATTTATGCTAAGAAGAATATTAAGAATTTACTTGTAAACTTATTTTATAAATGTAATAGTAGAAAGTAGTAGAAAAAATGTTTTATACGACTTTATGAACGTCAGATTGATACTCAAGTGTACATAGTTTCTCTCAAATACGATTATTTAGAAAACTTTAAGCCTCGAAAACACATATTTTTAATTGCTGTTTGAGGTACTATCCATGGAAAATCAGGATTTAAGGGTATCCTGGGCTGAACTCAGGACGATATGTCTGCATTTTTATTAATATTCTTATTGTTGTGATCATTAATCTTAAAGTCAAGTGTGACGAGGTGAATTGCCCCACTTATCGTACAAAGGAGTTAGAACCATGCGTGACACGAAACTGATGCGAGTACTTGCAGAATATCTTGCGAAATGCGCAGAAATTCATGCAAGAAACGAATCGATACCACCGGAGAGCCTGGAAAATTTTATGATTGATATCGTAAGCTGCCTGGAGGTTGGGGGAATCGGCGATGTCGGAAAAGAGCTGGTCCCACTCAAAAAAGCGCGTGCAACTATCAGGCTTGCAAGGCGCGAGTTTGAATGGCAGTGTGATAACATAGACAACCCTGAAGATTGGGAAACCTGCCTTCGGAACGCAGTCTCAGAAAATGTATAATCTTTTAAAATTTTCCCGGTAACCCATGGAATCGCTGGTAATATTTCAGGCATTATCCCCCGAAAACGAGAATTTAAGTATTTTTATTCTTCCGGGAATTTGCACAGCTTAAACTCTGGAGGTGAGTTTCGCAGACATATGTGCGTTTAAAACTGTACAATTAAATAGGCGTCAAAGTAAAGGTTAAAATAATGAATTAAAAACGGGAACTGTAAACCGAAATTTGAGACTGGGATCAAAAACCTAAATTAAAGGCGATTTATCAAAAACCTAAATTAAAGGCGATTTATCAAAAGAATAAGTTAAAGGCGATTTATCAAAAGAATAAGTTAAAGGCGATTTATCAAAAGCATAAATTAAAGGCGATTTATTAAATCTAAATTAAAGACCATTTATTAAATCCAAATTAAGACTGTTTATTAAACCTAAATTAAAACAATTTTTAATACTGGTTAATTACGAAAAGATGGGAGTAATCTAATAATACGAGACTAAAACAACTAGTAACAAAAGATTATAATGTGATTATGGGAGTCATTTCCTGTGACTTAATAATCAAAAGGAAGGCTCTCAAATCCGATCAAACAAAGTAAGTTTATGCATTTTTCAGATTTAGCCAAAGACTCCCACTAATTTCTATCCTTTATCTTCTCACTGGTTTTTTCGCTTAAGATGCTTGTTTGCTTCTGGAGACTCTCATACTTATACCTTTCATACTTATACAACTGAACTGAGAAACAGTAATAAAAGCCTTCAAGTTTCAGTCATAACTGTTCAATCATTATATCTATTATAGGCATGCCAGCGAAAGAATTTTTTTCTTTTCAAGTGCCACAGTCCCTTTAGATTCTCGGTATTCCTTTCCAGAATCCAGGTACATAGCGAGGCTTGTAACTAAATTTCTCACTTCTCTTAGGTGCTTCTCTTATTCCTTCCCAGGAGCCAGGCACATAATGAGGTCTATAGCTATCCTTCTTCGCATTTCCTTTCCAGAGTCCGGGAATGTAACGCTGTTTGTACCTGATTTTACTTATTTTCGGAGTCTTTTCGGTTCCTTTCCATGAACCGGGAATATAACGCGCTTTATAGTCAACTTTCTTTGTTTCTGGAGTTTTTTCTGTTCCTTTCCAGAGTCCGGGAATATAATGCTGTCTGTACTTGATTTCCTCAAGCTTTGGATTCTCTTTTGTTCCTTTCCAGAATCCAGGTATATATTTTGGCTTGTGACTGGTTTCATCTGTTTTTGAATTCTCTGTGTTTCCTCTCCAGAATCCTGGGATGTAACGCTGTCTGTACCTGATCTTACTTATTTTCGGATTCTTTTTTGTTCCTTTCCATGAGCCAGGAATATAACGCGGCTTATAATCATCTTTATTTATTTCCCTGGTATTTGCAGTTTCTTTCCAGAGTCCGGGAATGTAACGTTGTCTGTACCTTATTTTCTCAAGCTTTGGGTTCTCTGTTGTCGCTTTCCAGAACCCGGGTATGTATTTTTGCTTATAGTCGGGTTTCTCTACCCGTGTCTCTACAGTCCCTTTCCAGAATCCTGGCACATAACGCTGCTTGTTCCTGATCCTTTCAATTTTTGGATTCTTTTTTATCCCTTCCCAGGAACCAGGAACGTAACGGGACCTGGAGCTAGACTTCTCACTTGTCCTGTGAGTCTCCTTGACTTCGGTTTTTACCCTCCTGGTTGTTTTGCCAGCTTCTTTTAGTTCATATCTATTATACATATCCATAACCTCCATGTTTAATTTATTCTGTTTAACTGCGAAATTAGCGCATAAAACATTAAACTCGCTAAATAATAGACTCCTTACATATAAATAAATATTTAACAGTGGCGTAATGAGGATTTTAATTTCTTTGTACAAAATATCAGACATTTTACATGATTCCACTCTGACTCAACCGCATCTTAGGGTGGCATTTCAATTATTTCAGTTTATAAAGACACAAGCTGCAAAAAATTAGTACGTGTTATGGGACAGCAATGATTTAGGTTGCTTGTTCAAAATACAAATGGAGCTAATATAAAAATAGAAAAAGATGCCAAATCCTAATTCTGTAGTAGTGTTGATAAAAATAGAAAAAATAAGGTTCAGTAATCTTAATTCCTGGATTGAAATTCTAAGTAAAATTCCTCACGTTTTTATAAGCAGTTTTTCTCTTGTTTTTCAGGTAGCCGGTCAGCAACTAATATCACAGGTCAGGTAATTCTGCCTGTAAATATGGTCGCTTTTTTTAGTTTTTTATTTATAATAGTTCTAAAACAAGAAAGATCAGGATAAGTCGTTACTTCCTCTAAGTTCGTTTGCTCTCTTTTCTGCTTCCTCTTTTGTCCGGAAGATTTCACTGGTACATATACATTTTCTCGTGTTATGGTCACAGTGATAAATAATATACAGAATGTCATCCAGGCTATCAGTGGGCACATAACTTAACTCGTTTAACCCCCTACCTACACGGGTATAATTTTGTCCATCAATTTCGAGTTCTCCTGCATCTTTCATCGGATCGTATCCAAAACACACCTCACAGTCGAGTGTCACCTGCCATTCTTCTACAAAATATTCGGGTTGATCTTCGATGTAATCTTTTTCGCAGTCCGAAGTTCCGGAACTTTTTATGTACTCAAACATGCTTTCGTATATATCCGCCGGTTTTACTTTTCCGTAGTACAAAATATTTATATTTCTCATTTTCATTTCATCTCCATACCAAATTCTGTAACTCTTTATATGTGTTAAAGTATTAAAGGAAAAAGCCAGCAAAAAGAACTTATCTTTAAATTTTAAAAATCTTTAACTAAGATGTCCATGAAATAATTTTAAACCTGCATAACCTTGGAAAAGCCCTGACTGCTCAGACAATAGCGCTGCAATGGGAGGGTTTATTTCCTGTACAGGAAACTTTGATCTTCATTAAGCCTCAAAAGTTTCAATATCTTCTACTAATATGTATCTTAAACTAATTCAGGGGTCCAAATATCAGAAAAGATGCAAGATTTACTGCAACTGAGCGCCATAGTTCCTGTTCCACAATTGAATCTCGGTTCATGCTTCAACTTCCATCTTTTTCAATAACTATCCCTCTCAATATACTTCTCGGGATATCTCTATATATTCTTGTTTCCGTCGCATTGCCTTATTCTTAACATCTTTTTAATTTATTTTATTGTTATCTTATAAATTTCTATACGGCAATTTACTTTTAAACGTTATTTAAGACTGGTAGCTGAGATATTTCTAAAAATGTAAATTGAAAATATAGACTGAAAAGAGACTGCGAACGAGAGAGTAAAAACAGAGAATGAAAAGAGACACTGCGAAAGTAAAGTAGAAAAAATAAGATAAAAATGTAATATAAAATGAATAGGTGAAATAAAAAGTAAATTCGGTTAAATGAGAGGAAACAACTGTACTTCTAAACCCAATTCCAAAGTCCTTTACCTTGAATCAATCTCGACTGAAGTCTAATGATTTTTAGCATACTCTGGGAATCGGGTCTCCGGCAGGTACATCTACAAAACGCATACCGCCGAAACGGTTTCTCAGGACTACTTCATTCTTATCCGGAGTAACTTCTCCTATAACAGCTGCGTCCTTACCGTAAGGGTGCTGCCTCAGGATTGAAAGCACTTCTTCTTCAAAGCCTGCTTTGACTCCCATAACTGCTTTTCCTTCATTTGCAACCTCAAGGGGATCCAGGCCCAGCATCTCACAGGCTGCAGAAACGGCTGGTTTGAAGGGAATCCAGTCTTCTTCAATAAGAATGCCTGCTCCGGATTTTGATGCCATCTCGTTCAGGGCATTTGCAAGCCCTCCTCGGGTCGGGTCTTTCATTGCCGTGATTACGGGTTCACCTTCCGGAGTTCTGAGTTTCAGGAGAGGTTCTATGAGTTTCCAGAGCGGAGCTGAATCCGAGGCAAGGTCGGTATCAAAGTCAAAACCTTCCCTGTGAGCCATGAGCGAGATTCCATGGTCGCCGATAGTTCCTGTAACCAGAATCTTGTCTCCAGGTTGAAGTCCTGAGTCTCTTACAGGGCTATCCGTAATTCCAAGGCCTGCAGTATTCAGGATAATCGAGTCTAGCGCAGTTTTCTCCATGGTTTTAGTATCGCCTGTTATTATGGGTACGCCAACCTCTGCAGCCGTTTCGTCCATTGTTTTAATTATTTCCTCAAACTCCTTGAGTGGAAAACCTTCAGGGACTATGACTGCACAGGTAAGGGCAAGGGGCTTTGCTCCCATAACAGTAAGGTCATTTATAGTTCCTGCAACTGCAAGTCTTCCTATATTGGTATTCGGGAAAAAGGCAGGTGTAATCACATGACTATCAGTAGTCAGTACGAGTTCGCATCCCTTATTGAAGTCTTCAAGTTTGACCGTGGATCCATCATCAAGACATTCGAGTCCTATCGAGCCTGCACTTTTATTACGAAAGTTTTTAAGAATTATTTCTCCTATAAGTGCCTGCATTACTTCTCCGCCTGCACCGTGCTCAAGAGAAATGGTATTGGATTTCATATAAGTCTCCTTTTTTCCGCCTTTTAAACCCGCTGGATTTTCTCAATCCACTTAAAATCTTCTTAATCCGATTTTCGAGTTATTTTTCTTTAACCTGGTTTCTACTTTAGTTCTCTTTAACCTGATTTTTTTAACTTTATCCTTATTAACCTGGTTTCTACCTTAGTTCTCTTTAACCTGGTTTCTACCTTAGTTCTCTTTAGCCTGGTTTTTTAACTTTATCCTTATTAACCTGGTTTCTACCTTAACTCCTTTAACTTTGCCTTATCTATTCTGAGATTTTTTAACTCCAAGCTCGATGAAGCTAATCCAGGTTTCCAGGCTTTCCCAGTCATGCTTTGAAGTCAGGATAACCGGCACGTTCGGGTTTAAGGAAAGAATATCATCTCGCATTTTTTCGGCATCTACATCAACCGCATGTGCAATGTCAACTTTATTTATTACTGCAAGATCCGAAGTCTTGAATATCATGGGGTGTTTGAGGATAATGTCGTCTCCTTCGGTCACGCTCACAATTACAACCCTCAGGTGTTCTCCCAGTTTAAAGTCCACAGGGCAGATCAGGTTACCTACGTTCTCAATTAGCAGGAGATCCGTGTTATTAAGATCAATTTCATCCAGGGCTTTTTCCACCAGTTTTGCATCCAGGTGGCACTCTTTCCCGGTATTTACAGGAATAGTAGGGACATCGAGTTTCCTGAAACGTGAGGAATCCATCTCAGCGATTACATCCCCTGCGATCACAGCTATTTTATACTTATCCTTAAGTTGCCGAATAACCTCTTCAATCAGAGTGGTCTTTCCTGATCCGATTGCACCCATAATATTTACCGAAAAGACCTGGTATTTGTCAAGTTTCTTTTTGTTTTTTTCAGCAACTTTGTCATTTGCTTTGTAGACATCATGTCCCATATCGATTACGTGCATTAACATAAACATCACTTGGAAAATTTTATTTCTAATTTTACATTTTTGCGTTTTAATTCTGGTCTTCAGTTTCGATCTCGATGCTTTTAATTATAAGCTCTCTACCGCCTGTAATTTGGGCAGGTTTTCCGCAGATTGGGCATTCCATGACTGCCGCATAAGCCAGAAGTTCGCTTTTGAATTCACAGTTCTCTCGTATCTTTTCTTCGTCTACTGTTCCCGTGTATCCACATTCGCATTCAAGCGAGGGTGGTATCATTTCTACAATAAAGTCCGCATTTTCGGCAATGCTTTCCTCGGAAAGGACTTTAAAACAAAAACTAAGTTGTTCCGGGTTAGTATGAGACAGTCTTCCCATCTGAAGGGTTACGTGCTTAACTTCCGTGGCTCCGTGCTCTTTGGCAGTAGCCATAACCTGCTCGAAAATTTCACATGCAATGGAAAACTCATGCAACCCTGTTACCTCCTTCTCTTGAGTATCTGAACCAGTTATAACACATGCCTTCCTGGCTTACCATACAGGGACCTGCAGGGCTTTTCGGGGTACAGTCCTTCCCGAAATTCGGACATTGGGAAGGTTTTGCTTTTCCGGTAAGGATGGCTGCGCAGATACAGTGTTTTTTGTCTTTTCTCCCTGTTTTCTTTCGGACATCTTCAAGGGCAGAAGCATACAGGTCTTCGTACTTTTTTGCGGCGTCTTTTTCCTCAAATTCTTTCCTGAGCACAAGTCCCGAGTTCTTTATTTTTCCTATGCCTCGCCACTCAGAGTCCGAAGTTTCAAATGTTTCCTTCATTATTTTAAGGGCAATCTGATTTCCTTCAGGTTTTACAGCTCTCGGGTAGCCGTTATCTACCCTTGAGATTCCTTTTTCTGCCTGCATTTGTAACAGGTTGATTCCAAGGAGGATGTCTCCCGGTTCAAACCCGCTTACGACAACAGGAAAGCCTTTTTCTGCAAGAGATTCAAAAGGTTTTGTGCCTATTATGGTTGCCACGTGTCCAGGAGCTATAAAGGCATCAACATCTGCATCCCTGGCAAGGAATTCAACTGCAGGAGGAGTTTGTTTCTGCGAGGTAAGGAGGCTGAAGTTTTCAGGGGTCTTTCTTAAAAGAGCGGCCGCATTTGCGGGAACCGTGGTCTCAAAGCCTATTCCAAAAAAGACTACTTCAAGTTCTGGTTTATTTTCCGCAAGGGCAATTGCATCATCAATACTATAGACCATTTTTACATTTGCCCCTTCGGATTTTGCATCCAGCAAACTTTCGGCCGAGCCAGGAACCCGCATCATATCTCCAAAAGTGACAACGGTTGCTCCACTTTTCGCAAGGGCGATAGCAATATTAACGTCTTCTTCAGGAGTCACACAAACAGGGCATCCTGGACCGCTTATTACCTCAATATTTTTCGGAAGGACACTCCTTAACCCATATTTTGCTATCGTTCTCTCGTGAGTCCCGCATACATGCATTATGCGAAGTGGTTTATCCGAGCCTCTGATTCTTTCCAGGAGCTTTCTTTCAAGTTCAGGAGCCGCTAGCTTTGAAGGTGAATTCCCGTTTTCCATTTTTCATCAGCGTCCGCTTTCAGATAGATTCGCTTTCTGGGGTATCTATCTCTTCAAGTCCAGCAATCTGTCTAAGAAGGTGCATTGTTTCTTCACTTTCTTCTTCCGAGATTTCGGATATTGCATATCCAACATGGACAAGAAAGTGTTTCCCTATCTGGGATTCGTTAGCTCCTCCCATAAGGTCCATATTCACATCTCTGCAGATTCCGCCCATGTCAATCGTTGCAGTATTCTCATTTACAATGGATATTACTTTTCCAGGAATAGCTATACACATGTTTCCTCAAACTCTTTTGTTTTAAAATCCTATTAATTTATATAATTCATTTTTCATGAGGGAAATTCCTGTATTAAGAGTTTTGCAAAACTTATATTAAGGGTTTTACAAAAATTATTTTACAAAAGATATATATTTGCAAGGTATATATATTTACAGGTCCCAACTAGTAAAAAATCCTCCAGTTTTATTTCCTTAACTGGCTAAACAGTTTCTATCTCCTTAATTATTTTCATTTCTCTACTGCTGCTTTTAAATGTTCATTTTTTCTTTTGCAACTTGCCGCAGATAGGAAAATGGAGATATCGTAAACAAGAGCCTAATTCCGTGTTTTAAATAAATTTATTGTCGTAAATTATTTTTTAAAACTCTATGGTTCTATTTTATATTCTTTTTGTTTTTTCATTTCACTTGCATAATTTAAAAATGTTCTTTATTCTGGTTTTGAATTTGCTGTAGAAATGTTTTAGAGAGGGTTCCAAAATCGTTTTATTTGAGGTGGAATACTCCAGATTCTGAAAAATATGGATAATTGAAAGTGGATAGCATTTTTCTGCAATTTCATATGATAAGATAATGTTTAATAAGATAAGGTTTTTTAAAACTCCTTTTCCATTTTAAGTTTCTATTAAATGTGCTTTTCAGAACACTGAAGATCATAGTTTTAATAGAGAAAACCCAGGATTAAAAACTCTTCAGTTTTTAGTAGGATCAGTATTCTCCTGGATATCTGAGAGTTAAAACAGGATTAGCTACGGCAATATAGTTCTTTCTTATGAATTTTAATTCTGCTTGAGAAGCCCAATCTACAAAAATATCCTTTTGAAATAAGTGATTCTTTCTTTGCTTTTCAAAACTTTTCTGCATTTTATCTTATTTTTATGCGTTTTATCATAATACAGATAAGTTTTTAAATATGAACTACTACTTCATTAGTAACTTTTAACTTTCGAAATTTAATTAATTCTTTTGATATTCTTTTCTCTCTCAAAAGGCCGTAATCCTACATATATGTACTATAACTCCCAATAATGTACATTGAATTATGTTGCTTATATTGAAAACCTATTATATTTATCAATGAATCAATTTACCTTCAATGCAGCCAATTAATATATTTGTCGGAGCGTGTAAAAAACCTTATATACTATTCCCTCATTGAAAAACATTAGTGGTAAATTTATGTATGCATTTATATAATTACTGTGGACAATTATTTTAAAATTTTCTTTCGGATGTATAATTTGGGTAAAATCAAGATGTGGTAGAGATGAGTACTGGAATAAAAAA
>DAQQ01000075.1:21196-24138 GCA_002508465.1 Methanosarcina sp. UBA7 | reverse complement strand
TACACCCTGAATGCAGGAACCACCGTAACCATATTTACTCGAATGGGCACAAACTCAGCTACTGAGCTTTATTGGCAATTAGATGACCCTATATGGAACAACGATGGTGACACAGCATATCTCTACGATGATAGTGGAAAGCTGATCTCAAAACTGGAGAGTTGAGGATGGAAAACTTCAAAGTTACTCTTGACCGCATAGAAGAAGGTAATGCAGTGTTGCTTATAAGGGATGACGAGCCAATAAAAATTAACATCCCTCTCTTTTTGTTGCCTGCATGCAGCAAAGAAGGTGATGTTCTGGATATTACCATCACCAAAGATGTGCAGGAGACAGAGGATGCAAAGGAAAGAGTATCAAGCTTGCTTGAGAAGCTTAAGAATAAGAATCGAGAATGATAGTTGTATTTCCTATCTCTGAATTTGTTAAAATTACCGAGGATGAAGAAATTAAGGTATATGAAATTCCAGGAGGGAAAATGGCAACGATTATACATAAGGGCCCTTACGAGGAGTGCGACCCAACTTATGAAAAAAATGTTTTCCTGGATTGCAGAAAATGGAAAAATAATTTCCGGTCCTGTCCGTGAGGTGTATCTTAATGATCCACGAGAAGTTAATCCTGATGAGATATTAACTGAAATTTATGCTCTATGGTTTGATACAAGAAATCTGATATTGAAGCAAGAATAGAAGCACTAGAAAAGAAGGCCAATATCTTCTTAAAATCAAAAAATAAGGAATAAAGAGGGTGGGATAAAGATATCAGTGGGCCCGCTGAGATTCGAACTCAGGACCTCCGCCGTGTGAAGGCGACGTCATAACCGTCTAGACCACGAGCCCATTGCTTTTTGAAATTTAGAAAGGATAAGCACCATAAAATAGAACTTCTTATGTATAAGCTTATCGCTTGTTAACAACGGTAGAGGCTGACTCGACACGTTATGAGATTGTTATTATATTTACTCAGTCTGGATTTCAGCGTTTTTCAATCTCTTCTCGATCTCTTTTCAATCCATTTTCGATCTCTTTTCGATCTCTTCTCGATCTCTTTTCAATCCATTTTCGATCTCTTTTCGATCTCTTTTCGATCTCTTTTCGATCTCTTTTCGATCTCTTTTCGATCTCTTTTCGATCTCTTTTCAACCTTATTATCAAGCCTGTTCAGCTCGTTTTTACTCTGCTGAAATTTCATATAAGAACTGAAGTCTTCAGTTGTTCTGCAAGAAGCGTTTTTTACATAATCAATAAAGTAAATAAGTATGAAATATGAATAACTGTAATAACTAATTTCATTGCAGGGTTGAAATGATAGAAATCCTTAAAATCCTCTTCAGCATGCCCTTTTTACTGTACTCATGTTATTCGGACCTTAAATCCCGCAGGGTCTCAAATAAGGTCTGGAAATGCATGCTTACATCGGGCTCGGGGTTTGTTATTTATCAAATTTTCACAGAGGGACTTTCCTACCTCATATCTCTTCTTTCTTCAGGAATTCTTGTTTTTACCATCGTCTATATCCTGTTTCAATTTGGGGCTTTTGGAGGAGGAGATGCAAAGGGACTGATCGTGCTTTCCATCCTTTTTCCTTCTTATCCGGTGTTTAGCTTTTCAGGAAAAATATATCCTCTACTAGGAGTTTCACCAATAGGCTTTTTCACATTTACTGTCCTGGGAAATGCTCTTCTGTTGACAACACTTGTTCCTCTCGGGATGTTCGGCTACAATCTTCTGCATTTCTCGCCTGAAATGATTAAAAATCCGCTTTACATGTTTATAGGATACAGGACAGAGATTTCTTCACTGAAATTTAAAAAACACCTTGGCCTGCTTGAAAAATTTGAGCTTGACGAAACCGGAAGCCTCATAAAAACGTTTGCTCGTACAGGTCTCGACTTCGATGCGAACCGAAAACCGGAACTTGAAGAATATCTGAAAAAAGGTTTGATTGAAAAAGAGATATGGGTTACTCCTGGTCTGCCGTTCATGCTTTCAATTACAGCGGGATTTATTACTGCTGTCGTTTTTGGAGATTTGATCTTTTGTACGATCATGAACCTCATAGTAAGTTAAAACTCATGGTCAGTTAAAACTCATGGTAAGCTAAATTTCTGGCAAGTCAAGGTAGTTAAACTTCATAGTAAGTAAAACCTCAATCCATGTTAAATCCGGAGATACCCTGAGATGGATTTCAGTGCTATCACTCGTTTCGCCGCACACTGAAAATCATAGACTTTACAGAACTATCGGTCTCACTGAATTCTGCATATCTGACAGCCGAAACTTTGTATTCGGTTCAAGAATTACCTTTTTTGTACGACAAGCAGCCCGTAAAGAATTGTCTCCGGAACCGGCGGGTTTTCAGGAGTGCCTTTTGCAATCCTTTCCTCAGGATATCCGAGGTTTTCGCAGGTATAAAGTTCAGCTTCAATACCCAGCTCTTTAAGGATTTCTGCGACCTCAAGTGAGCCAAAAGTTTCTTCCGGCAGCAGGAAAATATTTCTTCCGTTCTTTAACTCCCGAATCAACTCGGCTTTTGCAGGTTCCCATTCCCTGCCGTGGGCTGTGATTGCGCAGAGGTTGGTCAGGTTCACTTTTGTACGCGCACAGGCAACCTGCATAGAGGAAATCCCGGGTATGACCGTATCTTTTTCTCCTGCAAATTTCCCGAGCCCCGAAAACATGGGATCGCCTGTAGACAGGACGACTGCATCGGCTGGCAGAAGGTGAAATGATTTATAGTCCTTAATCGGTTTTGCTTCACATGTAATATATTCCTGGGCAATCTCAAGGGCTCTTTTTGCACCATAAACCACAGAAGCTTTCCTTATAGCCCTTATTCCTTCTTCCGTGAGCATTCCGGGTCCGACTCCGACTCCTACGACAATCATTATTTTTCTTCCCCTTTTCCTGTCTTAATTAACTCTCATTCTTACTGTCCAT
>DAQQ01000075.1:0-21186 GCA_002508465.1 Methanosarcina sp. UBA7 | reverse complement strand
TCAAAAGCTTCTTTCAGGCGTATGTGCTCAGGCTCTTTTTTAAGCATCTCGACAACGGTCGCGTACCCGCTGTCTTCAAGCATCTCAGGGTTTCCCCACTTAAGAACAAGGCCAGGAAGCCCGCAGATAATTACATCGCCTGAGGCGTAATCAAGCCCTTCCGAGATCCTGCTTCCGATCATAACGACTGTATAATCAGGAAAAAGCATATGGGAGTAGCGCATTCCTATCCGGCCTGTAGTCAGGACCACTCTATCCGTGCAGCGGATCAGGTCTCCTCTCATTTCCCCAAGATGGTCGTTCCAGGGTTCAACAAAACCTGTGCTCCCAAGTACGGAAATTCCGCCTTCAACCCCTATCCTGCTGTTTAAGGTCTCTTTTCCGATCCTCTCTCCATCCGGAATTGAAATTGTAACCTCGGCTCCACTCAGGCCCAGTTCTTCTACAGCTTCCTGGACTGCGGCCTTTATCTGTTCCATCGGTTTCGGATTAATAGCTGGCTGGCCTTTCGGGACCTGGAGACCGTCCCTTCTGACAATTCCTATGCCTTTTCCCCCTAGAATCCGTATTCCTTCAGCTTCCCTGGCTTCTCCCACAAATTCAAGCCCTCGGGTAATATCGGATTCATGGTCATTCGGAATCTTTTTTACAATTGCACGCCCCTGCGAGGTTTCACTGACCTCAAGCTGAGCTCTCAGTCCCACAGGAGTCGGGACGGATACATTATCGACCGTTTTCTTAAGGGAAAGAACCGCTGCTTTTGCTGCAGCACTTGCTGTGGTTCCAGTAGTGTATCCTCGTTTGAGGACAGACCCGTCACTCAGAACCACAATCATCCCGGATGCTACTTTTTCTTCAAGTTCTTCCCTGGCAAGCCCGGTGCGGACAATCCATTCTTCAGGGATCTTGAAATTGTTAACAGGATCTATCATGGAAGAATATTCGGAGGTTTTTTATTATAAATGTATTGACGTGAAAATCGGGAAAAAACCCGATTGATTTTTGGGATAAATCTTGCCATGTTTTCTGGTTTTACTACACATGATAAAAGTGAATGGCGTCAAAAATATATAAAAAATAGTAACTATTCAGCCCATCCAAACGTGCCCATTGATATTGATTTTAGTGAAATAGTGGAATCCAAAAAACAATAGACGGAAAAGGAAGAAACGCAGTCATTCGGCAACATTATTAGAAAATCAATTTACAGAAATTTATTAATTGAATTCTAGTAAAGATGGCTATTGACGTTGTTTTATATAGGCTGAATAGTTACAAAAAATATATAAAAAAGATGGCATCATCCCAGGATTGGGGAGTCGTTTTTCGGAAATGGGGTTTTATCCTGGATTCATGAACGATTGGGGAGTCGTTCTTTATTTGGGGTATTGGGTTGGTGTGTGAAAAATAGCCTTGGGAATGATGCCTTTTTCAAATGCCAGTACTAGTCTGACACAGTACTACATCTTAAGTTCTATTATATAAATATATAGGAAACTAAGAATGATCTTCCAATATAGAAGTATATTGATCGATTGATTATGGACGTGCCAATTATATCTCCATAATATTTCCATAGAATCCTCATACTTTGGTTCTCCAGCTTCATTTTTCAACTTTGAAACAAATTTCTCATTAAAAAATATCTCATTACAATATAGACTCACTACTTTTTAATGATCAGATTAAAGATAGAAGGTGTTATCGGACTTGAGTCAAGAAATTCGGGAGATATTGAACTCGAGAGATAAATAAAAAGCCGGACAGCTATTTTTTCATATTACAGCCCATTTTACTGGATTCTTGCAAACATGCGGTCCAGTTCTCCCTTCGTAAATGTGATAACAGTGGGCCTGCCGTGAGGGCAGGAATAAGGGTTTTCGGCCTTTTTAAGCTGTTCTATTAGCTCTTCCATTTGTTTGGGGCTGCAAGCAGCTCCCCCTTTAATCGCAGCCCTGCATGCAATGGTCTTGCAAACCCTTTCCGAAATTCCTGTATCTTTTTTAACTTTTCCCGAAGCTAATAGATCCGAAACTACATCGTGTATAATCTCGGGATCCTCAAGCCGTCCGAAAACCTCAGGTATGAAAGTTACTACGTATGTATTGTCCCCGAATTCCGAAATCCCGAAACCGCACTCTTCCATATGAGGAATATATTCTTCCATAAGGACTTTTTCTTTAGGGGTGAGGTCTATGGTTACAGGTGTGATCAGCTCCTGCACCCTCGACTTTTTCATTTTTAAAACCTGCTCGTAAAGAATTCTCTCGTGAGCAGCATGCTGGTCAATAAGCACAAGATCTTCCCCCCTTTCAGCAAGGATGTATAGCTTAGACACCTGCCCTATAACTCTAAGGTTTTCAAAAGAATTCGTGTTCGATTTTTGTTTTGGTTTTGAACCATTTTCAGTACTTATATCCCCAAGTTCTTTATCTTCCAAACCTGTCTTTTTAGTTTGATTCTCTCGAATATCTGTTATTCTTTTTTCACGTTCTTCTTTTTCTCTTTCCCTTTCCTGCTCGGTTTTAATATTCAGCTTTTTATCGCCTGAGATTTCCTGCGCTTCTCCTTCTGCAGTTAAATCCAGGAGACGCTCGGAACGTTTTAGTCTCCTCTCGGTATCTTTTACCGGATAAACGTAGGTCTCAGACTTATCTTTTACAACCTTGCCCCTTTCATGAAGACCGGTATCCGGAATTCCGATGTCCTTTACGGCATCCTTCCTTCCAAAAATTTCCGCAGCTTCGGAGACCTGCGGTATACCTGAAGAGACTGAAGCCTTGAACGTTTTCTGAAAAGTTCGGTCTCTTTTATCCCGGATTTCAGGAGCCAGAACATTCTCAGAAAGTACTTTCTCTATCGCAAACGTGACCGCATCTCCAAGTTCTTTCTCCCGGCTGAAACGCACCTCGGCTTTGCGGGGATGTACATTAACGTCCACTTCCCCGGGATCGACAATAAGAGAGAACACTGCCACAGGATAACGCTCTTTAGGAATTTTGGTATAATACCCTTCTCGAATAGCTTTATTGATGGCTCTTGAGGTTACCGGACGGGTATTTACGAACAGGAAAATCTGATCGCTTTCTCTTCGAGTGGTTTCGGGCTTTGATATGTACCCCAGAATTTCAAAATCTTCGGTCCTGTATTCCAAGGGAAGCATTGAACGAGCAGTATCCGGGCCCAGAAGGTTTACAATGCTTTTGAAAGGGTCACTTGAACCTGCATTTCTTATGACTGGTTTTCCTTCACTGAGCAGAGTAAAGGAAATCTCCGGATTTGCCAGAGCAAGCTGCGTTATCGTATCTGTAATATGGGCAAGCTCGGTACGGTCACTTTTAAGATATTTCTGCCTTGCCGGAGTGTTGTAAAACAGGTCTTTTACGTGCACAGATGTACCTGGAGCCGTGCCTGCATCCGAAGTTTCCAGAACTTTTCCACCCTGGATCACTATCCTGGTACCTGTAATCTCTTCAGAGGGCCGGGTAAGAATTTCGACCTTCGCAACCGCTGTAATAGAAGAAAGGGCTTCTCCCCTAAAACCCATTGTAGAAATAGTGTTGAGATCTTCAATCCTCGTGAGCTTGCTCGTTGCATGCTTTTTGTATGCAAGCAGGGCGTCCTCCCTACTCATCCCGCATCCGTTATCCCGGATAAGAATGGAACGTTTTCCACCCTTTTCTATTTCAATTCGGATATCCGTAGATCCTGCATCGATTGAATTGTCTATCAGCTCTTTCACTACGGACGCAGGTCGCTCGATTACCTCACCTGCTGCAATTTTGTTTATGGTATCCTTATCAAGGATCCGAATTTTATTTCCCTTAGCTTGTTTCTTTTCTTCAATGTGTTCTTCCATCATTCCTTTGCTCCGTCCAGACCAAAGTTTCATTGGGCATCCTTTAACGACCTTTAATCGACCTTTAATCGACCTTTAATCCAGCAATTAATTAATCTTTAATCGACCCTTAATGATCTTTAATCCTGCAATTAATTGATCCTTAATGATTCTCAATCTACCCATAATCGACCCTTAATCGACCACGTTAATCCTGTTAATTAATTGACTCTAATCGATATAGTCAATTAATTCAGCAGCCTTTTCAACTCA
This sequence comes from Methanosarcina sp. UBA7, assembly GCA_002508465.1. Lineage (GTDB taxonomy): Archaea > Halobacteriota > Methanosarcinia > Methanosarcinales > Methanosarcinaceae > Methanosarcina. The sequence goes on along the minus strand of DAQQ01000075.1, from coordinate 17,075 downwards.
TGGAGCTTATTCAGGGCTTCTATTGGTGTCATCTCTTCCACATTCAGTTTTCTAAGAGCTGTTTCTACAGGACTGGGCCTGTTTACCTCTGCTGGATTTTCACCTTTATTTCCAGGGTCAAAAAGCATCATCTGGGTATAACGCGCTGTAGCTTTGCTTTTTCTCTTTTTCCCATTATTGCTGTCTTCAGCTTCCTCAAGCATGTTTTCTCTTTCGAGGTCTTTGAGAATCTCATTTGCTCTTTCGATTACCTTTTCAGGGACGCCTGCAAGCCTTGCAACCTGGATTCCGTAACTCCTATCCGTTGCACCAGGCACGATCTTTCGCAGGAAAACTAACTCATGACCTTCTTCTTTTACAGCGATATGATAATTTTTGACTCTTTTTAATTTCTCTTCAAGGGCTGTGAGTTGGTGGTAATGAGTTGCAAATAGAGCCCTTACTCCCACTTTCCCCCTGTTATGCAGGAACTCCACAACAGCTTTTGCAATGCTGTACCCGTCATAGGTACTAGTTCCCCTGCCAATCTCATCAAGAAGCACAAGGCTTCTGGGACTTGCATTATTCAGGATGTTGGCAAGCTCAACCATTTCTACCATAAAGGTACTCTGTCCGCTTGCAAGATCGTCAAATGCCCCAATTCTTGTAAAGACCTGGTCAATAATCCCTATTGAAGCATAGGATGCAGGAACAAAAGAACCTACCTGAGCCATAATAGCTATAAGTGCTGTCTGACGCATATAAGTGGACTTGCCTGCCATGTTCGGGCCTGTTACCAGCAAAAACTGGTTTTCCTTGCAGTCCACTTCGGTATCGTTTGGGACAAAGCCGCCATGTAAGGCATTTTCAACTACAGGATGTCTTCCATCCCGGATAAGAATTTTGCAGTCGTCCGTAAGCTGGGGCCTGATATAATTGTTATTTTCTGCTACCTCAGCCAGGTCTGCAAGGACATCAAGCGTGCCTATTCTTTCGGCGGTTTCCTGAAGTTTTCTTGAATGAGCTGAAAGTGTCCGTACAATTTCAGTAAAGATTTCATACTCGAGAGCTATAGCTTTTTCATTAGCTGTCAGAATAAGGCTCTCTTTTTCTTTGAGTTCAGGGGTAAAGAAACGCTCGGCATTTGACATGGTTTGTTTTCTGATATAGTCATCAGGCACCTGGCTGCTGTTGGCATTGGTCACCTCTATATAATATCCAAAAACCTTATTATATCCCACTTTCAGGGATTTTATGCCGCTTCTTTCTCTTTCTTTCTGCTGAAAATTTGCAATCCACTGCTTGCTATTGCTTGCAATATCCTTGAGTTCATCAAGTTCCTCACTGTATCCCGACTTTATCATACCTCCCTCTCGAACTGAGACAGGTGGTTCGTCACCTATTGCTTGATCTATTATTTCAGCCAGATTTTCAAGTTCGGAAAATGATGCAAGCCCGACTGCAATCTCATTTAAATCTTCGGATTCAACCTTATCCAGAAGTGAGTCTCGGACAGAAGGCAAAGCTTCAAGGGATTTTTTCAAAGATACAAGGTCCCTTGCATTTGAGTTGCCATATACTACCCTACCTACAAGGCGTTCGATATCCCTTACTTCTGAAAGCCAGTTTCTGATATCGTAGCGGAGCAGAGGATTTGCTGACAGTTCTTCAACAGCATCGAGCCGATGGTTAATTTTTTCTACGGAAAGAAGAGGTTTCAAAAGCCACTTTTTCAGGGTACGGCTTCCCATCGGTGTTTTCGTACTGTTCAAGACACGGTAGAGGGAATTTTCGTCCCCTTCATCTCGCACATTTTTCACGATTTCGAGATTCCGCAAGGTTACGGAATCAAGAATCATAAATTCGGAGTTCGAGTAAGTTCTCAGGGTATTGATATGAGTAAGCTCCCGCATCTGCGTAGTCTGTGCATATTCCAGGGCAGCCCAGGCCGAATACACTGCAAAGTCCAGGTTCTCACAGCCCATGCCCTTAAGAGTTGCAACCTTGAAATGGGTTTTTAGCCTTTCTCCAGCTTCTTTTGCTCCGGAAATGTCGGGAGAAAACTCCTGCACAATAGTCTGAGCTCCCAACCTCTCGGCAAGGTCTGAATTTCCGTACAGGGAAGGAGGAAGAATGCATTCGGACGGCCGCATCCGAGCAAGTTCGCTTAGAAGCTTTTCAAAACTTTCTGAGTCCCTGAATTGAGTTGTAAGGAATTCTCCTGTGGAAATATCGAGAAAGGATACTCCAATTTCTATTTCCTTTTCAGCATGTTTTCCGGACTTTCCGATTTCTCGCCCAGCAACTGCCATAAGGTAATTGTTTGAGGCATCTGAAAACATGGATGAATCAATTGCCGTACCTGGCGTGACCACCCTGACAACCCCTCGTTTTACAACTCCCTTTGCCTTTTTAGGGTCTTCAAGCTGTTCGCAAATTGCAACTTTATACCCTTTACTTATGAGCCTTGGCAGATAGGTATCAATTGCATGGTAGGGTATTCCTGCAAGAGGCATTCTCTCTCCTGATTTGTCCTTGCCTCGGGCTGTAAGCGTGATCTCGAGTTCTTTTGCAATAGTTTTTGCATCTTCCCCAAAGGATTCATAGAAGTCCCCCATACGGAAGAAGATCAGGGTGTCAGGATATGCCTGCTTGGCTTCGTAGTACTGGCGCATTGCAGGGGTCATCATTTCAGTCATTTTTTACTCACTTTAGGCCTTGAATCATTCTGTTTAAAATTGGGATTTTATTGGGAATTCCAGGTTTCTCAGTATTTCTCAGACTGGAGAATACCCTTGTAAGACATTTTTGTTAGATGTCCTGGTCAGGATTCCATAAATACTGGTAATACATTTAAATATTGATTAATAGAGATGATATCTTTATTAAAATCATCCTTCTTATATATATTTAACAATTCAGTATTGAAAGCCATTTTGAAGGAGGAGTTGTTCTGGATCAGGAAAAACTCATAGAAGTTTGCCCTGTCTGCGGAAACGCAGATTTATATTATGAAGTTGGCGGGTATGCAGGTGCAGTTTACCACTGCAAGGAATGCGGTTATGTAGGAGCCTTTGTTATTGAAGCTAATGAGGAAATGATCGAAAAAATCCGGGAAAATTACCTGCGTGGAAGAGTTATTGAAAATAATAAAAAGAATGAAAATAAATGAGAGAATAAATTATTAGTAAAATCAATTTACAGAAATTTGTCAATTGAGTTTTAATGAAGATGGTTATTTATTCTGTTTTACATAGGCTGAATAGTTACCTCTTTTTTATTTTATTATGTCCCTAGCAAATATTTTTTGCAACGGAACCTCGATTTGGTAGTTCTTGCAAAAATACCCAAATTGTAGTGGGTTTATTTAATAGAACCATATCCATATCCTTTTAATACCCAATAATTAACATTTTTGTCGGATGGATCCATTATATTCCCTGAACCCGAACCCATAGAGATATTCCCAACATTCCATAAAACATTATCATGAACAGAAACAGAACCATTTGCATGACGTGGTTGGACTGCAGCGTTGCCTGATAAACCTCTGTAATCATGGAAAATATTGTGATCTATTTCTGCCGAAACATTCTCTTCCATTTCAGTACAACACCAGCCAGATCCATGTAGACCGTAAAAGGTGTTGTGGTCAAGTCTAATGCCTTTTGAATCTCTTACCCTGATGCCAGTATTAACTCTAATATCAATATCATTATTATATGCTCGACAATTGGACGAACCTAAAAGGAATGATATTCCGTCATGTCCTGTACGAGCCCTACAATTATACACGGTTATATTGGAACCCTTTTCCACTCGTACACCATCACAGTAAAGGTAGGGGGTAAATAAAATATCATGTACTGTACTATTGTTAGTCGAGTTTAGATTAATACAAAATCGACCGCCCTTATGACCACCGTCTTGAGGCCCCCTTGCTGTACTCTGGAATTGGAGGTTACATATTTCGACATTAGAAACATTTAACCCATATATATATGCAGGTGCTTCATTGGAGGTACAAACTGAACCATTAGAAAAGATTATTGTGCTGTCGCCTGCACCTTTTAGTACTACATTGGATTTTAAATGTATCGGTCCGCTTATATTATATATGCCAGCATTAAGGAGTACATATCCCGGGTTATTTGATGTTGCACCTGCGGAGACGGAATTTATTGCACTATTTATTGAAGTCTGTGCATCTGTTATAGATGTAGCATTCACTGATATTGTACTCTGTGCGCATAGTACACAAGGTATGGTAGTTAAACTAAGAAATATTACTAGAAATATGTGTACTAAATATCTTTTTAACATCATACCACCTTTGGGTTGGATTTTTATCTTAAATTAACAGGATCTCAGATTTCATAATATGTAAATAGGGTTATTACTTCTGCTTTTTTGTTACCTCACCTGGCATTTATATAATATGGATACTTTTATTTCTATTTTATTAGTACATGAATATAAAAACAATAATATAAGTGTTTTCTACAATTCCAAACAAGAATATGGGTATGGTAGTTCCAAAAATTAGTTCTTCAATGGCAAGACTGCACTTTTCGCAAGAGGTAACAAAAGATTTAATTAACCGCTCGGTATCAATTTGGTAGAACACTTATGTATACGCTGCCCAAACTGCAAGTTTGCAATTAAACCGGACCGCAAAGGAAATAAGTTTGTTTCCAAATGCTAGAAAATTGTATTTCTGGTTAGTTGATCATTACGGTTATAGTGTAAATATTCCAAAAAAAGAAGTTTATGCCAGCAAAATATTTCACGTTGTTGAGTTGGAAGAGGCCGTCCAGAATTTACTGGAAAAGGGAGCATTATATGCTCCAGATAATAACCATGTAAGATTAGTGGAAATTTACAACTCGACGCAGAAGCCTTGATTTTGAATTTGAAAAAGCAGACTCTGAATGTTTCTTTGTAATTGCAACTATTGAAATGAATAACGCTGAGAATGTCAGTTACAATATAAATCCTAATGCATGAGTGTTGGAATGGAATGAAGTAATGTACAGTCCAGATCTACCAGCTACTTACACTGATGGAATAAATCACCCTCAGACAATAGCAGATAATGAATTTTTAGTAAACCCTGATGAAAAAGCAAATTTCCAACTTTTTTTCAAATACAAAGTGCCTTATCTTCTGAGCCAAACCCTGAATACCATATTTATTATTTGGGTGAATTGAAAAGTTTTTAACTACATAAGCAGATTCTAACTATCGATATTTTTTACTTGAAACTACGGAAATGGAGCAGGATAATGAAGATCAACAACAAATTACGTCCAATTATTATAGAATCAATAGCGCTGATTTTATGTTTAGGAACGATAAAGATATAACTTCAAATTTTCATTGGGAATTGATCTATAGTTATATCCTTTAAATAATCATGTGGCAACAAAAACCCTTGATGTTATATTTGAATCATTCCTAAGTTATTTTGCGGTGGGTACTTAGTTGTGTTTGTTGTTGCGAGAATATACGATAGTGCCTTATCAATGACAAAAGCAACAACATAGAACCCACATTCCGCAGTATTTTTTTGAAAATCAATATGTTTCCTGATGGCGTTTTTGGAACAAATGCAAATAATTTGGATTTTTAATGGCATCTGGTGAAAATTGAATGATATCGTTTTTTGTTTCTAAATACACCAAATGGTTGCTTTTACCTACTGCATAAAAATCCAATAAATCCACGTTTAACTAAAAATCGATAGCGGTAAAAATATGAATTTACGAAAATTTACTGCGGAAAGTAGGATAGTAACTTTAACTTCCGCGTTTTTAAGCACATCAAACGCAAGGCAATACTCTAAATCGCAGTCATCTAGCTTCTCAGAGATAGCGTATCTGTACCTAAAAAGCGGAAGTTCGGATATAGTAATCTAGGTGATTTTTCAGGTGCAAACTTTTAGATATCAAATGATATTAGACTGTGTGTAACTAATATATCACTCCCTTTGAAACTTTTGCAAATATTTTTTGTTTATGACGTGCCGACTCCACTTACAAAAGTATCCCGATACTCAGTGAAAGAACCTGAGTACCATAATTTAATTTTACACAGTTTCCGACATCAACGACCCAGATTTACTTTGCCAGATTTAGTTTTAAGTGTATATGAGTCGTATAATTGTATATTGGTAGTATAAGCATATATAACTTTTTATTGGCCACAGGTTCTAAATATAATATTTACTTATTATTTTTTAGTTACTTAGTTAATTAAAAGTTAGAGATAATAGATAAAAGGCGAAAGTGAATGTACACAGGCTACTAAAAATAAAAGTATAGCAAGTTACTTCCTTTCTAATATGACGAAAAAACAATAAAAGAATCTGAAAATTGAAACATAGAACAAAAACAGGTAAAGCTAGAGATAAGTGTAACAGTGTAAAGTGTAAAATTCATCAAAATTAGCATATAAATAAGGTTTTGGTGGGGCCGCTGAGATTTGGACTCAGGTCGCAAGACCCCCAGTCTTGCAGGATGGACCAGGCTACCCTACGGCCCCGCAGAGCAGGTTGTACTTTCTTAATGGTAAATCTCTTTGTTTACCGTCAACTATTGTAATCAAATATGTAGTATAAATGAGTATCGGTAGAAGAAAGTAGGGAAATTCTTTTTACTGTATTTTTTACAGTAATTCATTGTTCATAAATATTATACTTATCTAGATCTCTTAGCAGGATCGAACTTATTACGGTTTTTGAGAATCAGCTTCAGAAGGTTTATTCAATATGCTTTTTGCCCGAAGGACTCGCTGAATAATAGTGATGTGGGAAAATACAGCTACAAGTACTAGAGCCCAGCCGAGAAAACCTGAAATTCCGCCCAGAGCCAGAAGAATCATTCTTTCCGTACGTTCGGCAATTCCGACTGACAGTTTTCGGCAGCCTGCGGATTCTGCACGAGCACGAGTGTAGCTTACCAGGAAGGAGCCTATCAGAGCAAAGCCTGCCCAGAGCCAGCCTTCGATTTGCACTATAGGAGAAAGGACAAGCCTGCCGTTAACCGCGCCTGCTATTATCCCGAGGAACATCAAGCCGTCAGAGTAACGATCGCAAACCGAATCGAGTACACCTCCAAAAGGTGTAATCCGACCTTTTGCCCTTGCAACTCCTCCGTCAAGAATATCAAAGACTCCACTAAAAAGGATAAGAAGACCACCCGCAAAGGGTTTGCCCAGCGCAAATGCTGCTCCTGCAGCAATGCTTACGGCAAAACCAAGTAACGTGAGAGTGTTAGGAGATAAAGGAATCAAGCGAGCAATGGGAATTATCAGCGTTCTTGCACTGTTTTTGAGTTCGTCGAAGATTTTTAACCCCTTCTTTTTACTGGCTGCGTGTATAGCTACATATAGATGATAGTATGGTTGAATATTAGCTTATCTTTTTGGGAAAAAACATTTCCGCACTTCCAATCTGCTATTAAGGGCTTCCTGAGGTGGGATGATTATCCAGACAGAATGTAAACAGGGACAATAAAAGAGTTTCTGTCAAAAAGAGAATTTTTAAAGATTTTCTGGTGATTTTAAAGGACTATTTCAATTACTTACTGACTTCACAGTGAGTCCTGAGTGGTTTTTATGGTTTATAAGTAATTTTGATTTAATTCTCACGACTTTTAAGTGATTTGTAGGTGATTTATTATCAAGAAAAACTTATAAGAACTCATGTCAAGGAGGAACTTTTAAGGATTTCCTGTCAAAAAAGAAGTTTTAATGATTTATATTAAAGATATTGTTAAAATATCCGGTAAAAATACCTGATAAAAAATACTACTTAAAAGTATCTGATAAAAAATATTACTTAAAAATATCTGATAAAAAATATTACTTAAAAATATCTGATAAAATTATCTAAAAAAAATAAGTCATATGAATTTAAAAAAATATGGAGTTAAAAAATGGAAATCGTAGAAAAGCACAGGTCAGAGTGTAAAAAATGCGGGCAATGCCTCAAGGTTTGCCCTCGCTACAATGACCTGAGTTTGCTTAACCGGTTGTATGGATATCTGGACGGAAATTCGGATATTGATGCCGGCTCTCTGATGCGCTGCCTGACATGCGGACTCTGTACAAACGCCTGTCCTGTGGAACTGGGAATAAAAAAGCTTATTTCTCCTGCCAGACAGAAGTGGGTCAGTGAACACGGACTTACAGACAGGCAGACAATGGTAGACCCTGAGGCTGAGAACAATCTATTTAAGAAGATTGCCGAGCTGGACGAAAACCCTATTTATAAGGAAAGCTCAGGTTCAGTAGTCTATTTTCCAGGCTGTGCAGGCACGTATATCAACAAAATAATGGCGCAAGCTGCGGTTGCCCTGCTGGATAAAGCTGCAGTTGATTACACTGTCCTGAGTGGAGTCGAATACTGCTGTGGAGCCGTATCTGCGGGTGCAGGAGATCCAGGGCCAATTCAGAGGAACGGACAGCGGAACATTGATGAAATACGGAAAAGGGGGGCTAAAACTCTCATTACAGCCTGTCCTGGCTGCTTTAAGGCATTTAAAGATATATACCCTCGAATTTTTGGGAAACTTGATTTTCAAGTGCTGCATGTTTCCCAGTACCTTGAGCTTCTTATAAAAGAAGAAAAACTCACTCCCGAAGCTGTTCTCAAGCATAAGGTTTTTTATCATGACCCTTGCCATCTGACCAGGGCAATGGGAATATTTCAAGAAGCAAGGGATGTGCTTGAGCAAATTCCTGGCACCGAACTTGCCAATGGAACTCCTAAAAATTCGGCTTGTTGTGGTTTTGGAGGCGGAGTAAGGGTCAATTACCCATCTGAGTCCCTGGATGTGGCTTCTGACCGGTACAGAGCTGCCGAAAAACTGGGCTGTGATATAATTATAACTAACTGCGGAGGCTGCATGCAGAATCTTATTGAAGCCGGACAGGATGAAAAAATACAAATTTTTGACCTTGCCGAATACCTTTCCCTCGCCTGCGGAATAAAAATAGAGAGGGAAGATTCCAGAATGCTGGAACTAGTCAACAGGGCCTACAGGCTCTGCATTTCAGGGTACGAGGAATCCAAAAGCTTATAATTTACCTTAATAATCAATATATCTTTTTTGATTTCATTACCTTTTTTGATTTCATTGCCTTTTCTGATTTCATTATCTTTTTTTATCAAAAAGAAGCTCAGTTTTCGATGGTAGATATGGAGGCTATAGAACTTGCAGAACCTGCACCACAACTGGTGGAAATCTATAAATAGTAACACATAATACAACGGTTGCCTACTTCCTAATATATGAGTACAAATAGAGAGAAAAGTGAAAAGATAAGACAGATAGCAATCTATGGAAAAGGGCATTTGAAACTCACTATCATGCAGATCTGACTGCGGCCCTTTCGTCGACCATGGGCAACAAAATCTGTTAGTGGGATGAGACCTGAAAGCAGTCTCCACCAGAATGTCACTTGAGGTCTGAACCAAAAGAAACTTTATAAAAATACACTTTGAGCATTTAATATTTATATTTTTTGATAATTTTATTTTATTTTCTTCCTTAATATACAAATAAAAATTGAAAAACCGAAAACTATAAATAATACCCTTGATTTCATTACAGAATTTTTAGAAAAATATATATAGACGAATAACCAACAAAGTAGTGGAGACATCTGAAAGATGAGTTATCAGACGGGATTAAAATGGCACAAAAAACACTCCCTCTGCTAAAACACTCATGAACCCCAATCAGCGTAATCATGAATTCTTCATGGTTTCATTGTCTCGCTTGAGGTGATCATGGTTTCCCACCCATGGTGATCGTGAGTTTCTTCCTGTACATTCATCGCTTCACCCAGAAGCATGAGCTTACAGCCTGAATGTTCACGATTATTCGTGATAATTACAGGAGAGAAGTCTCTATATCTCAAAAACTAAAACGGAGGATGCAACATTAGCAAAGAAGAATTGCTTCAGGAACTTGCAGATGCTATAATTTCCTGCAAGAAGGATACAGTACTCGCTGTAGTTGAAAAAGCTAAAGGAGAACTGGAACCTTCCGAAATAATTGAAAAAGGGCTTGCCGCAGGCATGAATGAGGTTGGTACCCTTTTCGAGAGAGGAAAACTGTTCCTGCCACATGTGATGATGGCTGCCGATGCGATGGCTGCAGGAGTTGCAGCTCTTAAGGATCTTATGCCTGAAGGAGCTTCCGGCTCAAAGCTCGGTGTTATTGTGAACGGTACCGTAGAAGGTGATGTTCATGATATTGGAAAAGCAATTGTATCCACAATGCTCCAATCTGCCGGTTTTGAAGTATATGACATCGGCCGTGATGTTCCAATCAGGAACTTTATTGAGAAGGCAAAAGAAGTCAATGCTGATATGATTGGAATTTCCGCACTTATGACCACAACTCTCCAGGGACAAAAAGGAGTAATTGAGCTCCTCAAAGAAGAAGGACTCAGGGACAAAGTTAAAGTCATGGTAGGCGGTGCACCTGCAACCCAGGCCTGGGCTGATAAGATCGGTGCAGACTGCTATGCTGAAAACGCAACCGAGGCTGTTGCAAAAGCAAAAGAGCTTCTGGCTTAAATTATTCTTATTCGGAGGTTAAAAAATGGCAAAAAATAATGCAGTTGCTGGATTTAATGCACTTAATGGCGTAGAATTAAACCTTTTTACTACTGATGAACTTAAGGCAATTCACTATGCAACCATGGAAGTTCTGATGAACCCGGGCATTCAGGTTTCTGATCCTGAAGCAAGGCAGATCTTCAAAGAAAATGGCTGTGAAGTCGACGAAAAGACTAACGTTGTAAAAATCCCTGAATATCTCGTAAGAAAAGCTCTTCAGCTTGCACCCTCCAGATTTATCCTCTGGGGCCGTGATAAAAAATTCAACACTGTTCAGGAATGTGGCGGTAAAGTACACTGGACATGTTTCGGTACCGGTGTTAAGGTATGCAGATATGAGGACGGCAAGTATGTAACCGTCGACTCAGTTGAAAAGGACATTGCAGATATCGCAAAACTCTGTGACTGGGCAGAAAATATTGACTACTTCTCTCTCCCGGTCTCTGCAAGAGACATTGCAGGCCAGGGCGCACAGGATGTCCATGAAACCCTTACCCCTCTTGCAAACACATCCAAGCACTACCACCACATCGACCCTGTAGGTGAAAACGTCGAGTACTACCGGGACATTGTAAAGGCTTACTATGGTGGCGATGAAGAAGAAGCAAGAAAGAAGCCTATCTTCTCCATGCTGCTTTGTCCAACCAGCCCTCTTGAGCTCAGTGTCAATGCCTGCCAGGTCATAATTAAAGGAGCCCGTTTCGGAATACCTGTTAATGTTCTGAGTATGGCAATGTCAGGTGGATCTTCTCCTGTTTACCTTGCAGGAACCCTTGTAACCCACAATGCTGAAGTCCTTTCCGGAATCGTCCTTGCTCAATTGACAGTTCCTGGATCTAAGGTATGGTATGGAAGTTCCACAACTACCTTCGACCTCAAGAAAGGTACAGCACCTGTCGGATCTCCTGAACTAGGTCTTATCAGTGGTGCAGTCGCAAAGCTTGCCCAGTTCTACGGCCTTCCCTCCTATGTGGCAGGTTCCTAGTCTGATTCCAAGGTCCCGGACAACCAGGCAGGCCACGAAAAAACCATGACCACCCTTCTGCCTGCTCTTGCCGGTGCCAACACAATATACGGAGCCGGAATGCTTGAGCTCGGAATGACATTCTCAATGGAACAGCTTGTCATTGACAATGATATCTTCAGAATGGTCAAGAAAGCCATGCAGGGAATTCCTGTCTCAGAAGAAACTCTCGCAGTCGAATCTATCCAGAAAGTAGGCATCGGAAACAATTTCCTGGCCCTTAAACAGACAAGGCAGCTTGTGGACTACCCGTCTAACCCAATGCTCATTGACAGACACATGTTCGGAGACTGGGCTGCAGCAGGCTCAAAGGACCTTGCAACAGTTGCACATGAAAAGGTAGTAGACGTTCTTAAAAACCACCAGGTAACCCCAATCGATGCAGACATTCTCAAGGATATGCAGGCAATCGTGGACAAGGCTGACAAAGCCTTCAGGGGCATGTAATTAATACCCAGATATTCAGGAGATCTAAAAATGGCAAACAAAGAAGAAATCATTGCAAAAGCAAAAGAAGCAATTACCGATTTTGACGATGAACTTGCAGCAGAAGTCGCAGAAGAAGCTCTTGCTGCAGGAATTGACCCTGTAGAGCTTATTGAGAAAGGCTTTACTGCAGGCATGGAGGAAGTAGGAGAAAAATTCGGTCAGGGTGAACTTTTCCTTCCCCACGTACTTGCAGCTGCCGAAGCAATGAACGCCGGTATAAAAGTTATCACCCCGGAAATGGAAAAGCGTAAGTCTCAGACCAAGAGCCTCGGAATCGTCGCTATCGGAACTATAGAAGGCGACATCCATTCTATCGGAAAGGACATTGTAGCTTCCATGCTTAAAATTGCAGGTTTTAAAGTAGTGGACCTTGGGAGAGATGTCCCAATTAAGACTTTTGTAGAAAAAGTGAAAGAACTCAAACCACAGGTTGTCGCATCCTCCGCACTTATGACAACCACAATGGTCAACCAGATCCAGATTGAGGAACAGCTGAAAGAAGCAGGTGTTCGTGACCAGGTAAAGACTATGGTCGGTGGCGCTCCTGTTACCCAGGACTGGGCAGACAAGATCGGCGCAAATATCTATGGTGAAACTGCCAATGACGCAGTTGCCAAGATAAAAGCAGCTTTGAACGTCTGATAAAGCAGCCTTAGTAAATGGATTAAGTTGCAGAAAATGTACGTTTGAATACATTTTCTGCAACTCTATTTTGTGCAATATTTGCGAAACTGTAGCTTAGGATATAGCTGGAACAGTTCTTGCAAATCATACCACTCAAGGGAATATTACAAAAACGGCTGAAACGATTGTAAAGATGGAAAACTTATATACAGTCTGAAAAACAGCTAAAAACAATAGTCGAAAAGAAGTTTGAATCTAAAAAACTTGAAAAACATTCCCAGGTATGAAAACCCCAAAAAGAGCTTTTGGGCTGCACTTTCAGGTTGTGGAGATGGACTGGAGATTATGTCCTGAGGGAACTCCACAGCGTTCTGAAAAATGGAGGGAGTTTTCGTGGATTTGAGAACCTTAAAAAAACAGGAAAGTAAAAGAAAGATCAGTAAAGGGTATATGTGGGCCCTTTTCTGTGCTGTATTCTGGGGTATCTGGTATCTACCGGGTACTGTCGTCTGGGTGCTTAACCCGTTCGATCAGATGCAGGCAACTATTGCCAAAACAGGTGGAGATGGTACAGCTCTTGTTATAACTGCTGTTCTCATTACTGCTTTCAACGCACTTACGGTCATGGTTGCACTGATGATCTGGAACGGAGTACTTGGCAAATACGGAGAGCTTGTCCGAACTCTTAAAGAATTCCATCCGTGCTCCAAATGGTTCTTCCTTGCCTCTATCTTCGGAGGTCCTATAGCAATTCTAGGTTCTTTTATTGCTATGGGTTTCATTGGTGGAGCGTTTGCAGCAGTTGCTGGTCTTCTTTATCCTGTAGTGGGATCGATTCTTGCTTATTACTGGTATGGAGAAAAAATCTCTAAAAGAGCAGCTATAGGCATAGGAGTCATCATTATTGGAGGCATTACAATCTTCGGTGGTGGGCTTCTTTCTGATCTCTCTTCAGGTAATGTTCAGTGGATAGGATATCTGGGTGGTTTGATGGCTGCCGCTGGCTGGGGAATTGAAGGTGCAATTGCAGGTAAAGGGCTTGACATTTCAGAGCCTGATGCCGGATTAACTCTTCGCTTCCTTGGAGAAAACATTATCTGGTGGATCATTATTGTACCCTTGCTCGCACTCTTTGGTTACCCCATGTATTCATTCGCACTCCAGGTTTTTGAACCGATGACCCTGCTGGTCTTGATCTTTGCAGGGATTACCTTTGGTTTCTGTTATGTCTGCTGGTACAAATCCTTCCCGCTCATAGGGGTTGGAAGAGGCCAGGGCATCGGAAATCTTTATGGGCTGTGTTCCATTATCTTCATTTTCCTCTTCTTTGGAAATGTCCCCCAATGGACTATCATTATCGGAGGCACCCTCTGTGTTATTGGCAGTTTTGTTATGTTTACGGAAGATGCAAGTGCACTTGAAACTCTGAGAGGTGAATGAAGTGGGTGGAAATCGTCCTATAAAGTTCAGGATTCTGGAGATTCTTCTGGATGGGAAAGAATACTGGAACTATGAGATAGTTTCAAAAATCCAGGAAGAGTACGGCATGAACAGTGCATATGGCAGAGACAGCATTAACTTTGACATCATCGAGCTGGCATCTGGAGGAATGCTGAAGGATGTGGAGCAGAAAATTGACGAAGAAGGAATTTACAAAAAAGAATTCCTTCTGCACAAGTATGTGATCACAGACTTTGGGAGATCCCGAGGTTCTGATGCCTGCTTGAGAAATTTGTGACCATAAGGAGGATAAATATGACGCAAACAGCAGCTGCTCTAGAAGCTTACAATGCATATTGGGCAAACTCCTTCATACCGGAAGCAAAGATCCTTTGGATGGTTTTGATCCTTGTTCTGGCAATAGTGGCCCTCTGGCAGGCCAGAACCTTTGTATCAAAATTCTGAACCCCAGAATACAGTTTCCTAAATTTGATTAATAAAAATAAAAAGAAAGGAGGATAAAAATGGCAACTGAATACGCTTTGAGAATGGGAGACGGAAAACGTGTCTTCCTTACCAAAGAGAAAATCATGGCTGAGATCGAAGCCGGAACTGCAAACGCTGCCGACCTTGGTGAGATCTCTGCCCTCAGCGCCGATGAAATTGACAAGCTTGCGGAAATTCTTATGATGCCCGGTAAGGCTGTAAGTGTCGAACAGGGTATGGAAATTCCCGTAACGCACGACATCGGCACTATAAGGCTTGACGGTGACCAGGGTAACAGTGGTGTCGGTATTCCTTCCAGCCGCTTAGTTGGCTGCATGATGCATGAGCGTGCTTTCGGTGCCGACACAATGGAACTCGGGCACATCGATTACAGTTTTAAGCCTGTAAAACCTGTCGTATCAAACGAGTGCCAGGCAATGGAAGTCTGCCAGCAGAACATGATTATTCCATTGTTTTACGGTGCAATGCCAAATATGGGGCTTTACTACACCCCTGATGGGCCTTTTGAGAACCCCGGCGACCTTATGAAAGCTTTCAAGATCCAGGAAGCCTGGGAATCAATGGAACACGCTGCCGAACACCTCACAAGAGACACAGTATGGGTTATGCAAAAACTCTTTGCCTCCGGTGCTGACGGTGTCAACTTCGACACAACCGGCGCAGCAGGCGACGGAGATATGTACGGCACACTCCATGCAATCGAGGCTCTCAGAAAGGAGTTTCCTGACATGTACATTGAAGCAGGCATGGCAGGAGAATGTGTACTTGGTATGCACGGAAACCTTCAGTACGATGGCGTTACCCTTGCAGGGCTGTGGCCTCACCAGCAGGCTCCACTTATTGCAAAGGCAGGAGCAAACGTTTTCGGGCCAGTATGCAACACCAATACCAGCAAAACCTCAGCCTGGAACCTTGCCCGTGCAGTTACCTTCATGAAGGCAGCTGTCGAGGCGTCTCCGATTCCCTGTCACGTTGACATGGGCATGGGCGTTGGCGGAATTCCTATGCTTGAGACTCCTCCTATTGATGCGGTTACCAGAGCAAGCAAGGCAATGGTCGAAATTGCAGGCGTAGACGGCATATAGATCGGGGTCGGCGACCCATTGGGTATGCCGATCGCACACATAATGGCTTCAGGTATGACTGGAATAAGGGCTGCAGGAGACCTTGTCGCAAGAATGGAGTTCTCAAAGAATATGCGCATAGGCGAGGCAAAAGAATACGTGGCAAAGAAACTAGGGGTCGATAAAATGGACCTCGTAGACGAGCATGTTATGCGGGAGCTGCGTGAAGAACTCGATATCGGTGTGGTAACGTCAGTGCCAGGTGCTGCAAAAGGTATTGCTGCAAAGATGAATATCGAAAAGTTGCTCGATATTAAGATTAATTCCTGCAACATGTTCAGAAAGCAGATAGCGTAAGAAAAAACTCAGGCAGTAGCCTGAATGTTCCTCCACAGCAGGGATAAACAAGATCCAGACTGGACAAAATCGGACCTGCTAAAAACAGCAGAAAAACGACCATCAAACACTCAGGCAGGTCCGAAAAGTTCTTCCTTGGAAAATAGCGACCACCGTCCCTGCTGTCATTTTATTTTTATAGATTTTACTCATTTAGCATGAAAATGCCGCCATCAGCATGCATTTTCATATAGTTATGCATGTTATTCGAAGAATTTCATGTACGTTTTCTGACACAACCCAGCGAGTTCTCAACTGTAATCTACTGTGTAGAGCTATATCTGGAAGGTATCTGCGCTGTAAATGGCAGAGTTACACTGGCAGAGTTACACTGGCAGAGTTACATTTACTCATGAAGTTGTTGAAACTACAAAAAGTATTGATAGTAAATTTAACATCCTTTTTTTGTTGATTTTTCCATACTTTTCGCAGACAATAGCAAACAAGGATATTGTAAACAATGCTATCCTAATTTCTTGAGCTTCACAAATTTTTGATTCTTCTATATTATTTTTATATTGATCCTACTAATTTCCTTTGTTTTCATCTAGCTTGTTTTATTATTGATATGATTTTTATCCGTACTCAGCTCATTTCGAAATATTTATATATTTTTACGTGCTTTTATTTATTGGCAAGTCAAGTTTACTTGATTTGCTCAATAAGGTGCCATATTAAATCTCCGTAAATCTGCAGACTTCTGAGTTAATTTGCCTTTGAACCTCCATTGATTTTTCTCCTTTTTTTATTTTTTACACTTAGGTTTCCTTTTAGATTTTACTTACATCTTTTATCCTTAGTTTGACAGTATCCACTAATTGGTACTGACTATTTCCCTTCTTTTTTAGCCCAAATGGACTTGCCCATTTGTTAAAATTCACCAAAATTTATTATCTATTCTATGTAATTTCACTCTTTT
>DAQQ01000232.1:2944-12401 GCA_002508465.1 Methanosarcina sp. UBA7 | reverse complement strand
TAATCTTGGAGATCACAAAAGGAGTAATAGAGAGGATTGTAAAGAGAATTGGAGAGATTATAAAGGGAATTGGGGAGATTATAAAGAATTTAACCTGATAGGAACTGAAAAAGAAAGAGAAAAAGTAAAAAGACTCGGAGTTACTTACAGAATAACGGTTTTTGGGGATTGTAACGCTAATTCTGTCGAAGCTGATGTCACATCACTCCTTTGCGGTCTTGGGTGCAGAATAAGAGAGAAAAATCTGAAACAAAAATAAAAATTTGAAATAGAAAGGAAAATCTGAAACGAAAAGGAAGATCTGAAACAAGAAGAAAAATCTGAGGCAGAAAGGAAAAGACTTTTTCCTTAAAAATCCATGTTATCTGTGTTAATAAAGATAGAAAGTAATATAAACAATAAAAAAAAAGATAATGTAATGTCTGGAGTTAGATGGAGAGTCTCTCTTTTATTTGCACTTATCACTCTTTCTATATTTTTTTCACTTCTTGCAAATAGTGATAGGTTTATGGAAGTCAGGGGAAATGAAACATACATACAGACCAAAGCTGGAATTTCAAGCGACGGTTCTATCGTAAATCTTATAAATAGGCTGGAAGCCGGCAACCATGAAGCAAGATTGAATGCTGCATCTGAACTTGGGAAGCTTGGTGGTCCTGCGGCAAATAGCCTTGTTGACAAAATCGAGTCAAAGAATTCGAGTTCTGAAGAAGTAAACAGTTACATGCTTCTCGCGCTTCTTGAAACCGGGGATGACAGAGCAGAAAATATCCTTTCTGAAAACTTTAAGAAAATTGAGGCCTCGAATAAAGCTGCAAACGAGAGTAAAGATGAAGAATGGAAACAAGGACTCTCAGAGGGCATTTTGCAGGCCATAGAAGAAAAAGATAAAGCCACAAGAAAGTACATTGCAGAGTCCATTGCTATGGACTCCGCCAGGGCGGAACAGAGGGGAGAAACAGGCGCTTTTGAGAAAGCTCTTGAATCAGAAACACAGAATTCAAGTATCTATATACCTTTTGCGCTTTCGGGCTTTGGACCTGAAGAACCGGGAAGCGAAACCGAAAAACTTATTAAAGCTCTTAAAAGCAATAAAGGAAGCACAAGAGTTGCAGCTATGATGGCTCTTGGAGAAATGAAAGAAGAAGCTGCAGTAGATCCCATAATTGGAATTCTGACGAGAGATTATCCGCCTGCACAAGCCAGTGCAGCAATTGCACTTGGAAAGATTGGGGACGAAAGGGCAGTAGAAATTCTAAGAAAACAAATGAAAGATGGCGATAACGAATATGTTAAAGGCGGCTGTGCAATTACGCTTGGGAGAATGGGAGACGAAAATTCAGTACCCTATCTTATAGATAGACTAAGAGACCAGAGAATCAAAGTAAGAAGTAGTGCAGCTCTTGCGCTCGGAGAAATAGGCAACGAGACTGCAGCAAAACCCTTAATGGAAATCCTGGAAACCGGAAAGAGTACAGAAGGAAAAAAAAGTAGTTCCTTGAACGCAAACACTGATATCCGAAAAAGCGCTATCCTTGCCATTGGAGAAATCGGGAGCAATAACGCTACTGAGATTTTAATCGATATAATAACCAATAAAGAAGAGGAGCTTGAAGTCAGGAAAGCAGCAGTTTCAGCCCTGGGGAATATAGAAGACCCCAAAGCTGTGGAAACGCTCAAAAAGATATTTGATGACAAAACTATGGATGCAGATATTAGAAATGCAGCTTTTCTTGCACTCAGCAAAACAAAGGACCAGGAAACTGCAAAAATGGTTGTAGGAAAACTGGAAGATCAAGAGTTTGGGGCTATATCCAGAGAAGCTATCATAGACATGGGCGAATTGGCTGTCGATCCCCTTATAGAAAATTTGAAAACGGAAGACAAGAAACTCAAAGCTGAAATAGCCCTAATTCTTATTGAAATTGGAGATCAGAGGGCAGTTAAACCTCTTGTTGAGGCTTATAAGTAATTTTAAAGATTGCAAAAAATCGGCTCAAAAGCCTCATTCTTTTTATTAGAGCTGTTGAGAAACTTAGACTTGATAAAATATGATCTAGACTCTATATAATGTCTTTAGATTCAATACAAACCATGCTCCTCTGTTTATCCCTGAAACTTAAACTTGGAGAGATTTTCATAGTATAGATTTTTTATAATTAATATATAAACGTTAGACTGAAAAAGTATTTTTGATTTTCCGTTCTCTGGAGAGGTTTTTAGCCAAAAGAGTAATGATTCTTACCCAAATGCCAGAATACTTTAACTATTTTAGACAGCGTATCAAATCTTCTGTAAATTCCCTTTTAGTATACAAAGATTTTGTGGTAAAACCTGTGTATTATTAAAATAGAATTTACAGAAGATTTTGCACACTGCCCTCAATTCCATAATAATGATCTTAACATTGCTGACTGATTCAGTATCTGAGTGGAAACTAGAAAAAATGATTTTTTATTCCTGTAATCTGTATAATAAAGTATAGAATTAGAGATATAATCAATGTTTTTACAAAAACTAAAGATATAACAATCAATGATCTAAACATATCAAAATCAGACATATTAGCTAAAACAAAGAGAGTATTTATTAGGAAATAAGCAAAGATCATTATGAATATAATTACATGATATGATCTTTTTCTCATATATTGAAATCTCCTTAAATCAATAATATTTGAACTCTACTTTCTACTTTAGAAATACTGTTTATTATCTTTATTGTATACTATCAAATAGTTATTTTTCAAATTATTCTATAAATTTATAAGTTAACCTAATATATTCATTTTTTTGCAATTGTGACAAAAACTAAATATGTAAGTATACTTGCCGTAAGATCGATATATGTATTATAAAAAGGAAATTAATAATTGTTTATGGAAATTGAACTTAATCTACTGAAATAATGTGCTATATTCTCTTACAGGATACAAAAACTTGACTTAGAATTTACAGCAAATTTGCGACACTGCCCTATTTTATCATAGCTAGTCGGAAAAAGCATCTCTGACAATTCCAAAATTATTAAAAAATTAAGTTATCAGTTAAAGCAGCAGAACTGTTAATTTAAAACAAAGAATAATGATTTCCTGGTGTAGTCTCATGCTAACCGTTAATTGTCTGACATTTTTAATTTTTGGAAAAAATAAAAACCTGAAAAATGCTTAAAAGACATTTATAGCAGTCGTAGAATTGAGTGGCTCTTAAAGACGCTTTCTGGGAGCTAGAACTAACTGCCAACAATATATTGCTATTAATATTTGAGGATATATTTTACAGTACGGATTCTTAAAAAATATTTGTTCATAATATGTTGTATTAATTAACGGATTTTTAGTCATAAATAGTAAAGTAAAAATCAGATTAATTAATACTAACATGGAAGTTATTAAAATTGTTCTATAATATCTTCAACACATCACTTTTCGTAATTTAAGTATATTTCTTATCAGGTACCTTCTCATGGTAAGAATAATAATTCCCGGAAATTTGTTTTGCGAAAATTTACGTAAGTGAACCACAAGAAGCTAAACATATACTAAAAATATATCAGGATATTTATTTAACGTTAAGTAGGATATTTTATTTCGTAAGATATCTACGAAACTTAAGACTCCAAATTTCAAAATCAAACTAATATCGAATTTATGGAAACGGTATAAAATATGAATCCTTCAGTGCCTAAAATCGTACTGTTACTATTCACACTGACACTGGTTGGAGTTGCTTCCGGAGTTAGCGAAGGCAACATAAAAAATCCCTATGAAAACCCCAACGGAACAACCATTTTGGATATGAATGAGTCAAAAACTCAACAGGCTATAGAGCCTCTAATAAAGAAATTGGGAAATGAGGATATAGACTCCAGAAAGGAGGCCAGATTTGGTCTGGAAGAAATGGGAGAAGAAGCTGTAGATCCTCTTATAGAAGTTATTGACTCCGAAAACCCGGAAGTAAGGTGTGAAACCGCTCTGGCTCTTGGAAACATTGGCGGGCAAAAAGCAGAAAAAGCAATAGTAAACCTTTTGCAGGACGAAGACCCGAAAGTTAGAGGTAGTGCAGCTCTAGCTCTTGGTAATGCAAGAAGCCAGAGAGCAGAAAAACAATTAATTCAGGCGCTTTCAGACAAAAATGAAAAAGTACGCTCCAATTCAGCCTGGGCTCTTGGAGAAATTGAAAAGGCAGGTTCTTCTTCAGAGGAAGACGACTGGAAAGAGACCTTATTCTCAGGAGATGTAGAAAAAGAGAAAATAATTGAAGCCCTCTGCCTGAGTATGGAAGATAACAATAGTGAAGTCAGATCCAGTGCAGCAGAAGCTCTAGGGAAACTTGGAGGAGAAAAAGCTGAAGAGTCTCTGATTCAAGCCCTTTCAGATGAGGACGGAAAAGTTCGAAGGAATGCTGCTGAAGCCCTCGGAAAGACAGGGGATAAAAAAGCCACTGAACCCCTGATAAAGGCATTGAAGGACGAAGACAGAGAGACAAGAAAGAGAGCCATTATGGCTCTCGGAGAACTCCGAGAAGATAAAGCAACAACCGCCCTGATTCAGACCCTTTCGGACAAAGATAAGGAAGTCCGCTGTACTGCAGTTGTCGAATTAGGAGAAATCGGGGACCAGAGAGCAGAAAAAGCTCTGATAAATGCTCTTTCGGACGAAGATCCTGAGGTAAGGAATCTTGTCGTGGAATCTCTTGGGAAAGTAGGAGAAGAAGAAGCAACAGGAGTTCTTGTCCAGCAATTAAAAGATCCTGACCAAAAAGTCAGGAATATGACTGTAAAAACCCTTGTAGAAACTGGAGACAGAAATACTAAACCAATTATTCAGGCATTAAAGGATAAAAATAGTGATGTTAAGCAGTGTGCTGGTGATATTCTTGTTGGAATAGGGAAACCGGCAGTTGAACCCCTTATAGAAGCCCTTTCAGATAATGATGCATACACAAGCAGTACAGCAGCCTGGGCTCTTGGAAATATAGGAGATGAAAGGGCAATAGAACCTCTCATTCAAAATCTCTCGGCTGAAAACGAAGAAACAAGACTGAGCTGTGCCAGAGCTCTCATAGAAATAGGAAAACCTGCAGTCCCTGAGTTGATAAAATCTCTTGAGAACCAGAACAAGACTGTTAGAAAATATATTGTTTTTTCGCTTATCGAAATGGGAGACGAGAGAGCTGTTCCAGGAATTGCGGAAATGTTCAAGGAAAAATCAGGAAATTCTGCTGAGTTCACTGGAAAAAAAAGTGACGAAAAAATAGATCAAACTCTTCCGAAAGCTGTCGAAGAAAAAGACCTTAACTTCCGGAAGGAGGCAGCAGGAGCATTTGAAGCGACTGGGGATTCCGAAACAGAACCCCTCATCAATGCACTGGAAGCAGACCCGCAAAACATAAAAAAATATGTAGAGGCTTCCGGAGTTGCTCCTGAAGATAAAAAAGTGCCGGAGAAACTCTTAGAAGCATTAAAACATGAAGAGAGTTATGTGAGAGTCAGTTCCATACTTGCACTGGGAGGAATGAGAGAAGAAAGTTCTGTTGAACCTCTTATTGAGATACTGGTCAAAGACTGCAATGAAACAAAAGCCTGTGCAGCCTTTTCTCTTGGAGAAATTGGGAATGAAAAGGCAGTGGAACCCTTATCACTTGCCTTGAAAGTGGATAAATACGACAATGTGAAAGAGTGTAGTGCTATTTCCCTCGGAAAAATAGGGGATCAAAGGGCAGTAGAACCCCTTATCATGGCTTTGAGTGAAAACAATTCAGTAAAAAGTTGCGCAGCCCTTGCTCTGGGAGAAATTGGAAACCCGAGGGCTGTTAAACCTCTGATCCAACTGTTATCTAATGAAGATCCAGAAGTTAGGCGAAGTGCAGCTCTGGCTCTGGGAGCAATAGGGGACCAAAAAGCAGTGAAATCTTTAACCGCAGGACTACAAGATGAAGACGAAAACGTGAGAATCGCTTCAGCATGGGCCCTTGGGAACACAGGTGATGCCACAGCTGTGGACGTGCTCAATAGTGCTGCAACAGACGGAAACGAAACACTCAGATGCACTGCTTTAGAAGCTTTGGGAAAAATAAATGATCCAAAAGCAATTGGAACTTTTGAGAAAGCTCTTGAGGATAATAACTCCGGAATTAGGCTTTCTGCTGTTACTGCTTTAGGAGAGATAAAAGATGAAAAAGCAACTGAAGCTCTTGTCAGAACTTTGGGAGATAATAATAAAGAAGTAAGAGACTGTGCTTCAAATATCCTTATTGATAGAAAAGAAGAAGCAGTAGAACCTCTAACAAGAGGCCTGAGTAGTGAAAACAAGAACGTAAGGGAGAACTCCGTATTCCTGCTAATTGACACTGGAGATGAAAGAGCAGTAAAGCCTCTCATCAACTACCTGAAGACAAATACCAGAGTTCAACCTGAAACTCAAGAAAATAAAACTTAAACCAGACGTATGAGATCTTCGAGTGCGGCTTTTGGATCTGCGGCTTTCACAATTCCGGATGCCAGAAGCACGCCTTGAGAACCAAGGTCAAGAGCTGCCCTTAGATCTTCACCTTTGGAAATCCCAGCTCCGCAGAGTACCTTTACCTGGGAATTAATTTTCGCAACCGCTTCAACCGAACCGCTAACAACTTCAGGGTCAGCTTTTGAGACAGGGATTCCGCTCCCTATAAGTTCTGGGGGCTCGATTGCAACATAATCCGGACCCAGGGCTGCAGCTGCTGCGGTTGTCGGGACATTATTAGTGCAGATAATTGACCTGAGCCCGAATTTTTTTGCAGCTTTTAGCGACGCCTCGATTTCTGCAAGGGTTAAACGCTTCTCAGAATGGTTGATCAGAGTCCCTACAGCGCCTGCATCTTTTATGGATTTTCCGAAAACATGGCCTGTAAAACTTCCTGCTCCTATCCCATCCAGATGCTGGGAAAAAACAGGCAGTTCAACTTCCGAGGCTACCCTATAAATGTCCGGAAGCTGCGGGGCTACTGCTATCTCGATACCTGAATCTTCGGATACGGCTTTACAGGCCTTTGCAATTTCCACTGCTCCCTGACCTGTACCCTGTAAATAAGTTTTATAGTTCAATACAATGAATGGTAAACCCAAAAAATCCCCTCTTGAAATTTAAAAAGAAATGGAAAGCGTGGACATCAACGCTTTCTCTAAAGGTTTTTGCCGAAACTACTGCATGATTTTCCCTTTAGCGTTAGGTTTTAGCAGTAGATTTTCGGCAATTTCATGAAATTCTTAAACCTACTTAGAAGTCAGTCATGACCCTGAACTGGTCAATTTCCGGTTTGTTGAGGCTATTGATAAACTGCTCGGCAACTTCCCTGACATCTTTTGCGTTGGTAATTGCGCGTCCCACTACAAGAATATCAGCACCTTGACCGAGAGCTACAGGCACTTTGTCAAGACGGACCCCGCCTGCAACAGCAACCAGAGTCTTTGGAGCAACCTTCTTGATTTCGGCGATATCGCCCCATGCATGTTCAGTGGTCTCAATGTCGATTCCACGGTGGAGTTCAATGACATCAGGCATGACCTTAAGCTGTTTTAAGACAGAAATTGGATCACGCTGATTAAGTGTATCCATGACAGCATAAATACCTGTCTTATGAGCTTCCTCGATAAGCTTGTCAATAGTGTTGATCGGAGCAAGAGCTGAGACTACAATAGCGTCTCCTGCAGCATCGGCAACCATTCTTGCTTCAAGGTTTCCGGTATCCAGAGTCTTCAGGTCAGCAACTATGAAGGCATCAGGTCTAACCTGTCTGATTTTTGAAATTACATCCATACCATAACGTTTGATAAGAGGCGTGCCTGCTTCGATAATAACGTGATCGCTTTTAGGAATCTGGGAAATGGCAGATTGCACAAATTCGATGTCAGGATTGTCAAAAGCAACCTGCAGGTAGGGTGGGTCCCAGAGCCTTATGACCTTGAATCCCATGATAGCATGGGTAGATTTGTTACTTTCCTCAAGAACTGTGTTAATGTCCGGGAAGCCTTCAAGAGCACGTTTGATTGCAAGTTTTGTGGCTCCGTAATTATACCTGTAGATCTTGTTGTAGTCCTGGGCATCAGGATGAATAAAGACACTGGCTACAATAACAAGTTCTTCAACCTGGTCCTTTGAGATTACGCCTTCTTCGACCGAGTCTGCTACTGCTTTTGCAACGGCTGACTGAGCAGGTCCGAAAATTTTACCTGCCTGATCCATATTTTTTACCGTAACCTTCGGAATAATGAGGGTCGAAGGTTTTGGAGGCAGATTGGGCCTGATAACGGACAGAAGTGGGGTATGTCCGACTGAAAGCTGGGTCAGACCGTTTGCAAAAGCTTGCCCTACGGGGCCTCCCTTGTCTCCTATCATCAAATCAACGTGGGCAAGTTCTGCACCCTGCCCCATTAAAGCTTCTCCTATTTGAAACATATTTGACCTCGTAAAGTGTGATAAATGATATAATTCTGAGTATTGATAATAGTGTGGATACTGTATATATATGGAATTAATTATTATCAACTAAGGATACGAATAACCCTTTTGCCTGCTAAATGCCAGCCTTATATAAATAATCTCGTATCGTCTCATAGGTTTTTTCCGCAGCCCTGATAGAGTCACAAAGAGAGCCAAAGCATTTGATTTCGGAGTTTGACTTTGAAATTTCCGGAACCACAGAAAGGTCCCTGTTAAAGGAGAATTTTAGGACAGATGTCTTCAAGAGTACATGTTTTGCACCTTGGAGAAATAGGCCGGCAGGTATTTTGCCCTAATTTTACGAGCAGGAGATTTATATATCTCCAATATTTCTGTGGAAAGATCTTTTTTAATTCAGCTTCAGTTTCCTCAGGAATTTTTGTCTCTACCAGACCAAACCTGTTAGAAATCCTGTGAACATGAGTATCCACGGCAAGAGCGTCCTTAAGGAAAGCATGGGCAAGCACACAGTTAGCAGTTTTTCTGCCGACACCAGGCAGTTCAAGAAGAGCTTCCATATTGTCAGGAACCCTGCCATCATATTTCTTAAGAAGAAGTCTGGAAATTTCCTGTATTCTTCCTGCTTTAATCCTGTAAAAGCCCACATCTTTTATAAGAGTTTCAATCTCGCTAACATCAGCTCTAACCATTTCTTCAGGCGTCGAAAATCTCTCAAAAAGTCTGCTAGCTGCAGGATAGGTAACATCATCCCTGGTTCTATGGGACATCACAGTGGAAATTAACGAAAAAAAAGGATCTATAAAGTTATCGGTAGCAGCTTCAGGATAAAGTTCAAAGAGCCTCTGCATGAGTATGTCAATGTCCATGCTCAAAAATCGATCTTCCCTAATATAAAATTAAGGTTCGAATTTGAACCTGATTAAAGTAATTTCCAAATACATGTCAAGAGAGTCAGGAAGTTAAAAGTTATGGAAAAAGATCAGTTTTTAAAAGAAAGCCAAGATCCGGATTCGAACC
>DAQQ01000232.1:0-2855 GCA_002508465.1 Methanosarcina sp. UBA7 | reverse complement strand
CCGCTCCGCCATCTTGGCATTATTGATCACGTGTTGCTCGTGTAGCTTCAATTAAAGTAATTTCTAATATATAAATATTTAGTTCGAGGCAATCGGTTTTTAAATTTTTAAAGAGAACATGTTTCAAAAATAAAAGGGGTTCTTCTTATAAAAGGATAACCCCATTAGAAAAAATCCTGGAGAAGAATAATCCTGAAAAAGCAAATATCCATGCCATAATTATGGCTATAAGCAGGATTACAAGTAACGTTGGTAGCAGTATAGCTATTGCAGACCTTGTCATGCTTACACCATGGACATACATTCCGCCCACAATATAGAGATATATCTCGTAAATTCCAGCAATCCAGCCGATAATGGGGATCCAGGAAAGTACCATTACAGCAGTTGCATAAGAAATAAATCTTACAGTACCTTCGTAACTTCCCATTCCTCCAAGTATTTTATAAATAATATAGAGTATTGCAGCTTCGATAAAGAGAGAAATGATACCTGCAATAGGTGTTATGATCACAGTCATAAGTACTGCGAAAAAGCCAAGCTCTCTCACACTACCGTACATACCCTTATACATTCCATCATACATGCCACCCATATGTGTTCCAGAGCCAAAGAGAACGGTTAAAAGTGCAGCTAAAAGCGCATATATGATGAAACTGATTGCTGCGAAAGTGAGTGGATCAGTATACCCTCCGGTATTAGGCATTCCTCTGTAAAAGTCAGACGGTCTTTGCATTACCTCTTTCCATGTTTCAATATAACCCATAAGTTACCCCCAATAAATATAGGCTTAATTTTTATTTAAATAAATTTACCAAAAATAATCTGATAAGACCTAATTGATCCTAATAAAGTAAGGAGAGTAAGAAGAAATTTCATTATAAGCCCACGAACTGTAAAGGCACATAATATAGAAAACCCCACCGAATACAAACTCCGATAACCAAATAAAATATCAAATAACATAGTCTAAAATATCAAAAAACTACAAGCAAGCCAGAGCTCTCACATACTAGAGTCGTCTTCAGTTATTCCACATTGAGGATTAGTTATTGCTTCTTCACACTTGCACATGCTCAGTGCTTCAAATAGACCTTCACTCACGCTTATTCCTTTTAGAGCGCATTTTTCCATTAAATGGAAGTAAAGGGCTTCATTTTCACTTTTAATAAACTCGCACATCTCAGAAACCGTTTCTTGTGTTACAAGTTCTTCCTTTTTGTTTACCCAATTAGTAACTGATCCGATTAAGTGTTGACGTATGGCTTTATCATTCCGGTTCTGCTCTATTACATTCATGAAGACGCATTCATCTCTACTAAGAAGCCACTTACCAAGTCTATACCTGAACTTACTCTCACTATCTTGACTAATTTTATTTTCATCAGCCATATTACATCCCCATAATAATAAAAGGCTTCATTATATTTAACAGTTTTAGATGATTTATATAATATTCAAACAGCTAAAGTTTAACATCTAGTCTTAGCAGTTAAAGAAGAGGTTAAAAATTAGGCTATAACTGAGAACTATGCACTGTTAATAACGAAAAGTATAGAGTTAATAACGAGAAGTAGTAGAAAAAAATAAAGAAAAAATCACGAACTCCAGGGAACAGTATCAGATTAGATCTGATAGATTAGATCTGATAAATAATTTTAAGTGCCTTTTAACTTTATAAACAACTTAATTCTACAAATTAGAATTTCCTTTTGCTCAAGAGATTGACGCTTAAATTTCTATCGGATGTTTTATGGATCAAGAATTCTTATTTTATTAACAGGTCGCCTATTTATATTCGGTTTGTTTATATAACATGTGCTCATAATATTCAGGGGAGACAGGGTCCAGGCCTATACTCAATAACGTTGCTTGTCTAAGCAAAAAGTTGTAAATTTTAAATTTTGTCAACAAAATATTGTTAACAGCAGAGTTCCCTTAAACTGTAAGAAAAAGAAGTGAAGGATCTTATGGTAGTACTTTCGAGAGCCAAGCAGTACATAAAAACTCAAACCAAGTATGTTAAAACGTATTGCAAAGCTTAAGTATAAATAAAAAAAAATATAATTTCTTTTGCAAGGGGGTATATGTTTGAAAGGAGATCAGAAACTAATCGATTGTCTAAATGCACGTTTGGCAGATGAATTGGCTGCTATCAACCAATACTTTGTCCATGCCGAAATGTGCGAAAACTGGAACTATGACAGGCTGGGCGAGGTAATCGAGAAGCGGGCCATTACCGAGATGAAACACGCAGAAAAATTGATCGAACGTATCCTCTTCCTTGAAGGGAAGCCAATAGTCAACAACCTGAGCGAAATTCGCATCGGTGACCAGGTACCAAAAATGCATGATCATGATCACTGGGCCGAAGAAGGAGCTATTCTGGGGTACAATAAGGGCATCAAGCTGGCAACAGAGTTGGGAGACAACGACACTAAAGTGCTTCTCGAGTCACTCCTGAAGGAAGAAATAGAACATATTGACTGGATCGAAGCCCAACTTGACCAGATCAACCAGATAGGTGTCCAGAATTATCTGGCTCAGCAGATCTACGAATAAGGGTAATGCTACCTGCATCTTACCCTTTTAAAGTATTGATGAAAGCATCATGAAAAGCCCTGATCAAGAGCAAAAAAGTTCTCAATACCTCAAGTACGTTGATCTAAGTGAACTTATATAAGAAGAAAATTTGAAAATATTTATTTGTAACCCTAGTTTTGCTTAAGAATTAGAGGAGATTGGAAATTTACAGAAAGTTGCAATGTAATCGCAACAGCAAGGAATCTGTTTCACTCGCTTCATTCGTTCAAGCAAAAGAAAGCAAAAAAGAATGAAAAGACTTTTGAAGATTT
>DAQQ01000199.1:0-3548 GCA_002508465.1 Methanosarcina sp. UBA7 | reverse complement strand
TCTGTTTTATTCAACTCTGTTTTGAAGGCAGCGAAGTCCTTTTTTAATAATGTCCAGTTCTTCAGGACGGTACATTTCCTTTATATAGGTCTCCTCTTCACAATAATAATCAAAACCACGAATTACAACTACGGGAGTTCCTCCTGCTCCCTCACCCATCAGAAGATTTGCGGCACCTGCAAGTTCATCGGCAACTGCTTCCTCCGTAACCTCAAGGACTTTTCCGAAGAGATCTTTTTCCCCAATCCAGCGCTTTACAGGCTTTATCTTATAAATTCCTATGGCAGCACCGGTTTGTCCTATTTTAAAAGCTCTCCCATTTGTATCCGTGACAATAACACTTAACTTTTTTTCACTAAGTTTTTCGAGATTCTGCCCGAGTCTTAAAGCACTAGCATCCGGATTTTCCGGAGGATAGAGCAAAAATCCGTCTTCAATATTTGATTCATCAACCCCTGCGTTTACGCAGGTATGCCCTGCTAGAGTTGTCACAAGCATAAACGGTTTTTCTACAAGTACCTCCATGCTCCGGGAAAGTACAGCCTGGATAAACCTCGCATCTTTTCCGTTTCGAGCTGCCATCTCAAGTGCTGTTTTCCCTGGTGTAATATCCTCTAGCCTGAAGATCTCCCCTTCAGCTTTAGCAACGATAGTCGAGGCAATGATAACAATGTCCCTGTCATGAAGTTCCAGATTCTTACAGATGATCGAGGGCAGGTCGTCCCCTGTATGTATAAGGGGAATATTCTCAACGGCTATGGCTTCGAATTTCAATTGTTTTCCTCAAAAGGCTTTAAAATCAATAAGAGCAACTGAATTTGTTCAGTTAGATACAGGAAATAAAGGAATAATCCATTGAATGAATAATTTGCAGCAGTAAAGGCAGTAACCATAAATAAGACCACCGACATACTTTATCTTGCGGCGATGATGAGAGTTACCCCAACTGAGCAAAAGATGATGAGAACAATTTCCTGATGCCGCGCTTTCACTTACTTTTTCGATAGGATTTATTTCTCTAGTTAATTATTTTCATTCTTACCATTTTTCGAAATTCGTTTTTTAAGTTTACATTGTGTTTGATTTACGCTATTTCCTGACTCATTATTCACATTACATTACTCTCTTTATTTTCACACTACATTATTCTCTTTACTCATTATTTTCACGTTACATTATTTTCTCTCTATTTTTCACATTACATTATTCTCTTTGTTTTCACATTACATTATCTCTACTCATTATTTTTTAGGTTTACCTGTTTTCTCAATACATCTAAATTAGCTATCTTTCAAAATATTTTATATTTAAGTTTACTTTATTTTCAATTCTATTTTATTTGCTGTGGCGCTTTTCTCCCGAGCAGAATTAAAAACTATTAAGATCTTTTATATGCTTGCAAACAAATTCCATAGGGGTGTTAAACACGAGCCAGTATGAACTGAATGAAATTATAGAGAAAATAAAGAATAAAATCCCTTTTGAGTTAAAAGACAAAAAACGAAGCAGAATCTGGAGTTTAAGAGTCATAGTAAGTAAACTGTACTATTCCCTTGACTATGAAAACGAACCTCAAGCCACCCGTCAAAAAGTAACTCAGCTTCTTCTTTATCATGGACAGTTTAGCAAAGAAGAAATCGATGAGACCTTTAAAGCATCAGAAAGTGAAACTACAGATTATTCAATAGAATTTCTGAAAGAGCACCCTGAAATTGCACAGGCTGAAGCTCTGAAAAGTAAGGAATTTCCTGAAGAAGGAGAAGAAAGAATAAAAGAAACAAAATATAACCTTCCTCGCTACGGTTGAATATTTACTGTAAACGTTTTCAGTTTATCAGTAGTAAAAGGATGTTTTTAGAGTTACTGATGAATATCAAAACAGAGTTAGTCCTCAAAAAGCATTAAGAGCTATTAAACTTTTTAATTAAAGATAACCTTATATCTATTGGTCGCTAATTTTTATGCTCACGTTTAAGGACATAATAAATATCAAAATATACTATATCAAATCAATTCAAATACTCAAAACGATATGAGAAATTATGGAAAGTACTGGAGATACAAATAAAGAGACTCTCTTCAGTTATGAGGAAAACGAAGATACACGGTACTCCCGAGCGGCTCATGTAACAAAAGTCTCGATGGTTTTAAACTTTTTATTGACAGGTTTTAAGTTTGTAGCTGGAACCCTAGGCAATAGTTCGGCAATGATCGCTGATGCGGCTCATTCACTATCAGACTTTATAACTGATATTGCAGTGATTGTAGGTTTAAAGATTGCTAAAA
The DNA here is from genome assembly GCA_002508465.1 of Methanosarcina sp. UBA7. Classification (GTDB taxonomy): domain Archaea; phylum Halobacteriota; class Methanosarcinia; order Methanosarcinales; family Methanosarcinaceae; genus Methanosarcina. The sequence continues at coordinate 1,262 of DAQQ01000199.1, read as the reverse complement.
AACCAAGGGACAGCACACACAATTACGGACATGGGAAAATTGAGACTTTAGCTGCCGCATTTATAGGCCTTGTACTTGTTGCGGCTGCTTTTGGAATTTTCTGGGGAGGCCTTCAGAAAGTTATTACTTTTTATCAGGGAGAGAGTCTGCCAGAGCCAAGTAAAATAGCTTTTGTTGCAGCAGTCGTTTCAATTGTGTCAAAAGAATGGCTATACCGCTACACCATAGAATGTGGCCGAGAACTTAAGAGTGACGCAGTAATTGCAAACGCCTGGGACCACCGTTCGGATGCCCTCTCTTCGGTAGGAACCATGATAGGGATAGGAGGCGCGATCTTTCTTGGAGGTCAGTGGGTAGTGCTGGACCCATTAGCTGCAATTGTATTAAGTTTCTTTATCTTTAAAGTGGCATTTGACGTATCCTATAAGAACCTGAACGAACTGTTGGAAGCTTCGCTTGATTCGGAGACTTACAGAAGCATTGAAAACGTTTTGGATTCTACTGAAGGTGTCTTAGGTTTTCATGAACTAAAAACCAGAAAAATAGGAAATGCCATGGCCGCAGACGTCCATATTGAGGTTGACAGGGACTTAAATATTGTGGATGCACACGAAATCTCAACGCAGATAGAAAACAGGCTAAAAGAAGTATGCGGCAGTAATGGTCACTTTTCGATTCATGTGGAGCCGTGTTCCGATTCCGAGTACTATGATAAGGACATGTCAGGGACAAATAACAGAATGGGATCATGAAAGTTGAGAATCAGACTGGTTGAGAATCAGACTGAAAATCTTTTTGTACTGAGTTGAAAAATAGATAGGGAAAAATTCAAAAAAGACAGGCTGCGGTTTTCTTTCGCAGTCTAAAATTAAATTTGATGATCTCGTTTTGCTTCGTAAAGATTACTCAATAGCTATTTTCTTTTTCGGCTCTTCCAGTTGCATTTTCGGTAGGGTTATGGTCAGAACACCGTTTTCCATTTTTGCAGTGCTTCCCTCTTCCTTAACGCTGGCAGGCAAACGGACAGCCCTGTAAAATTGAGTATATGCTCTCTCCCGGCGCAGATATCCTTCTTCTTCAGTCTCTTTTTCCTTTCCGGTTTTTGCACTGATCTCAAGCATGTCTTCTTTAAGGTTAATCTGAACATCCTCTTTATTAATACCAGGCAGATCGGTACTGACTACAAGCTTGTCGTCTTCTTCCTTAATGTCGATAGCAGGAGTGTATACCTTTCCACCTCCCCATTCTTCCATCGGCATAAA
>DAQQ01000243.1:0-8363 GCA_002508465.1 Methanosarcina sp. UBA7 | reverse complement strand
TAATTTCTTAAAAAAGTCCAAATAGTTTTTATAAATTGAATTATTTTTTGAATACTCTATAAAATAGCTTTATATATAAGTCAGTCAATTTTGGAACTGTCAAACGGCAAATAGCCTGTAGACAATTTAAGAAAAATGGGACTTAAGCAACTGAGATAAAATAAGCGGCATAAATCTTCAAGCTGTATGAACCAAGTGTTCAGAATGAATTTGCTCTTGCTTTATTTTGCACATCAAGTGCATTAGTCCTGAGGAGAACTCGATATGAAAAAAATTCTCTTGCCTATGGTTTTACTAGTATTAGTAACACTTTTAGTGCCCACAACTTTAGCAGAAGGCAATGTACAAGTTAATGACTTTTCTTCTAACATTACAAATGGAACTGTTATTTTAAATACCAGATTTACTGGTGATGTCACCGGGAACGTTACTGATTGGAAGTTTGTATTTGAAAATGTAGTGACAGGAAACACTACTTACAGCAAAGGAACCGGTAGTGAAAACGTTACAATCGGTCATTATTTTAAAAAGCCCGGTGTTTATAATGTTACATTGGTCGCATGGGGACCTGAAGGAAATAACTCACTCACAAAGGTAGCCTATGTAACAGCCAATATGGGTAACTCAAGCACACCAACTGCAGATTTCACTGCATCTCCCACTTATGGAAGTGCACCGTTGAATGTATCATTTACCGATAACAGTACAAATGCAACTTCCTGGTACTGGAAGTTTGGGGACGGAAATATTTCTACAGAGAGGAACCCAACTTATAATTACTCTGCCGATGGAGATTATACTGTTATCCTTGCAGTAAACAATTCAAATGGTTGGAGCGCAAAAACTCAAGAAATATCCGTACACAACGGTCTTCCTATAGTTGACTTTAGTACAGATAATTCAAGTGGCTCTGTGCAGTTTACAGATTTATCCCAAAACGCAACCGAATGGGTCTGGGACTTCGGAGACGGGGACACTTCAGAAGATGAGAGCCCAACACACACTTATTCCACAGCAGGAAACTATACAGTAACACTCACGGCAAGCAACGAAGTTGGATCTCTCTCAAAAGTTCATGTCGTAAACGTAACGGAAGAAGCTATTGCTAACGATGACAGCAGCAGTAGTAGCAGTAGTAGCAGTAGTAGCAGTAGCAGTAGTAGCAGCCACCACCATCACAGCAGCAGTAGTAGTGGCGGTGTTGGTATCAGCAGCAGTAATACCGGTACTTCTGGTACAGTAATACATATGAGTGGAACGGAGTCTGAATCTACTGGTATTGACCAAAATAACAGTACAGCAACAAACGTTAGTGATAACTTAAGTGCTTCTCCTGAACTTCAAAGCAATGTAACAGAAGCTGTGAATGAAACACAGTCCGAACCTGAAACTCAGGGCTTTGAACAGGAAAACGAAAGTACGGAAGCAAACACTGACGGACAGACGCCTGAGCAGGCACAAAACTCAAATGCCTCTGGAACTGGAAACGAAAAATCTCCTGGATTTGAAGTGATTTATGGAGTAATCGGACTTCTTGGAGTTGCACTCTACAGAAGAAGATAAAACATAGTCAATAGTAGCAAGTATGGAAATAACCACAGCTATATCAGTTAAAGGTTTATCTAAATATTTGAGTAAAGAGTTAATCTAAGTTAGAGTAAGGAAGAACACAAAACAAAAAGATATACCCAAATCCATTAAAAACCTATATCGCTGGTTCTTTCCATAACCAAATATAAATATTTACAGTAGAACAGAACCAAATCTGACAAAAATGGCATAATGGCCTTGTTTTGTCAGATTTGAAAGTTATTTTTTTCTAATTTCAGGAACTTTTTAGCTTCTATGCCTTTGGCAGGCTAGCCTAAAATTGTTGCATAAGGTTCTGTTTTTTTGCCATCTGCAATCCTAAGTTTATTTCTTAGTATAGTATTTATGATCTAATTCTAAAGATTATTCAATTTTAATACAACTTCTTTCTTAAAATAGTCTTTTACCTATCCCGATTTTGATCAAGATCTCTTAACTCATCCGGTAAACCGATTTTAATCTCTCATTATAAATATATATAAATTAAATAAGAAAGTTTATATTTTATTGTGCTATTTTAATAAATGCCTTAAAAACCAATATTAAAAAATCACTCACTACAGAGAATGAGTGTTTACAATGACTTACGTAAAAAAAATATGTCCCATGTGTGGGAAAGAGTTCTTTGTTCTTGAAAAGGCTGAGGAAAAAGCAACTTACTGTACTTTGGCGTGCCTGATAAAAGCCCAGAGTAAAGTTGAATCCAGAGGTGTGAATTTTCCAAGCTTTAGTTGAACGTTTGTAATGTGAAAAAACTAAAAATGCGGAGAACATCCTTAAAAGGAAAATGTTTTCCAATCTTTTTTTTCCAATTCCTTTTATCTTCCAGCGAGTTTTTTTGCGATTTGGGTTACATATCTACCCTGATAACGGGCCATTGCCAGTTCATTTTCAGAAGGCTGGCGGTCTTCATCTGCTCCTGCAATCGTTGAAGCTCCGTATGGGCTACCTCCTGTAATTTCATCCATTCTTCTTTGACGTTTTTCTGAATACGGAAGCCCGACAATGATCATTCCGAGATGGAGAAGGGTAACATGTGTTGTGAGAATTGTAGATTCCTGGCCTCCATGCTGTGTCCCACTTGATGTAAAGACACTTCCTACCTTTCCAACAAGAGCGTCCCTACTCCAGAGCCCTCCAAGGCCGTCAAAAACTGTACGCATCTGAGCAGTCATATTTCCATAGCGTGTAGGTGTCCCGAATATAAGGGCATCTGCTCCTGCAAATACATCTTCATACATACTCCTGGTAACCACGGGAATATGAGCAAAAAGATATTTTGTTTCGATTGCCCCCATTTTTTCCAGGACTTCGTAAGGCAGGGTTTCAGGTACCTGATAAATCTCTACTTCAGCTCCTTCTACTTCTCTCGCTCCTTCAGCTATGGCTTCTGCCATTTTATATATGTGGCCGTGAATACTATGGAATATTACGTTTACTTTAACCATTCGAATCTCCCTTAAAACCAATTAAAAATTAGTAAGCAGTTCCAACTATACACAAAATGGATGATCCCCGGAAATATCCGGGTCCCTTCTTAAAAATAGTTATCTGATGCCTTATATAGTTTGTTAGCAAGAGTTGAGTTTCTCTCCCTAACCCTGTACTCGTGATCTCCTGATTCGATTTTCTATTTGATTTTTTATCTTTTTAGGAGTATTTTGGAAAGTAAAAAGGAGTATAAATTCCTGAAAATAAAACGTATCAAAATAGTTATTAGGCTATAATGCTTTATAAGCTGGACATGCCCTCTCTTTCTATCGTAATGCCTTCAATGAATGAAGAAGAAACCATCCGAATTTGCATAGAGAAAGCTCAGTCTATATTCAAAAAATATGGTATAGAAGGGGAGATAATAGTTGCTGACAACTCGTCAGACAGGACTGCAGAGATTGCAGCTTCAATGGGTGCAAAGGTAATAGGCCCGATAAAAGGTTATGGAAACGCTTACCTCAAAGGGCTGGCCGAAGCAAAAGGAGACTATATTGCTATTGCCGATGCCGACAATACCTATGACCTGCTTGAGCTTGATAAATTCCTGGATCCTCTTATGGCGGGAGAAGCAGATTTTATAATGGGTACCAGGCTTAAAGGTGATATCAAAAAAGGAGCTATGCCCTGGCTGCATCAATATATAGGCAACCCTTTCCTGACGGCAATACTGAATCTTCTTTTCGGGACGAAAATTTCTGACGCTCACTGTGGGATGCGAGCTTTTACAAAAGAAGCCCTTGAGAAAATGAACCTTAAAACTCACGGCATGGAACTTGCATCCGAGATGGTAATTGAAGCCGCAAAATGCGGGTTGAGAATAAAAGAAGTTCCCATCACCTATTACTCGCGCAGGGCTCCCTCCAAACTTCGTTCTTTTCAGGACGGCTGGCGGCATATAAGGTTTATGATGCTATATCGCCCTTTGCCTTTTCTTTTTCTACCTGGAGCTGTGGTTTTCGTCCTTGGAGTCCTGATAACCGGTTCTCTCCTTCTTACCGGAGATGTGGCAGAAAACAGGTTTCATTCCTTCATTTTAGGCTGTATGCTTTTGATTCTCGGAGGACAGGCTCTCTCTACTGGCGGTTATTTGAAAACGTATGGTCTTATCCGCGGCATGTACCCTAATAATAAGGGAAACACTACAAAATGGTTGAACTACCATTCTCTTGAAAAAGAGCTGTTTGCAGGTTCAATCATACTTATTGCAGGCCTCCTGCTTGGGCTGAAAGTAGTGTACACCTGGATCAGCTCAGGGTACGGCTCTCTCTCGGAAGTGAAAAGTGCAGTCATTTCAATGGTGTTTGCCTTTATTGGCCTTCAGATGATTTTTTCGGCAATTATCCTGAGTGTAATGCTCCTTGAAGTGGATACTGACTGGTAAGTGGTGCAATGAAAATCGCCTTTGTGTACGATGCTGTTTATCCATGGGTCAAGGGCGGTGCCGAAATGCGCATCCATGAACTGGGAAAGCGTCTCTCAGCCAGGGGACATGAAGTACACATTTTCGGGGTCAAGTGGTGGGAAGGAGAAGATACCTTTGAATATGAAGGTATGACCCTTCACGGTGTCTGTAAAGCTCGAAACCTGTATGTCAATGGTAGACGCTCGATTTCCGAGGCAATAATCTTCGCTATGAAGTTGTTTCCTGCACTCATGAAAGAAAACTTTGACCTTATAGATGTGAGTGTCTTCCCCTATTTTTCCTGTTTTACCGTAAAAGCGGTCTCAATCTTCGAAAAAGTACCTTCAGTATTTACCTGGCACGAGGTCTGGGATGACTATTGGTATGAATATTTAGGGAGGGCAGGGGTTTTTGGATTGCTAGTTGAGAAGGCAGTCTCCAAGCTCTCAAGGAATAATATTGCAGTATCGAAATGGACAAAGGATAGACTTGAGGGACTCGGTGTGCCTGAAGAAAGAATCACGGTTATCTCTAACGGGATCGATCTTAAAAAAATCTCCGGGATTGAGCCCAACAGGGAAAAGAACTCTATGGGTCTTGAGTGTAAAGCTTATGATCTTATTTTTGCAGGCCGTCTTATTAAGGAAAAAAACGTTGACCTGCTGATTAAAGCTGTAGCTTTTCTTAAAGCCGATTTTCCATATCTCAGGTGCTGTATTGTTGGGGACGGACCTGAAAAGTTAGCACTGGTGGAACTAGCAAAGAAAACCGGAGTTTACGAAAATATCGAATTTGCAGGCTTTCAGGAATATGGGACATTAATCGGAAAGATCAAGGCTTCAAAGATGCTTGTACTGCCTTCAAGCCGTGAAGGGTTCGGGATGGTGGTTATCGAGGCGTTTGCCTGCGGAATACCTGTGGTGACGGTCAGAGCAAAGTATAATGCCGCACAGGGACTTGTTGAAAATGGAGTTGACGGGTTTGTTGTGGAACTTGATGAGAGGGAGATTGCAAAAGCCGTGGTAAAAATAATTGGGAATACCTCAAGGAGTAAAAAAGCTTCGGAAGCCGCATTGCGGAAATCTGAAAACTATGACTGGGAAGAAATAGTTACAAATGTTCAGTTAATGTTTGAAGCTTATATAAAGTAAGATTAAGAGTATCTGAGTATGTCTATATAAAAAGATTGAGACTTTCTGTTTAAAGTATGAGCATGAGTATTTCTCAATTCAGTTACTTCTCTATTCAGTTACTTCTCTATTCAGTTACTTCTCTATTCAGTTACTTCTCTATTCAGTTACTTCTCTATTCAGCTATTTTTCTCTATTCAGTTACTTCTAATACGGGCGAGTTACTCAAAGAAACTTAGTATCTTTCTATTTTAAAATGTTTCTATCTTAAAATATTTGTATTTTAGAATATTTCTGTTTTAGAATATTTCTGTTTTAGAATATATTTGTTCTCTGAAGAATATTTGAAATAAATTAATAGTCATCTGTATTTTATATACGGTTTTTGAGGATTCCGATAAGTTTTAATTTTGTTTTTTAAGGTTTACCCTGAGTTTAAAGGTACAATAAAGCTTTTTTCTTAAAATGATTCTCTTTAATCTCTTTATCGTGAGAAGTAAGCTTATATTTAAGCCAGCTAATTTCAAGGCTGTCAGCAGGTTGATAGCCTGCAAGAAAAACGGAACAATGAATAAGTCAAGAATGGATGAGAATATGAAGATAACAAACTCATTAAAATCAATTTCCCGTTTTGCAACGGTACTAATGGTGTTATGTATTCTTCCTTCAGGAGCCTATGCTGCAGAAAACAGTACAAAGTTTGCTCCTGCGCAAAACATAACTGAAGATAACTTCACCAATGTTAGGGCCGATATACTTAATTCTATCAGTGAACAAATTACTGAGCTTCAAAGTTTCTATACTAATGTAAGTGAAACATCCAGTGCCTCCGAGCTTCAGGAAGTTCTGCGCAGTCAGACACGTGTTGGCGGATGCGGACCGGATGGGAAGCACAGAGGATCTGATAGAATGAATCAGGGACCTTGTGGAATGCCTGGACTATTTAATCTTGATCAGGTAGAAAACGTAACCGATGACAATTATACTGATGTCCAGACCGACATCGTCAATTCAATCGGAAATATGACTGAAACGCTTAACAAGCAGCTGGAAAACACTACTGATGAAAACAGAACTGAGATGATCAATGAGAAGATAACTGAGCTTGAAGATTTATCTACTAATGTAAGTGCAGCCTCCAGTGCAGCAGAATTGCAAGAAGTTGTATTAACTCATATGAAGACTCAGGCTGTTGACTCAATTGAAAAAGAAATTGAACACATTCAAGCTAAAGTAAGCAAGAGTGAAAACAAAACCAATGATAGCAATGAGAATGTCACAGAACTCAACGACAAAATCACTGAACTTACCACTTTAATGGATGATATCAACGCAGCTGAGTCCCTTGAAGACCTTAAAGAGATTATGTCCTCTTCACAGGGAATGCCTGGGATGTGTCCTGGGATGTGTCCTGGAATGTGTCCCGAACAAGATTCGATGCAGCATGGAGGTAATTTCCCAATGTGTCCCGGAAGAATGCCTGAAAACAGCGCCAATAATAGCACCGAAGCTTAAGTTTTGGCAGATTTAAAATTTGATTAAAGTGAGATGGGAAATTAACAAGGAAAAAAGACGGGAAGTTGAAAAAGAATTATATTAAAATTTATCTTCCCATCTTTTTTTCTGATATCTGGAAAAACGAACACTAAACTAATTCACCTTCAAATCAAAACGGATGCTAAACCAAAATACACTTTCAAACCAAAAAAACCAAAATGAGTACTACAAAATCTACTCTCAAACCAAAACAAATACTATCCAAAATTCACTAAACCAAAATTCATCTTTCAAAAAACGGACATTTATATTGTATAGCATCTGCTGAATGTAATTACCTCCGTTACAGGTTCGGCTTAATACATGGACAATTTCTCTATATACCATTAAATTCCATGATGGTTGAACTGCTTAACAAGTGCAAATTATACAATAAGTTATGGATCAATTTTATCTGTATCTTTGGAAAACGGGAGATCATTAAATGTTATTGAAAAAATGTCCAAAGTGTAGCTCCAGGCTTGAAAATGATACATTCAGGGATTTTCAGTATTGCTCTGTGTGTGGGTACTGGACAAGGAAAAATACTGCAAGGCTTGAACCATTAATAATCTTGGAATAACAATAACGTTTTTGAATTCTCTTTGGAGTGAAAATAATATGTTTGAGTTCTCTTTGGAGTGTACTCGTTGTGGTACACTTCTCAAAAAGCAGATACTTGGCTCAAATGAGTTTTACTACTGCAGAAAGTGTGGATCTATATCCAGCTGCATTCATGAGAGTGCCTGCTCAGTCTGCGAATCAACGGATTAATGTTGAGCTGACCAAAAAAAGTTGTTTTTGTAAACTTGGAGTTATAAACGACCAGTAAAGTTTCTGATCCTGAAAAATGGTTCTGACATGGCTCTTAACCTACTAATATCACTCTTAAAATCTTACTGGTGTAACTCTTAAACTCTTATTAAGTGAGAGTCAAATTGGTTTTGGCATCAATTCAAATAAATAATGTAATGGATACTAGAGTTCTGGAGATTAAACCGAGTGGAGTCTAAGATGGTTACTCAAGATCTCAAAGAGGTCGTTTTAGCATTGAGCCTATCCCGAAACTCAAAATTTGATTTTTGAATCTCGTATTTAGAACAGTCAATCGAATATCTGATCATGGAAAATTATCCTGAAAACTCAGGATGATTTAGAATAAAACAGGTTTTGGGATAGGCTCATTTACTAAGTATATAATATTTGAATGT
>DAQQ01000171.1:67616-82743 GCA_002508465.1 Methanosarcina sp. UBA7 | reverse complement strand
AAAACTTCCTCAACGCCCGCATGCTCACTTTGTGAGCATGCGGGCGGTATTTAAGGCTTTTGAGTAATGTATCATTTTTGGTTCACAAATGAACTTTTATAATCTCATACCCACATATAAAACTGTGAATATATATCAAATTTCAGTGGTATTTTCAAGTCTACGTGCTATTACTGATTGTGTAATTGGTTGTCCTTCATTAAGTGTGGTATTATTTCTTAGAAAATAGACATTATCTATCTTCAGCCTTTTGTTTCTCACTTTGGTAGGCTAGAGTTACTTCCATTTATATGAAAATCCAATTGTCTGTTACATTTGTAACTGAACTGAGAAACATCAACTACATGGTGAAGGACTACCCAAAGATTACATAAGAATAAAAAGCTAAGTTATTTTGGGATAAAATACGCATGATCCACTTTATTCCACTTCCACTTCCAAACCACCTATGACTCCACTGACTACATTGAATACCAACGCTATAATTAAACCTACAATAAAACCAAAAATTCCATACAAGATCGGCAGTACTATGATGGATCCCACTCCAAATATCAAACCTGCGGCCCCTCCATTATTTCCCATTACGGAACCTAGCGCCAAGGACATGATAGTTATTATAGCTCCGAATATAAAGCCCATTACCGCAGTAATCACTCCATAGATCTTTCCAAGTGAAAAAACACCTATTTTCCTAAGAATTCTTTTTACCATAAAATCAAACCCCTTAGTCAGTCTCCAAGACAAAAATTGTATTATTTTTACAATATTTATTTTCTACTATTTAACTTAATTTTTATACAAAAATGAACAAGTAAATTTAAATTAATTATGTGAAAGTTTACCACACATTGTGCGAATTAATGTACGTTTACTGAGCTTGATTTTGCGACAGAAGTGCGTAAGTCCTAACTTTAGTAGTTCGCTAATTCTTATTTCCTCATTACGAATGCTTTTAGATACCTTTATATGTATTGAAAATAGTTCCCTATGCCTTTTTTCACATCTAATCTCGGATCTAGTTCTAAAATTGAATTAAAGTTAAAACACTGTATCGATTCTGTATTACAACCTCTCACATCTCATGTGACCATCAAGATCAATGGCTCACTTAACAAGTGAATACATTCTTCGTACTGTTGTGAGTTTGGCAGTCGATAGGATTCAGTCCATTCAATTTCAAAACATTATTCTGCTGTTGCTTGTGAAACCTCTCTACGCTACCATCTTAAGAAACTAAACATGGAAGAGTTGATCCTATCCAACGAAAATATTCTCCTTCAATATCATCTAAAAACGTCAAAAACAGGTAAAAGCTACGAATTTGCTGTTGATCTCACCCACGATCCTTATTATGGAAAAACAGATTTGTCTAACGAGAAATATGTAATCCGTAGCCAGGCTAAAAAATCAACAAACTTTTTTACTCATACATTTCCCTTTACATCACTAACAAGAATTAACGGTTTACCGTATCTGTTCTTCCTGTAGAAAAAGACAGAACAATTAATGAATTTCCCCATCGAGCTCGATAAGTCGCTTCTCGGTGTCTGCTGCTCATTCCATAAATATCAATTTAGTTTTAATGCCGTATAACCTTATCTTTAAGGCAGAAATATATTTTACAAAGTCAGGTTTTGATCCTGTTTTTATTCTATAAAGCGCTCTTATCCATCATTTTTGAACGGGTTTAACGTTATCTATGTATTACAGATTAGAACTAACAGACCTTCGAGACACTATCAACTCTTCACTGTCGCAGTTAAAAGAAGAAAGATCATCAGCTTCATCGAGAGGCAGTATAATAAGTTCATTGTCGAGATTTGCGTGCTTTAAGTTCTCTGACTTTTCGCTCGTTTTTCTCATATAATTCCCTGCCTTCGGCAATCATAGCTAAGACTAAAGGTGATGCTTTTGGGTTGTCATCATATTCGATGAATCGTTTTGCATCTTCTCCTTCAAGGACTAACCCTAACTCAACTGGTTTTGCCATTAATTTTACCTCATTTCACTATTCTGCTTTGTTTATATATAACTAACTTACAAGAACTTACTAACCTAATTTCAAACATAGATGCTGCTAACAACGTGCCATCTATAAAACACACTTTTTATGACAATGGCTGACTTTACTTTCCTTCTTTTTTTGTCAGCGACCGCCCGATATCTGCTGCTTCGCAGCATGCGGACGTGGAGGAAGTTTTAATCTGGATTTAAAACAGAAATTTGACAACTCCTTCAGAATCAATAAGTCGCTGCAGGACACCTACGCCTAAAACTTATCGTTTTTCTCATTATCGAAATCGTTCGTGTTGAGTTTATGTTTTAAGAAGACCTGTAAGCTCTTCAGGGTCATCAGTGAAGAACTTAAGTTTCAGATTTGAGTACGTAGTAACGCTAATCATTTGCTGGTAGGGTGCCATAAGCTCGAATTTATAAAGCTGCACAATTAAAAATGCTACTAAAATAAAATTCATCAGAAACAAATTGATTATAATATAGTATGGAAATTCTTTTTGCAGATCCTGTAAAGCTTTCGTTACCGTATCTTTAAGGAAAAATACTAACAAAATAATATACGTTAAGCGGACCACCCAGCGTAGAGAATGAATTTTACTCTCTGTTATTGAGATCTCCATGATATCTGTTTTTTCGATCACGACAGGCTTACGCATGGGTTTTTTGATTATGATTTTTTCAGACACTACTTCAACGGTACTGGGATAATTATAAAATAATATTGAAAGAGGAATAAGTAACCAGATAAGGCCTGAAAATAAAAATACAATTAAAAAAACTAAAAAAGGGCCTTCCGGAACATGTACCCATAGAAGTGTAGAGGCAGTTTCTGCGAAAATACCAACTACAAATATAATACCAACTGCTAATACAAGTTTAAGTGTCTCCCTATCGAAAAGAAGGCTGGCTCGGGCCTTAAGAATTTTGCTTTCCTGCAGGCTAGCAGGAGAAGAGTTCAAGTGAGTGGTTTCATTTCCCAATTTAAATCTATCCTACAAAATCTATCCTACAAAATCTGTCCTACAAAATCTGTCCTACAAAATCTGTCCTACAAAATCTGTCTTATCGAAATCTGTCTTATCGAAATCCGTCTTATCGAAATCTGTCCTGTCAAAATCTGTCTTATTAATTTCCTATATGATACTTACTCATAAAATTATAAAAGCTTTTCACAAAAGCTTTTCATAGAAGGTTTTTATACTTCATACATATAATAAAAAACCATAATGGTTTGTTATGTTTTATGGGAAACATGGACATTTTATAACAAATATAAATACTCATTATGTATATCGTATGTCAAAATAATTCATAAATTTGTGTAATTCGATTGTTGTACCAAAATTTTTTTTACTTTCGAATTTAACATTTTATATAGATTTGTTATGCTATTAGCTATTCTTCACCACAGGTGGGTAAATGGACGAAAATATTCAGAAGCTCAATGAAAGAGCGAGCTACTATTCCGAGCAGATTTCAAAACTAAGAGTTGAAATCAAAAACACGATAATCGGACAGGATGATATTATTGACAATATGCTTATAGCATTGATCTCTCAGGGTCATATTCTGCTTGAAGGGGTTCCCGGACTTGCAAAAACACTCATGGCCAGGACAATGGCAGAATGCCTTGACTGTGAGTTTGTGAGACTTCAATTCACACCTGACTTGCTGCCTGCAGATATAACAGGTACCAAAATCTACAACCACAACGAAGCTTCCTTTTTTACACTCAAAGGCCCGATTTTTGCTAACTTTATCCTTGCAGACGAGATAAACCGTGCTCCTCCAAAGGTCCAGTCAGCACTTTTGGAAGCGATGCAGGAAAGACAGGTAAGTATACAGGGAGAAACCTTCAAACTCGAGCGTCCTTTCCTTGTAATGGCAACACAGAACCCTATAGAGTCAGAAGGTACCTATAAGCTGCCTGAAGCACAGGTAGACAGGTTCATGTTCAAACTTCTTATTGATTACCCTACAAAGGATGATGAAATTGAGATCATTGAGAGGTTTACTCAGGGTATACAGATTCATATATCGAAGATATTAACATCCGGACAAATTATTGAGATCCAGGATTTCAATCCCCTGATATATGCTGACAGAAAGATCAAAGATTATGTGGCACAGGTTGTGGATGCAACGAGACATCCGCAAGTTTATGGTGTTGACGCTGAAGGATACATAGAATACGGAGCATCTCCACGTGCATCCTTATGGCTTATACTTGCTGCAAAGGCACATGCAATGCTTGACGGAAGAGGATATGTGATTCCTGAAGACGTGAAAGCTGTTGCATACAATGTGCTTCGGCATCGTATACTTCTTAACTACGAGGCGGAAGTTGAAGAGGTCACCAGCGACCGGATAATTGCACAGATACTGAACAAAGTAAAGGTTCCCTGAGCGACCAAAGAGCGACCAAATCAAGATTTTCACCAGTAAGAAAGACCAATACACAAATTTTCCGCTAGTGAAAAAGTCTACAAATCACATAGTTTACAAATCACATCGGGTTGTGTGCTATATGCAGCGTGCAAAAGAAGTTATTCAGCAAGTAAAGCGTATAGAGATCAGCACAAAACAACAGGTAGAGGGACTGATCACTGGAAATTATCATTCTGTGTTCAAGGGTCAGGGTATCGATTTTTCCGAGATCAGAGAATACAGGGCAGGTGACGATGTCCGTGCAATTGACTGGAAGGTTACTGCGAGGTTCAACCGTCCTTTTATTAAAGAATTTGTTGAAGAAAGAGACCTGCGTGTATATTTTGCTGTAGATATGTCGGCTTCCGGAAGTTTTGGAAGCAACATCACAAAAAAGCAAAAAGCAATAGATATAGCAGCAAGCTTGATGTTTGCAGCCATGGAAAACAACGATAATGTCGGGCTTTTCATTTTTACCGAAGGGATTGAAAAGTACATTCCGGCCAGAAAAGGCAGGAAACATGTTCTTAAATTGCTCAGCACATTGATTTCTTATGAACCTGTTGCAAAGATGACAGACATTATGAACAGTATGGAGGCTATTGCCATGCTGCTTAAAAGAAGAAGTATCGTTTTTGTAATCTCGGATTTTTGTTCTGATGATTTTTCAAAGCCTCTTAAAGTGATGAAAAACAGACATGATATCGTAGCATTAAGAGTAACTGACAAGCGTGAACATGAACTTCCTGACGTTGGTTTTATCGAACTGGAAGACGAGGAAACCGGTGAGCAACTTCTGGTAGATACTTCCGACGAAGATTTCAGGATACGCTATGCAGAACTTGTCACGGAACATAATGAGTCTTTACAGAAACTATTCCGGAAAATGAAGATCGACAAGGTTGACCTTGTTACGGATGAACCATATGAAATCGCACTTAAGAAATTCTTCAGGACCAGAAAAGTAAGGAGATAAGATAATGACAGGTTTTGACTCTCCTTATATTCTTGCATTCTTGCTGATAATTCCTCTTATTTATTATTTTCATAAAAAGGCCAGAATACGGAAAAAGAACGAAGCGATAAAATTCAGTAACCTCGCCTTTATCAAATCCGCATTAGGTGACACTAAAAAGTCAAAAAGAGATGTACATCTTTTTTATCTGTCGCTGGTGGCCATCGGCTTGATGATAATAGGTTTTGCAAACCCTCATATCCCTCTGGAACAAACCAAAGAAGGAGTAAATGTTGTACTGGTAATGGATGTTTCAGGAAGTATGCAGGCTCAGGATTACACTCCATCAAGGCTGGAAGCCGCAAAATCCTCGGCTGAAATACTGATTAATTCTCTTAAAAGTAAGGATTATGCGGGAATTGTTACTTTTGAGTCCGGAGCTACCACTGCAGCTTATTTGAGTCCTGATAAAGATAAAGTAATTGAAAAACTTCGCAATATTGCACCAAAAGAAGGCAGCACTGCTATAGGGGATGGGCTTAGCCTTGGGATTGATATGGCTTCTTCCATTCCAAACAAGAAAAAAGTAATCATATTGTTAAGTGACGGTGTGAGTAATGCAGGTTATATTAGCCCTGATGAAGCGATCCGGTATGCGAAAGCTAACAACATTCAGGTCTACACTATCGGTATGGGTTCAAACAATAATGTGTTACTTGGATACGACTGGTTTGGGAACCCTCAGTATGCAGAACTCGACGAAGCTACACTGCAGGCCATTGCAAATGATACCGGAGGAAAGTATTTCAAATCTGTCGACGACAAAACACTGGATGAAATTTACAAGAATATCAGCGAGAACATAAAAAGAGAAAAAGAAGAAACAAACATCAAAGACTGGTTCTTCTTTGCAGCGCTTCTGGCATTACTTATCCAGATATATTATAGATACGGAAAAGGAAGGATACTGCAATGATAAGAAAATCCATTGCCATTTTTTCACTTTTCTTGCTACTGGCACCTGTAGCTTATGCCGAAGGGAATATAACATTTTCAATTCCTCAAAAAGATTATTATTTCCTGGTCGGAGAACAAGCCTATATTCCTCTCAATATTTCTAATTCAGGTAATAATGATATAAACGGCATCCTGGGATACACAATCACACAGGAAATTAATAGCGGATCGGTTCACTTTTCAAGTTCCAACTCCAAATCAGCGAGCCTTCAGGTAAACAAAGGCAATTCCAAGGTTAACCTTGGGTTCGGGAGCAGCGATAAGCCTGAAACTTTGAATGTATCACTCAATTTCAATTACGATGATAACGGAAGCAAAGTTGTCAATCTTGGCGACATTGCCATACATTTTGTTGAAAATAAATCCGATAAACAAAATCAGGCCAATCCGATGCAGAGCTCTTCACAGGAAGCATCCTCCACACAGCAAACAACGGACCCGTTTGCACAACAAGAACAGCAAATGGCACAACAAGAACAGCAAATGCAGCAAATGATGCAACAGATGGCCAATCAGCAATCTTCAGCGCAAACTCCCCGGCAGGCTGCCCAAAACAATCAACCGGATCAGGATACTTCAGCACTAAAAGAGCAGATGCAAAAACAGGTACAACAACAGCAAGAAACGCAGCAGCAGTTCCAGCAGCAAATTGCAGCTTCCCAGGACTTCCAGAAGGCAAACCGGGAATTATCTAATCTGGGATACAATTTGACGTCTATGAATGCTAACCCTTCATCAAACAATACAGGAACCTTTACGGCAAGCTATGATAAACAAAATGGTGATAAGGCAAGCATTCAGGGAGAAATGAATAATGGTACAATGAAGAGTTTACAGACGGATACGGCAGAAGACAGGCAAAAAATGAGAGACTTGCTTTCTCAGAATAAGGACTTCCAGAAGTATCTGAAGCAATTGCAAGATGATGGTTTTAACGAAGTAGATTCAACGTTTTCACAGGAGAACAACACTACTGCTCTTCAGATACAATATGAAAATGCCAACAATGAAACAGCTCAGATCAATGCCGGATTTGTAAACGGCAGTGTTGATCATGTCGAACTTGTAAGAGAGCAGGAAAGGAACCTTTACCCAATATATCTCATAGGAATTCTAATATTGCTTGCCCTTGCTTATCTGGTGTACAACAAATATTCAGGTAAAAAGGAACAGAAAACATTAGTTGAGGAAAAGATACCACTCCAGGAAAAAAACATTGACTTCAGAGAAGAAGCAGGAAAACTTGTGGAAAAAGCAATATCGCTCTATGAAGAAAAGCAGTTCAAGGAAGCTTATGGAACTGCTGCACAGGCCTTGAGGTTGTATCTGAGCTATAAATACGGATTAAAGAAAGAAGTTACAAACTCCGAATTGATAAATTACCTGAACAGTAAAGGTGTAGAATATGAGAAATTCGACAAATACTTACAATTATCCAGCCTCGTCGAATTTGCAAAACATATCCCTGATGACGGTGAGTTTGAGGAGATGATTAAGACTATTAAGAACACTATGAAGGATGAAAAATAATTGAACATATTACTCTAGAAATAAAAGTGGGAGAGTTGAAACTCAGTCGTTGATACAATCGAGAAAATAAGAGAGGTTCAACCTTTGTTTTATTCTCATCTAATGGAAGAACAAAGACGGTAAACTTTTCATTTTTTATTATGTAGTGGAAGATATATAGGTAAAAGGACTTGCTGACTTTTTATCATGCTTACTTACTCATATTTTTTACTTATTATATAGATTTCCACTAATTACACATTCTTTTTCATTTGATAAACACCCTTCTACTTATTACATATTGCTTTTAATTTATTACATATTTCTCATTAGATGACTCTATCTTTTCTCTAATAAGGATAGTCTGTATGACCAATGGCAAAATCATAATTCTTATCTTGTTTTAAGGTTTTATTAGTCCTTGAAGGAAAACTTTCTCATTAGACTTAATAAGTTTTATTAAAATATGAACTATCTAAAGCCCTGGTTATTGCCCTAAATCTAAGAAGCCTCATGCTCATATTTTTGTTACATGAACCCAAATGCAGTGGCAAGATATAGTATCGTTAATTACTCAAGAATGGCTTCGTAGATTTATTTTTCATGGAGACGAATTAATGAAATCTAGTAAGTTAGAACAATACATAAGGTCTGTAAAACTGGATAGAGAAAAAGTACCCTCGTTTTCCGAATACCCGTTTAATTTACCTGCTATAAGAGATCTACACTCACTGTCATTTCATCCTAAAGTCACATTTATTATCGGAGAAAATGGTTCCGGGAAATCTACAATTTTAGAATCAATAGCTGTTGCATATGGGTTTAATGCAGAAGGCGGAACAAAGAATTTTAACTTTACGTCTAGAGCAACACATTCTAACTTAAATAATTATATAAAAGTTGTTAAAGGTACCAGAAAACCTCGTACTGGTTTTTTCTTAAGGGCAGAAAGCTTTTACAATTTTGCTTCAAACGTTGACGATTTGGGCGCAATTAATTCTTATGGCGGCCGTTCGTTACACGAACAATCCCATGGAGAAGCGTTCTTCGCCGTATTTTTTAATAGATTTACTGGTGAGGGTATCTATATATTAGACGAGCCTGAAGCAGCGTTATCACCGTCACGGCAAATGTCTATGCTTACCAGAATGCACGAGTTAGTGACAGAAGGGTCCCAATTTATTATTGCGACGCATTCACCGATAATAATGGCATACCCTCAGGCCGTGATCTACCAAATTAAAGAAGGATTTGAACAAATAGGTTATGAAGAAACAGAACATTATCAAGTTATGAAATCATTTCTAAATAATACGCAGAAGATGCTTAACATTTTATTAGAATGATTCTTCTAGAATAATCATTCTAGAAGAATCATTCTGAAAAATCACAAATCTCAAAAAGTTATTGGGTAGAAAATTCCATATCTTGAGATTCATTACCTATAATACACAAAAATCTGACTTTGAATTTACTGCAAATTTGCGGCACTGCTTTTTCCATATAGTCCCACTCTACTACCACTATACTAAGAATTGTTTTTCCGTCTGTATAAGCCTGCAAAATCAGTAGCTACTCTTTTTAGCTGGATTCTTACAATGTGACTGATCTCTTTAACACTCCAGCAATCATTAAACTGGTTCATTGTCTCTGTACTTGGTACCATTTCCTCATTATATGATACTTACAACCTAGCCTTGAGTCATTAAATACAAGTTTAAAGTAAAAACTTATAAAATAATTATTGTACCCCATTTTTATTTAATATTCGTAGCTTGTCCGATGAATTGTCGGGTATTTTTACCACAAAATCAAATTCTGATCCTTTCCTTTTATAAAAGCTATTTTTAATGTACAGTTAATAAACGGCTTTTAATTTGATAGAAAATAAATAAAGACTAATATACAGATAAGAATAATTCTTAGCGGTCATTGAATGTAAGCCTATTGCCGTCAAACAAGGGAGTCTGAAGGGAAATATGAAAACAAAAATGGAACAATTTCCTGCAAAAAATCCAAATCCTGTACTTAGTGTAGCAAATAACGGAACACTTATTTACTCAAATGAGGCTGGTGAGCCCATACTGCAAGAGTGGAGCGTGAGAGTTGGAGAAAGAATACCTCTACATGTCGAAAAAATTATACGGAGAGTAATTTTCCAGAATAGCTCTGAAAAAATAGAACTTAATGTGGGAAAAAAGATATACTCGGTCTCGTTTCACCCGTTACCCGAAGAAGAATGCGTAAACATTTATGGATTCGACATAAGTGAGCAGAAAGAGATTGAAGAAAAACTGCGAAAGAATGAGTCCGACCTGAAAAAAGCCCAGGAAATTGCTCATGTGGGCAGCTGGGAGTTGGATCTGGAGAGCAATTTGGTAACCGGTTCTGATGAGTTTTATCGTATTTTCGGCCTCATGCCTGATCCGAACACGTTCTTCCAGCAGTACATCGACCTGCTTGTTCCGGAAGACAGGCAAAGGGTTCTGGATATTCTGGATGAGACAATCAAGAGAAACACACCTTATAATCTAGACTATCAGGTAGTTTTGCCTAACAGTAAAAAACGGCTCATCCATGCCGAAGCGATAACAATATATGATAATGGCAGGCCGATGAAGTTAATCGGTACTGCTCAGGATGTTACTGAGCGCAAACAGATGGAAATCGCTTTAATAAGAAGCGAACAACATCTTAACGATTTATTGAACAGTATTCAAGATGGGTTTTTTGAGCTGGACAAGGAGTGGCGGTTCACATATATCAACCAGCAAGCTGCACGTAATGGTAATTTCAAGTCTGAAGAGTTATTAGGGGAATACATCTGGGAAATATTTCCTTATATGGTTAATAGCAATTTCGAGGAAATGTACAGGAAAGTCATGGAAACTCGGCTGCCAGCTAATTTCGAGATCAAAAGTCTGGTCCTGGAAAAATGGTACTGGATAAGTATCTATCCATCTGGATCAGGTATTTCTGTATTCTGGAGAGATGTTACTGACCGAAAGCGAGCAGAAGAAGTTTTGGATATAAGTGAAAAAAATTTCCGCTCTATTTTCGAGCGTTCTAAAATGGGTATTATAGTAGGGGACCTGGAAGGACGAGTAGTACAAAGCAATCCTGCAGTAGAACGCATGCTAGGTTATGAAAAGGAGGAACTTCAAAATAAGTCCTTTTCAGAATTCACTTATCCGGACGATCTGAACATTGAAATGCCCTTAATTTTAGAGTTAATAGCCGGTAAACGTGATTATTACGAAGTTGAGAAACGCTATATTCGTAAAGACGGCCAGATAATCTGGATACGACTTATTGGTACTAACTTTCTCGGAAGCAATAGTGAGGCTTCCGGTCTTGTTCTGATAGAAGATATTACCGAGCGTAAGCAGACCGAAGAAGCCCTGCAACGAGAACGGAATTTACTTGAGAGTATCATGCAGGCCACTGACGTTATGCTTGTCTTTTTGGATCCTCAGTTCAACTTTGTATGGGTCAACTCCGCTTATGCCGAAGCGTGCAATGTGAAACCGGAAGATTTGGTTGGGAAAAACCATTTTGTTCTATATCCCAATGAAGAAAATGAAGCAATTTTCCGGCAAGTCCTAGACACCGGTAAAGGGGTCTTCTACAAGGACAGGCAATTTGTCTATTCTGATCAGCCCGAACGCGGAATCACATATTGGGACTGGAGCCTTGCGCCGGTCAAGGACGACTGCGGAACCGTAACGGGTCTGGTTCTTTCGTTACGTGAAACGACAAAGTACAAAAAAATCGAAGAAGCATTGCAGCAGGCATATGAAAATCTTCAAGTGAAATCTGAGGAATTGCAAACTCAATCTCAAGAACTCCAGGAAGCAAATAAGGCACTAAGCCAATCTGAGGCACGCTATCGATTGTTGCACGATAACTTACGTGATGCCTTTGTGCAGGTCAGCATGGATGGACGAATTCTTGACTTCAACAATATCTATTGTCAGATGCTCGGATACTCACCCGATGAACTGCGTACTCTTACTTATCAGAAACTGACGCCCGAGCGCTGGCATGCTGTCGAAGATCGTATTGTCAGGGAACAGATCATCCCGCGCGGGTACTCCGATGTTTACGAGAAGGAGTATCGACTGAAAGACGGGACGATCATTCCAGTGGAATTGCGATCCATACTATCAGTCAATGCCAAGGGCCAACCGATATCGATGTGGGCTATCGTGCGCGACATCACCGAACGTAAAAGATCTGAGGAGATGTTGCGAGAGAGCGAGAAACGCTTTAAGCTACTGAGCGAAGCTAATGCTCTTCTCCTTTCTAGCAAAAACCCCGAGAAAACGATCCAGAGTATCGCCGAGAAAGTGATGCACCACCTGAACTGTAATGTGTTCTTTAATTATGTCTTCGATGAGACTCAGGGCAGGCTCCGTCTCAACGCTTACTCCGGGGTAAACACGGATGTAGCTAAAGAGATTGAGTGGCTGGATAAAGGGGTGGCAATTTGTGGTTGTGTGGCCCTTGAGGGTTGTCGTATTGTCTCCGAAGATGTGCAGAATAACGGGGATGAGCGTGCTGATCTTGTGCGGTCGATGGAGATCCAGGCATATTCATGTCAACCGCTTCATATTGGAAATCATACAGTAGGCACATTATCCTTTGGTACGAGGAGCAAGAAGGGCTTTACGGAAGACGAGCTTGCCCTTATGAGTACAGTAGCCGACCAGGTGTCCGTGGCTATCGAGCGCAAGCGAGCTGAGGAAAACCTACGGAATGCGTTAATGAAGGCAGAAGAGGGTGATCGGTTGCTCGCAGCTCTGATGGAGTACGTGCCTGTGGGCATTAGCATAGCCGACGCATCAGGTCGGATACGTATGGTCAGCCGACACGGTGAGAGACTACTGGGCAGCGCTCATGTCCACAAGTCTGTCGGGGAGGTAATTAATCAATGGGCGGTTTATCAACCTGATGGGATAACTCCCCTGGCAATCGATGATGTACCGCTTGCCAGAACAATCCAAAAAGGTGAGGTAGTCAGGGACGTCGAGCTAGTTCAGTTGAACACATTTGGAGGGAAGTTATCCCTGCTTTGCAATGCTGCTCCCATTCGAGATGCCGAAGGAAATATTGCCGGTGGCATCGTTGCCTGGAATGACATCACTGAACGCAAGAGGGCTGAAGAGGCGCTGCTGGAGAGTGAAGCACGTCGTAAAGTTGCCGAAGCTGTCGAGGTTGAACGGCGACGGCTCTTTGATGTGCTGGAGACACTACCAACAACTATTTGCTTATTTACACCTGACCACCATTACGCCTTCACTAACCGTAGCTTCCGTGAGAAGTTTGGCGAATTTAGTGAGAGTCAGCACTGTTATGAACTTCGTTTTGGGTTCACCAGGCCCTGCGAGTTCTGTGAGGCATATAAAGTACTTGAAACAGGTCAGCCCCACAATTGGGAAGTCACCACTCAGAATGGAAGCGCGCTTGATGTTTACAATTTTCCGTTCACTGATGTTGATGGTTCGCCATTAATTCTTGAGATGAGTATTGACATTACCGAGCGTAAGAAGGCAGAGGAAGCTTTGCTAGAAAGTGAGGAGAAGTACAGGACTTTCTTCGAAAGCAGCATTGATGCAGTTGTTCTTACTTCGCCGGATGGAACCATTTATGCAGCTAATCCCGAAGCGTGCCGGATCTTCGGGATGACCGAAAAAGAGATCATCAAAGTTGGAAGGGATGGGGTTGTAGATACATCCGATCCTAGACTACAGTTTGTTCTGGAGGAGAGAGCCAGAACAGGCAAATTCAAAGGGGAACTAAATTACAGGAGGAAAGACGGTAAAATCTTTCCCGGTGAGATGTCGAGTGCATTATTCCACGATAAAAACGGTACTGTAAAGATAGCAGTGATAATTAGAGATATCACCGAGCGTAAAAAAGCAGAAGAAATCTTGAAATTGAAATTAGAAGAACTTCAACGTTCAAACGATGAGTTAGAACAGTTTGCATATGTTTCATCTCACGATTTACAAGAGCCCTTGAGGATGATATCAAGCTATTTGCAGCTTTTACAAAGAAGATATCAGGGCAAACTTGATGAAAAAGCTGATAAATACATCTATTTTGCAGTCGACGGGGCTTCCCGTATGCAAGTCCTGATAAGTGATCTTTTAGAGTTTTCTCGAGTCACTACAAGAGCAAGAGAACCTGAACCTACGGATTCCGAACTCATTTTGAATCAGGTACTATCCAGTTTATATCTGTATATTAAACAAAATAGAGCTACTGTTACCTGTGATCCTTTACCTGAAGTAACGGTAGATAACACCCAGCTAGCGCAGGTATTTCAGAACCTGATCGCCAATGGAATAAAATTCCACGGTGAGGAAGCACCAAAAATCCATATTTCTGCAAAGAAAATTTCTGTAGAGAATAAAGTGAGTGAATGGTTATTTTCAGTACAGGATAACGGAATTGGAATTGATCCTAAATATTCGGATAAAATTTTTGAAGTTTTCAAACGGCTTCATAAACAGGAAGAATACCAGGGAACAGGAATAGGGCTTGCAATTTGTAAGAAAATTATAGAGCGACATGGTGGACATATATGGGTAGAATCCGAACTTTGTAAAGGTGCAACCTTCTACTTCACTTTACCAATTAACTCAAAATAAGTATAAAAACCACATTTTAATGCTTTATTCAGCTTTTTCAAGCCCTATTCCTCTTTTTAAAGTCACATTAAGCTTTTAAATCTCTACTATGGGTTTTAAATCATTGCGAATCTTTTTTAAGATCTATTAAGCCTTTTAATGCTCTGCTCAGTCTTTTATACTTTTCTTCTTTTTTGCCAGCGACTGCCCAATATTACTCACTTCATGAGTACGTGAGTGTGGACGTAAGTTTTCAGAGAAATTGATTTTAATAAACTTGATTTAAACAAACTTGACAACTAAAGAGCACATCAAGAAAATAGAAGACAAGGAATCTTCGTTTCAGTTCCGGCTCTTAACTTTTTCCTTAGAAAGGATAAAAAGCATAATAATGATTTGTTATACTTAATAGTAGTAATATAATCAGGGGTATAGCAGATATAACTACTATAACTGTTCATGCGCTTTTTCTCAGGAGTTAATATCATTAACCAGGGCAAGAAGTTGAATCAATGGAAAAGCACTTCTATCTGTGATTATATGATTGAAAATGATTTATAGAGAT
>DAQQ01000171.1:57442-67520 GCA_002508465.1 Methanosarcina sp. UBA7 | reverse complement strand
TTGAAAATGATTTATAGAGATGAAAAAGGTATTTTTTAGATCTAGGGAAAGTGGATAAATTTACTTATCCTGAAATGGAAACTATTTTAAATGATCTACATAATATATGTAAAACTATTGAGACTTTGGAAACATCTAAGAGATATCTGCCTGATCAGTTGGCTATCAGAAAGTAGTAATGTAATAAAATGGAGATGGTAGGTCTTAGTCTACTTGTCTACTCTCTCACGTCTCTTATTAAATACAAGGTACAACACTTCTCTAATAAATTCTAAATTAAAACTATAACTTATTTAAAGCTATGACTTATTTAAAGCTATGACTTATTTAAAGCTATGACTTATTTAAAGAGATCTGAAAAAAGAAATCTCTTTTTTAGTCCTGAATTGTAAAATTTTCACCCTGGACTATAAAATCCCCAGTCTTGGATTTAATGCAAAAGATAGAAAAATATATATCCTTCTATGGTTTCCATTATTATTTTCATATGTATAGACTGCTTCTAATCCCTTTTATCTACATCCTAAAATGTCAGTAATTTTATATTAATGAAAAGAAATAAATAAATATAATGATCATATCTAGTATTAGAAGCTGAGACTAATATAATAGAGAAAAGCCACTTCTGAGATGAAAAACATGGATCAATTAGAAAAAATATTTGGAAAAACTGCACAGATGACAGTCCTTAAGAACCTTATTGAACGGCAAAATGAACCAACTTATCTTTCAGGAATAGCCGAGGAAACCGGATTGTCACACGCAAGCGTATCAAGGGTTATCACACCTTTGGTTGGATCGGGGGTTGTTATAGAAAAACCCTTAGGAAAGCAAACTCGAATTTTCCAGTTGAACATGGAAAGTGAAGCTGCAAAGTTGATAGTTGATTTCTACAATAAACTTAACCAGCTGGAAGTTGAAGCCTGAACAATAATAATCAGGATGCTTCAGCTTCCATTTATTCCTTTAAGCTTTTGCTTATCAGGTTACTATCGTTTTATGTTCAGAATACGTTAGTCCTCGATACCTGGCATTTTCTTAGCTTTATAGGATTAAGTAAGAAATGACAAAGATGTGGTTTTTATCACGGGTTATATGATGCAACCTGTACCTGAGGGAAATAAATAAGGTACTTGAATGCTGTGAATTGCACTAATGTCGGAAGAAGGAAACTATTATTTGAAAAAGAGTTCATTCCAGACAGGAAATATCTCTGAGCCAGGTAAAGGGCTTGTCTTTGCGATGGCCTGTGCATGTGGAATTGCAGTAGCGAACATCTACTATAACCAGCCAATGATTGGGGTTATTACTCGCTCCTTCCCAGGCGAATTGGCTCCCAGCCTTATTCCGACTGCTACCCAACTCGGTTACGCACTTGGGTTATTGCTTCTGGTACCCCTGGGAGATCTGATAGAACGTCGCCGTTTAATTGTCTCACAATTCTTTGTTTTGGCCTTATCACTGCTTTTTGCCGCCGTTGCATCTACTGGTTGGGCCTTGGTAGGTGCCTCACTTTGCATTGGCTTCACAGCCTCTGTCACGCAGCAGATAATACCGGCGGCCGCATCGCTAGTTTCTGATAACCGCCGAGGTGCAGTCATCGGCAGCGTTATGAGTGGATTGCTGAGCGGCATGCTTTTGAGCCGGATTCTCGCCGGTTTTATTGCTACTCACTACGGCTGGAGAACCATGTTCTGGCTTGGTATTCCCCTTGTCCTGGCCGGCGCGGCAACAATGGCGCTGTTATTGCCGCTCAGCCGCCCCGCAACTTCGATGAAATATGGTCTTCTGCTTCGTTCACTTCTACGACTCTGGAGCGAGGAACCCAGATTACGTCGAGCTACCTTAACACAGGGTTTACTCTTTGCCGTATTCAGTGCTTTCTGGACGATCCTTGCGCTACATCTTGAACAGCCTCCTTTCCATCTTGGCGCTGATATCGCAGGACTTTTTGGCATTATTGGAGTGGTTGGAGTGCTTGCAGCTCCCATAGCCGGACGTCTAGCTGACCGACGGGGACCAGGCCGGGTTGTTTCTACAGGTGCGTTTGCCACTCTGCTGGCCTGGATGGTCCTTGCAGGCTGGAATTCCCTTGCCGGCTTAATTTTCGGGGTTATTCTTCTGGATTTCGGGATGCAGAGTGCCATGGTTGCCAATCAGCAGATAATTTACGGGCTTAAGCCGCAAGCACGCAACCGAGTGAATAGTTTGTTCATGGTAGGGATGTTTATTGGCGGCAGCCTTGGATCTGGAGGTGCAATGCTGGCCTGGAAGGTAGCAGATTGGCAAGGAGTTGCCGTTTCTGCAATTGCTGTAGCACTTACAGCTTTCCTGGCGCCGCTTTTGCTCCAGCATAACCGTTCATAAAAATGTCTTAGAATTTTAGAGCTGCGTGGGTTATTGATAACTGTTTGCTGTTCAACAATAAGTCTAATGGAAAATATTTTCCTGCCTGAGCAGGAACAGTAAATACTAGAATACATATCTGAGAGATAAATGGAAAATACTGACCGGTAATGAGTTATTATATTTCCAAATCCTTGACTGACAACTTTCTAATTTTGGTAAAAGCTTCACCATTTGAAAGCTTTAACTTAATTCTAAGAGGTATCAAAGTTTCAGCTTATTTTTCTATAGTTTTAATCAAAAGCAGTACAAAAGTATTAGTAATATGTTTTATAAGTCTAAAAGTATTATATATAGGTTATAAATTGTTAAGCAATTTAAAAGAAGAAGACTAAAATAATAATGCAGATTAAGAAATGGTATTATTGAGTTATTTTAAAGTTTAAAACAACTTCACAAATTATTGAGATTTTTATTATATGTGTAAAGAAATAAATAGCAGTATGATAGTTACAAATAATCTGTAAATGATTATTGAATGTTAGGTGTTTTGTCGCCTAAGAGAGGGAGACTAAAGGGATAATGACAGCTAAAATGGATCAATTCCTAGCAATAAACTCGAACCCTGTGCTCAGTGTGGCAAAGGATGGGGTTGTTCTTTATTCCAATAAGGCGGGGGAGCCTTTACTGCATGATTGGGGTGTGAGAGTTGGAGAAAAAGTGCCTCCATATCTTGAAATTTTCGTTCAAAGAGCAATTTCTCGGAAAAACATCGAAAAAATAGAGGTTACCCTGGGTAAAAAAGTATACTTTATTGTTTTTCATCTCTCTCCTGAACAAGAATGCGTAAATGTCTACGGATTTGACATAAGTGGTCGTAAAAAGCTCGAGGGAAAACCTCAGGAAAGTGAGACTCAAGAAAAGGCGAATCTGGAGCTTGCCAGGATTATTGATGCTAAAGCGGTCCAGTCTCTTATGAGTGATTTTTATACGCTTGCTCATATTCCTATGGGCCTAACCGATTTGAAAGGTAACGTTCTGGTAAGTGTTGGATGGCAGGATATCTGCACAAGGTTCCATAGAATTAGTCCTGAAGCCTGCAAGCATTGCATAGAAAGTGACATAAATCTAACTACGAGTGTTGCTCCGGGAGGATATAAGCTTTACAAGTGTAAGAACAATATGTGGGATGTAGTTACTCCGGTTATGGTAGAAGGGCAGCACGTCGGCAATATTTTCTCAGGACACTTCTTTTTTGAAGGCGAACCTCTGAGTTATGAGCTTTTTCGATCTCAAGCTAGAAAATACGGTTTCAATGAGGAAGAATATTTAAAGGCGCTTGACAAAGTTCCTCGGCTTAGCAAGGAAGCTGTGAATACAAGTATGACTTTTTTCATGACCTTTGCTAATATGATTTCACAACTAAGCTACAGCAATATCAAGCTATCTCAATCACTTGCCGAACATGATGCAGTTTTAGATGCGCTGCAAGAGAGTGAAAAACGTGAGCGGGCTCGTTCGGAAGAATTGGCAGTATTATTGGATGCCGTGCCTGTTGCCGTATATATAGCACATGGTCCTCAGGCGTTTCAGATAACTGGTAACAGGCTCTCCTACGAATGGCTAAGAATTCCTGTAGGTACAAACTTTTCCAAATCCGCTCCTGAAGGAGAGAAGCCCGAGACGTTTAAATTACTCAAGGACGGAGTTGAGCTCCAACCTAAAGATATGCCGTCGCAATTGTCGGCTACAGGCATAGAAATAAACGACTGCGAGCTGGACATCGTATCTGCTGAAGGTAGGATACGACATGTACTGGGCAATGCAAGACCTTTGCGTGATGAGCAGGGGAATCTACGTGGGTCCATTTCTGCATTCATAGACATTACCGAACGTAAAAAAGTAGAAGAAGCTCTCAGATTATCAAATATCTATAATCGTAGCCTCATCGAAGCCAGTCTGGACCCTTTAGTTACTATTGGGCATGATGGGAAGATTACTGACGTAAATGGTGCTACTGAACAGGTTACCGGATATTCCAGAAATGATTTGATTGGAACCGATTTTTCAGATTATTTTACTGAGCCTGAAAAAGCTCGTGAAGGCTATCAGCAGGTATTCATGGACAGTGAAGTTAGAGATTATCCTTTAGAGATTCGTCATAAGGACGGACATATAACTCCAGTTTTGTATAATGCTTCGGTTTATAGAGATGAGAATGGCAAGGTTATCGGTGTCTTTGCTGCTGCACGTGACATTACTGCGATTAAAAAGGCAGAAGAGATAATTCAGACACTAGCGAATGTTGTGGAGTCTTCTGATGATGCAATTCTAATCAAGTCTCTTGACGGAATTATTATTAGCTGGAATAATGGGGCAGAGAAAGTTTATGGATACTTGGCTGAAGAAGTTCTGGGAAAAAATATATCCATACTTGAGCCAGGAGACACTAAAGAAGAAACAAAGGATCTAATTGAAAAGATTAAACAGGGAGAAAGGGTTCATCACTATGAGACTCTGCGGATGAAAAAAGATGGAACAATAATAAATGTTTCAGTTACTCTTTCTCCGGTTTTTGACACGTCTGGAAAGCTTGTGGCTATCTCTACTATCACCAGAGATATTACTGAGAATAAAAAAGCAGAAGAAGCTATTAGATTGTCAAATCTTTATAATCGCAGTCTGATTGAAGCCAGCCTTGATCCTCTGGTAACTATCGGGCGTGATGGTAAAATTACCGATGTAAACAATGCTACTGAACAGGTTACCGGATATTCCAGAAATGATTTGATTGGGACTGATTTTTCAAATTACTTTACTGAGCCTGAGAAAGCCCGTGCAGGCTATCAGCAGGTATTCATGGACAGTGAGGTTCGTGATTATCCTCTGGAGATTCGACATAAGGACGGACATATAACTCTGGTTTTGTACAATGCTTCGGTTTATAGAGATGAGAATGGCGAGGTTACTGGGGTCTTTGCTGCTGCACGTGACATTACCGAGCGCAAACTGGCCGAAGAAGCTCTAAAAAAGGCACATGAAAATTTAGAAAAAATAGTTGAAGAGCGTACAGCAGAGCTTGAGAAAGCTTACATCTCATTGAAAGAAAGTGAAAAAGGCCTGGCTGAAGCTCAAGAAATGGCTCATATTGGAAATTGGGAATGGGATACTGAGACTGATAAAGCATACTGGTCTGAGGAAATGTATCGTATCTTCAAGCGTGCCCCTCAAGAATTAGCACCACCTTATAACGAATTTTTGAATTATATACACCCAGATGACCGAGACTATGTAGATAATACTCTTCAGAAAAAAGCAGCTGAAGGAGAAAAAACTCACAGTGTTGAATACAGGATTGTCCTGGCTAATAAGGAAGAGCGTACGGTCTATATGCAATCTGAAACTGCTTTTGATGAAAAAGACACTAGTGTTCGAGTGAAAGGAATAATTCAGGATATTACAGAGCGTAAAAGATCAGAAGAAAAACTCCAGATACTGGCAAACGCTATGGAATCGTCAAATGATGCTATTGTAACTCTGTCCCTCGATGGTGTTATTACCAGCTGGAATAAGGCAGCGGAGCAGATTTATGGTTATTCAGCCGAAGAAATTCTGGGAGAAGACATATCAATACTTGAACCAGAAAATATCAAAGGGGAAATTAAGCAGTTTTCTGAAAAAATTAAACAGGGAAAAAAGGTCCAGCACTACGAAAGTACAAGGTTAAAAAAGGATGGAACTATAATAAATATTTCAGTTACTCTTTCTCCTATTTTTGATGTCACTGGAAAGCTTGTGGCTATCTCAGGTATTGTAAGAGATGTCACTGAGCGTATCAAGGCGGAAGAAGCGCTGCGTGAAAGTGAAGTACGTCTGCGCCAGTTTTACGAGTCAGATATGCTCGGCGTGTACTATTTTAATCTGGACGGTTCGATCACCGATGCTAATGACAAGTTACTTGAGATAGCCGGTTACACTCGAGAGGACTTGCAGGCTGGAAAAGTCAACTGGAACAAAATGACCCCTCAGGAGTACCGTTACCTTGACGAGCGAACCCTTGCTGAACTGAATACTATTGGCGAAAAAGAACCCCAGGAGAAGGAATACATCCGCAAAGACGGTTCACGCGTACCTGTAATTGTTGGGGTAGCTACCTTCGATCAGGCGCGTAATGAAGGCATAGCTTTTGTTCTTGACATTACCGAGAAGAAAAAGGCAGAAGAAGCCTTAGCAAATCTCGAGACTGCCCGTAAAAAGGAAATTCATCATCGGATTAAGAATAATTTGCAGGTAATCTCTTCCCTTCTTGACCTTCAGGCTGATAAATTTGACAACCCAAGAGTTATCGAGGCTTTCAGGGAAAGCCAGAACCGGGTTATATCTATGGCTCTCATCCATGAGGAACTTTATAAAGGAGAGGGAACCGATACGTTAGATTTTTCGACGTATATTAGAGAATTAGCTGAAAATCTTTTTCAGACTTACAGCCTCAAAAGTAAAAATATTCATCTCTCAATGGATCTGGAAGAAAATGTATTTCTTAATATGGATACTGGTGTTCCTTTAGGAATAATTGTCAATGAGCTTGTTTCCAATTCTCTCAAACATGCATTTCCCGGCAAAGACAAAGGAGAAATACAAATTAAACTACATAGAGAGAAAAATGGTAAGCATAAAAAGAAAGGCGAAAAGGCTACCAGTTTTATTCTGGTTGTTTCAGACAATGGTGTAGGAATTCCTGAAAATCTTAATATTAAAAATATTGATAGTCTTGGTATACAGCTGATAACGACTCTCGCAGATCAGTTAGATGGGAAGTTTGAACTGAAAAATAACAATGGTACAGAGTTTATTATGAGATTTACAGTAACAGATAAAAGATAATCGGCTCAAGTAGGCCTAAGTGGATAAAACATCTGAATAATTAGGGTTATAATGAAATTGCAGGAAAGTGGATAAAACATCTGGTAATAATTAGGGTTACAATGAAATTGCAGGAAAGTGGATAAAACATCTGGTAATAATTAGGGTTGTAATCTGGTAACATATAGGTTTGTAAATACAATCGGATATGTGCGTTAATCACATATCCACACCGTTATTAACACACTTTTTCGGTAATTATCATTGTAAGTCTAATAAGTAGAATCACTCTTTTTTAAAGGTTTGTTCCCTTCCCGGACCTACTGAAATATAGTTAACCGGTACTTTCATCAGTTCTTCCAGTCTTTTTACATAATTTCTGGCATTTTCCGGAAGTTCTTCGAAGGCTTTTACGTCTGTAAGGTCAGTTTCCCATCCAGGAAGGTCTTCGTAAACAGGCATGCACTCGGCAAGATCTTCTGTAAGTTCAGGAGGATAATCCAGATTTTCTCCCTTGAAAGTGTAGCCAGTACAAATCCTGATGGGGTTAAGGCCTGAGAGTACATCCAGTTTGGTCAGGGAAATCTCGGTATATCCGTTAAGAGCAATGGCTTTTTTCAGTAGTGGCAGGTCGAACCATCCGCACCTTCTGCCCCTGCCGGTAACAGTTCCAAATTCTCCTCCGGCTTTCTGTAGTTTTTCCCCGAGTTCTCCTGTAAGTTCTGTAGGAAGCGGGCCTTCACCGACTCTGGTGATATAAGCTTTTACTATAGCAATTACGTTGTTTACTCTTGTAGGACCAACTCCAAGGTTGGCACAGGCAGAGCCTGCAACTGTAGAAGAAGAAGTTACGAATTTCTGGGTTCCATGTATAACATCAAGATGTGTGCCCTGGGCAGCTTCAGCCATTACATGTTTTCCTTCATCAAGAGCCTTGTTGATTTCTCTGGAGACGTCTGTTATATAAGGGGCAAACTGTTTGCCCAGTTCAAGGTATCTTTCAATTAGTGTAGGATCTCTGACTACTTTTGGATCTCCCCCCAATGCTGCTATTTCTTTTTCCTTCTGAGGGGCAAGTTCCTTAAGTCTTGCAAGAAAACGTTCATGGTCTACAAGCTCAGCCATACGGAATTCGTCCCGTGCTACTTTATCAATATAAGCATAGCCTATTCCGCGCTTTGTAGTTCCTATTTTTTCTACCCTTGATTCTTCCCTTAGTCCATCCATTTCGACATGATAAGGCATGATGATGCTGGTCTTCGCATCGACTCCAAGCTTTTCGGAATCTACCTTTATACCATGTTTTTCAAACATCGCTATTTCTTCGGCAAGAACCTCAGGATTCAGGACAACCCCAGGCCCGATCAGAACTCTGGCATTAAGTAAAATACCTGAAGGGATAAGGTGTAATTTGTAAACCTCGTCTCCTACTCTGACCGTATGGCCTGCGTTGTTCCCTCCCTGAAAGCGGGCAACAATGTCGTAATCTTTCGCAAGAAGGTCAACAATTTTGCCTTTTCCCTCGTCACCGAACTGCGCACCTGTGATTATCGTAAACATAAAGCCCTGATTCGAGCTTAACTATTAATAACTTTTTGTTTCCCTAGTTCCGTCACCCTAGTTCCGTCACCCTAGTTCCGTCTCGGGAGGACGGTTCCGTTTCGCTCACTTCGCTCGCTCAAGCGGATTAATTTATGAACAAATAAGTTTTACTTTCCGAGTTCCGTCTCGGGAAGACGGTGCCCTTTTCGCTCACGTAGTTCGCTCAAGAAGGCTGAGTTATAATGAAAATACTGAACCTTGAGCCTCTTCTCGGGAGGACGGTGCCCTTTTCGCTCACGTAGTTCGCTCAAGAGGGCTGAGTTATAATGAAAATACTGAACNNGCACTCAGGAGGGCTGGTTGACCAGAGTTGTCCTGGGTTATGTAGCGCAAGTCTTTTTAATAATGTCTAATAGCTCCTTTTCGACAGAAAGCTTGACTAAAGGTTTTTTCATGCGTAATCAAGCAGTTCAACGCAAGCTATTTAAAAACGTTGGATTGCGACCTGACAGGAAAGAAGGCAATAAGATTTAGAAGAAGGAGAATCTGAGGAGAAGCAGGCTGAGAAGCATGAGTATTATTGCAAGGATTGCAGCGGTTTTTGCACTTTCTTTATCGCTTCCGAATATGATTGGGATGGGGCCGAGCATGATTACTCCTCCGGTTTTGATTTCGGATTCGACTTTTTTTTCGGAGGGATTTTCATGGAGAGGGCTCTCAGAGTTTGAAGTGCGCTCAAAATGGGGTTCTTTTCCGGATGTGTATGTTCTGTTTGAGTAGCTCTGCGTTGACCTGGATTCCTGGTGCAGGCTTAAGGCTATACCGATCATAATTAGCAGAAACCCTATGAGTATTGTGAGAATTCCAATTGAAAAAAGCATGCTTTCATCAGTCAACGTTTTGTTTTCCATAGGAACAAATAGAGTATGGAGATTATTAATCCAAGTCCCAGCATATTTGTTGTTATTTCAGGAGATGAGCCAAAAACTATTGGGACTGGGCCGATCATTATCAGTCCGCCGATCTGGCTATTTGCAGGATGCTGTATAATGGTAAGAACTGTGCCCAGTAATAATATAATAAAACCAATAAATATGACTGTTGTGCCTACTCTTAGAAAATCCTGAGATGTACGCATGTGGAATGATATAGTGCTTTTATTATTAAATATATCTCTCTAACCTTTTGCATCCGTAGTTTGTTCTTTCTTAAAGGTTTACAAAGGGAATGTCATTTTCCTGTAAGTTTTTTCTCTCAAGTTGGGAAAATGGTTATATCCCTGTTCCTTCTCAGTAAGGATTAGAACTAGTTAAAAATCTAACTTAAA
>DAQQ01000171.1:55198-57377 GCA_002508465.1 Methanosarcina sp. UBA7 | reverse complement strand
TCTAACTTAAGGATCTAACTTAAAAAGCTAAAATAAATATGTATAATAGTTGAAGAGTTAATTTGAAAAGTCTGATTGAAAAGTTAAGTTAGAAGCTTAGTTTTTTCTAAGTTTTCTGCCTGACTACTTTCCTGAATAGTTTACTGGAATCTGGAAAATGCGACAGCATGTATAATATAGAAAAAAGAAATATGAAGACTAAATAAAATACAAATATTGGCAAATCTCAAGTGAGTGTCCGAAAGCAATTTAATTAAAGAATTGAATAGGGTCCTTAATCGGGATGTTATTATACAGGCAGTCGGGATATAAAAGTGGTTACAGGTCTTGCAGGAACTTATATATACCCTTTTTATATTTATGTATGTATTTAATTTCAAACATTTTAACATTCACTTTGAAAAGTAAGAGTACCTTTTAAATGTCATTTCGCCCTTTGATCATTGTGAGTCATAGTATAACGGGAGATTTTATGAAGATAATTCTTGATTTCCCAGTTTCCCAGGCTTTGCTTCTTGCTTTAATTCTTGTAAAAGCCAGGACAAAACACGATCATCCTGAGATAAACTATATAGGTAAATAATCTCTCCGGAAAATAACGCTTAAAGCTTAAACGAGTAGCTGGACTGGGTCATTATTGTTCATGACCAGTTAACTTTCACGGACCTGCACTATGGATCCAGCAGGCCAGTTGATCTTCAGATCAATTTATTATAAATCAACAATTCCTGAGTGAACTAACCATTAGATCATATAGAGACTGTATAAAGAGACTGTATAAACTTAATTTCACGCGATAAAAAAGGTGGTTTCAAGTGTCAGAAGACAGTTCAATAAGATCTTCTCTGGAAGATATCAAAACAAGGGTAGAATTCCAGCTAGAAAGCGGGAAGATCAATACTGAAGATGTGAGATCTCTCTTAACCGAAATAGAAATCATGAGAGTCCAGAACGAGAACATGAAGGCTCGGCTCCTTGAAGCGAGTGTGGCAACAGGCAGGCACCTTCAGGAAATTAATAAATTAAAAGCTCATCTGGAACAGCTTACCGAGCCTCCTCTCTTTATTGCAACTATTCTTGAGGTAAACGGAGAAATCGCACTTATAAGACAGCATGGGAATAACCAGGAGGTTCTTACCCAGATTCCTGAAGAGTGCATTGGAAAGATTGAACCCGGCATGAGAGTTGCGGTAAACGGGGCATATTCAATTATCTCCGTAGTCAGCAGGGCAGCCGATGTACGGGCTCAGGTAATGGAACTCATTAACTCTCCAGGAGTGGACTATAGCATGATTGGTGGGCTGAGTGATGTGCTTCAGGAAGTCCGGGAAAGTGTTGAACTGCCACTTACTGAGCCCGAACTTTTCGAAGATATCGGAATCGAACCCCCCTCAGGTGTCCTGCTCCACGGAGCTCCAGGCACGGGCAAGACGCTTATTGCAAAGGCTATAGCTTCTCATGCAAAAGCAACCTTCATTCGAATGTCAGGATCTGACCTGGTTCAGAAATTCGTGGGTGAAGGCTCAAGGCTTGTAAAAGATATTTTCCAGCTTGCACGTGATAAGTCCCCAAGCATTCTCTTTATAGATGAAATCGATGCTGTCGGCAGCATGAGGACCTATGACGGAACCAGCGGCTCGGCTGAGGTCAACAGGACAATGCTTCAACTACTTGCGGAGATGGACGGTTTTGATCCAAAAGGCAATGTAAAGGTCGTTGCTGCAACCAACAGAATTGACCTGCTTGATCCTGCTCTCCTCAGGCCTGGCAGGTTTGATCGGTCTATCGAAGTCCCACTTCCTGATGAGAAAGGAAGGGCTGAAATTCTTAAAATTCACACTCGTAAGATGAACCTTGCAGATGATGTGGACTTTGAGAAGCTGGCAAAAGTCATGACAGGTATGAGCGGAGCAGAAATCAGTGTTATCGTCAAAGAAGCCGGAATTTTTGTACTGCGCAGGCGTGGTAAGCAGATTACAATGTCCGACTTCCTGAAAGCACACGAAAAGGTCGTAAACACTGAGGAGCCCACAATTCCCCAGGCTATGTTCGTATAAAGCTGTCCTGACAGCCAAATCTACAGTCAAATCGATAGTTAAATGAAAAACTGGAACATGATTATTCTTCAAGTTTAAAAACAAGTTCGTGGAAAAAAGAAAAGGTTAAGGAATATTTTCCT
>DAQQ01000171.1:15864-55149 GCA_002508465.1 Methanosarcina sp. UBA7 | reverse complement strand
ATAACAAGATAACAAGCTGCTCCGATAGTGTAGCTCGGCCAATCATTCAGGACTCTCACTCCTGCGACTGGGGTTCAAATCCCCATCGGAGCACTTTTTTTTACAATTTTGATATTGTATATTTAGGATTTCTGCAGTTGAACTTAAAGATCTAATACTATTGATCTTTCAAAATTTCAACACACTATCTATTTTATTTGATCTTATACTTCAAGTGTGTAAGTTAGAAAGAAAATATTTAATTTTGGCAGAAAACAGCATATGGGTAAATCATTACGGGATTACTTAAAATAAGTAAATTGAGGTTACTAATTATTATTGAGCTCATCCCAAAACTAATTTTATTCTCAAATCATTAAATTTTTAGAATTGTTTTTCGTGATCTGAAACCCAATTGACTATTCGGAATACAGGATTCAGAGACGCAATTTTAAGTTTTGGAATGAGCTCAATTTTTATATATCTTCATGAAAACTGTTTTTTCAGAAATTGTGCTCTCAATCCTGACTCCATAAGTTTCAAACATGCTTTCAATCCCCATTTTGTTTATTTTTGAATTATTAAGTCCCAAACTATGAGTAATTAGCATCGTATAATGGTTTCCATCATCCGTATAATCTATCGTATCGAACCAGTTTGACATACCCCCCGTAATAACTACTCCATCAAGGAGCTCTTTTAGACTAATTTCCTTAAGA
This sequence comes from Methanosarcina sp. UBA7, assembly GCA_002508465.1. Lineage (GTDB taxonomy): Archaea > Halobacteriota > Methanosarcinia > Methanosarcinales > Methanosarcinaceae > Methanosarcina. The sequence goes on along the minus strand of DAQQ01000171.1, from coordinate 54,451 downwards.
GGCTTCTGAAAGTAGTACTCCATTGTGTATTCCAGGGGTTTATACTTGTTCAAGTACTCATTAAACATCTCAATATTAGCAGTTTCCAATAGTACTTTTAAATTATCTTTCAGGATAGAACATATCGTTTTCATCGATTTTTGAGTCAGCCAAGTTCTCTCTTCCCTTGATAACTCTGGACTCTGTTTTGAGCTGTTTTCCAGGCTTTCCAGAGCAAGTTCTAATACTTTTTGCTGTGTTCCTAATTCTTCTGTGTGCTTTTTCAACAATTCCCAGTGTTTCTGCGAGATAGTTGTAGAAATGCGATGCGTTTTCAAAGTACTACACCCATTTTTATACCTCTCATTTAATTCAAAAGTTTTCCTATACGTATACAAACTGAATTCTGCGCATACCAAACGCATGCCATCTGGATTACCTATTTTTAAATGAGTATTCTATATTAGATCAATTCACAGCAAGAAATTATTATGATACTTATGCAGTTGAACTGAGATTTACTGTTGCTGTTTTTCAGTTCAACAGTATAAGTCCTAATGATGATCAACGGTAGTGAAATCTACGCCTATTTGACTATCGAGAGGACATTGAAGATAGCCACTTGTTACGATTTAAAATGGGTGTAGGAGGGAAGGAGGAAAACTTTAATGGAACAAACAGAATTTGAAAAACAAATATTTGATAAATCAAATGAGGTTAAAGTAGTAATTGCACAGACGTCAGAAACTAAAGAAGGTACGACATCCAGTAAGGAAACTCCATGTGCGAAAACTGGCTGTGGAGGTACTAAACTTAATGGTACCGGGGTTGCTCGCCCAGCATTCGTATATGCAATGGGCAGAGTAAATGCTCGATTCCCAAGTATGTCTATAGAAAAGGAGTTTATGCAGGCTACCGCACGTGCAGGAAAAAAATTAACAGGACTCACAGATTCTGAAGCTCTTCACTTAATTCTAAAAGAAAGAAATAATCGTTACTTAGTCCGTCAATTATGCTGGGTTTTGACAATTGAAGGAATAGATACATATATCCTGCAGCCACGCGACCATGTTGATTTTGAGTTGCTAGTCGAAGCATTACGTCCTGCTCCTAGTCCCATGGATATCGATATAGTTGTAGGCTTGCGAGGGCCAATTGCTCCACCAGAAATATGTGGAGGTCTTATGGTTTCTATCGTGGGTTTTGATCTTATTTATTCCTTTGATGTGCCTTCATTCATTGACGCACTCAAAGAAAAAAGGCCAGCGAATATGTCAGAAGACGAATTCACAGCTGCTGCTAAGGAACTTCTGGACAGGATTATGCAACTGGCTGACAATGCTGGTGCGACTGATGAACACCGTGCATTGAATTACATAGCAGTTCGCTACGATGCAATCTATGCAAAGGCAACAGAAATGCATCAGCGTAACTTTGCATTGTCAGAAGTAGTCGTCGGTACTTCAAGACTAAGCGGTACAAGAAAAATTGTGGCTCCAATATTCTCTTTTACTCATCGTGAGACAGGCTTCGTTGAAAAGTACTTTTTGCGTGTAGATTTAACTGAAGAATGGCCTTTCTTGGTGACACCATTGTCGCCTTACTATGATCGGTGAAGTAATAATTAAAAGGAGATTTAAAAATTAAAGGAGAAGAGAGAAATGAATACACCTGGATTTACTGCAGAGGTTTCATTAATTAATTATGGTGGAGAATTCAGAATAGTTGCTCCTAAGGAAACTGCTTTGGACGATAGGACTATCATCATGGCTGATTATGGGTGTCCTCAAGGGTATAAGTGTTTGGAGACTACATGTCTTCAGATGGGTTGCGCAAATTGTCAAGAGTTGCCTTCCGTACTGTGTAGCAGGAATATGGGACGTAGGTGGTACGATCCTTGGTATACTAGGTGTGCAGATTTCAAGAAGTATTCAGATGGATCAACATTGCAACAAGGAGGAGATTATTGGGGTGATAATGGGTGTCACTATTCGAATTGTGATAGCTAAATTTGAATGAGTACAGCATTCTAAAAAGAGGATAGAGAGTCTATAGTACCCCGATTCTCTTTCCTTCATCTTTTATCTACAGTTAATGCATAGATAACATAGCCTGCGTATTCCAAATACATACCCATTCAAGACAAAAATTTGAAGGAAGGTGAAAAAAATGAACATCCTAGGATTTACAGCAGATACTTCGATTTGCAGTGTTAGTACGTGCTACCAAACGGATCTTTTAGTAGACATTGGTTTAACCAATCCGAAAATAAAGCCGGCGTCCCTTTTTTGCGATCAGTTTCCATGGCTCCCAGGATGTCCAAAACCATCAGGCAATGCCTCTTGTTGGCACACAAATACCGAAGCAAAATGCACTGGAGTCGTAATGTGGTGTAAGGATAACTCTGGGTGCTCCGATGGAAGCTCTAGAACTAGTGGCTGGTATCCCTGTGGTGGTTGTTTGGGTTTTGATTGGTAAGATGTATAATAAGATAAGGGACTACTCTATTCATTGGTAAGCCGGCTCTTCAACGAGCATTCATTACAAAGAATCTAAGAGAAAATAGAAATCTGCATTAAGAGAGCTATTTGATTGTAGTTCTCTCAAAACATCAACCAATTATTAAGGAGCACAGTGCAAGGAGGAAAATGTTAGATTCAAGCAATCCATTGAGTTTAATTAAGTTAACTTCGCTAATGGAAATTACCCGCGGCAGGTCAGAAATCATTATCGGATTAATAGATGGACCTGTTTTCACGAAACATCCAGATTTTATCAGCGAGAATATCCTAGAGATCTCTGGCAAGTCAGGTGCATGTACTCAGACTAGTAGTGCAGCTTGCATACATGGAACCTTTGTAGCAGGTATATTGTCTGCAAAGAGGAACTCCTTGGCACCTTCCATCTGCCCTAATTGTACCTTGCTTGTGCGTCCAATTTTCGCTGAGGCGACTCAAGATATAGGGCAGATTCCAAGTTCAACTCCTGAGGAACTTTCTATTGCTATCATGAATTGCATTGATGCTGGTGTACGTTTGATAAATCTGAGCGTAAGCCTTGCTCAACCATCTACCAGAGGTGAACGCAAGTTAGAGGAAGCTCTGGATTATGCCGCAATGAAAGGGAGCATAGTTGTTGCTGCTTCGGGCAATCAAGGAACAATTGGAAGTTCTGCGATTACTCGCCATCCCTGGGTCATTCCTGTTGTCGCCTGTGATCTCCAAGGTAGACCTATTAGTCAGTCAAACGTAGGAAACTCAATTGGTAAACGAGGTCTCTGCGCCCCAGGCGATAATATTACTAGCCTAGGAGCAGAGGGCAAGATGATTACTTTAGGAGGAACTAGTATTGCAGCTCCATTTGTCACCGGAACAATAGCACTCTTATGGTCCGTGTTTCCATCCGCATCTGCTGCTGAGATAAAACTTGCTATGACTCGAACAATAGGATCGCAGCGAACTACTATTGTCCCACCTCTGCTGGATGCATGGACAGCGTACCAAGAGATGAAAAGAACGTATCCTCTTCAAATTGTATGGTAAAAGTAATTTTTAAATATTCACTGAAAACTTAAAAATTTAATTAAGTCCGGAAAATATGCTCAAAAGGCACATTCAACTTCACAACTGTATGACAAAATTAGGTCCTATTTTTCTGATTAGAAAATTCTCCCTTGAATTTGAAGAGGATACGAAAGAACAATTAAAACAAGAATATTGTGAGTTTAGATGTCTTTATGCGATTAAGAGCGTATCTGTAAAGTGTTGTGACCTACTGTAACTTTTATGATTTTAGACCAGTAAAATCAATTTTTAAAAGTTGAAACTGATATCGGATTCAGATTAATTTTCGATTTAGTATACACAATGGATTTCCACACTTAAAACCTAAGTTCCGCATTTTTAGACGCATAAATGTCTCCTGATATCGGTGTATGCGCTTAAATTTAAGCGCATGATCTTTGTAGCAGAATTTCAAAATCGGGATTTAGTAACCTCTCAGATTCTCATTACTACATATATGCGCTTAATATTTGGGAACTAAGGTTAAAATATTGGGCATAAGAGACGTTCCTGTTTTGATGGCCCATGTCAATCAGGTCTCCCATGATTCTGTCGACAGCATTGCCCAGATAGATGGTATTTGGCTCATTGACTATGAAAATATCACGACTCTCAAAGACCCTCAAAATTAGCGATCAGTTAGGAAATTTAAAAATTACGGCTCTTCACTGTTTTGAGTAGGTAATTCCATTCATTCCCTAGATGTGAAAATAACATATCTAAAATTTGGAAACACTTGCTGTTGAAATCACATTCAATCTTGATGTTTCCCTTTTTGACTGGTTACTTTCAAACTAATCTATAATTTTCAATCCATACAAAAAAGCGAAGATTCAAAATTATAGAGGTCATTAAAGGAGTAGATAAATATAATCTAGGAAGTCTTATTTTCAAAAAATTCTAGTGTCACTAGTTTCTGCTTTTTCTTCATATTCCACATAAGGGAAAGCACCATTAAATGTTGCGTTCACTGACAAAAGTACAGTAATTCCTACTGGATGGAATTAGGGTTTTGGCACGCTAGTATTCGAAAAGACAGAAGACAACAAAATCCAGATACATAACAGTGAGGTAAGTCAATATCCCAAATTAAAAAGTTAAAGATCAAGTTGGGTTTGAAGGAATTGTATATATGCACTCTAAAGTCAATGATATTGAGAAAAAACTTCGCGGCTATCTTTACGGCACCGCCTGTGCTGACGCTCTCGGCCGCCCGGTAGAACATCTGACACTTGAGCAAATAAAAATGAAGTATGGGGAAAAAGGAATCCTTGAACTTCCGCCCAATTCTCCCTGGACTGATGATACTCAATTAATGCTTGTACTTGCCAGGGCTCTGCTTCGAGGAGCAGAACTCGAGCTTCCCGAGCTTATGAGCAAGATAGCAGAGGAACTTGTATTATGGCTGGACGAACCTGACCTGGGTGCAGGAGCGACTACAAGAGGCGCAGCCCTGAGTCTAAAGGACGGAATTCCCTGGAACAAATCCGGAATAAGCTCCAAAACCTGCGGAAGCCTTATGCGGGCTGGAATCCTCGGGTTTGTTTACCAAAACGATCCTATAAAATTGGTTAAAGTTGCTCAGGTTTCAGGCCGAATCACTCACTCTCATCCTGTTGCAGAAGCTGCATCGATTGCTGGAGCATACTCAGTGAAACTGGCCCTTGACGGGGTGGAACCCGGGGAAATGTTTGAACCTCTTCTTGAGGTCACTCAGGGAATCTCTCAGGAGTTCACTCAGGCAATGGAAGGTTCCTATAAAATGGCTTATAGTGACATCGGAGATGAAGAAGGTTTGAAGAAACTCGGACAGGGCTGGTATGCGGATGAGACTTTTGCTTTGGCATACTTCTGTATATTACGTTATCCGAACGATTATAAGAAAGCAATACAGACCGCAGTGAATATAACCGGAGACTCTGATTCGGTTGCAAGCGTAGCAGGAGGCATTCTTGGGGCCAGGCTGGGAATTGATGCGATACCTGTTTCCTGGATTGAAGCACTTAAGGAGAAGGAAAAACTGGAGAGAGTGGTTTTGCCTCTGCTTGAAAAGTATTTTCAGCTTTCAGGAAGCAAATTGAGGTCTTGAATTTGTATTGAGATCTTGAATTTATATTGAGATCTTGAATTTATATTGAGGTCTTTAAATGGATTTTTCCGAAAAAAATGAGTATCTCGAGAAAAGTGTTTACTCTGAAAAAAATAATTATTCTCAAAACAATGATTATTCTAAAAATAATGACTATTCCGAAAAAGATTTTTTTTCCGGAAAAGGTGTCTACTGTTTGATATTTGAAAATAGTGCCTGCAAGCTTGAGATCGGTAAAAAAGGGGAGTTCTCTTTCAGTTCCGGGTTTCATATCTATGTGGGGTCGGCTCTGGGGTCAGGGGGCCTTAAAAGATTACAGAGGCACATCAACCTTTCTAGAAATCGTGACCGAAATCCCAAATGGCATGTGGATTACCTTCACCTTAGTCCTGCTTTCAGGCTGGTTTCAGCAGTTTATGCCTTTACTTCTGCACGTCTTGAATGTGAGCTTGCCAGCAGGATCGGAGGGGATTCGGTGTCCGGCTTTGGGTGTACAGACTGTAAATGCAGTTCTCATCTTTTTTACAGAAACAAAAATCCTCTTCCAGAGATTACTGAAGCTTTTGAAGCCCTTGGACTTTCCGCCCTTGTACTGGAACTTTAATCTCTTTCTAATGCGTTGGAATTCTCACTTCTATCTCTTCCATCTCTTTTTCTCGGTAATGGCAGGAAAGCTTAAGGTAAAGCAGGATTTATTATATTCTCAAAAAAATATGGTTGTTTAATAAGGGGATGCCCAATGGAACAATTCTATTTTATTGCCTGCATGCCTGATATACCTGGGGCATTGCACAGGGCAGCCGAAATTATTACACGGTACAAGGGAAACATTAACAGGATTCAGTATGACCGCAGGATAGATACACATACAGTTTTTTTTGAAGTAACTGCTGTTCCGCAGGCTTATGAAAAGATTCGTGAAGAACTGGAGAAAATAGGCTATCTCCAGACTTCCTTTCAGCCTGTAGCTTTCGTGAAGTTCCATGTCTATCTACCGAACTGCCCTGGCGCTTTATTTGACCTCCTGAACTATATTACCTCATCGAAATCAAACATTACTTTTCTTGATTTTGATGATCGGGGAAAGCATCCTGAAAGGCTTGTCGTAGGTCTTCACATTGAGAACCCTAATACGACAGACGCCCTCCTGAATCAGCTTAAGTCCAGATACAGGCTAGACATTTTAGAGTATGATACTACCGGGGAGAAGCTTGATGATACGGTATTTTATCTCAGGCTTGCCCAGAAGCTCAGGTCGTTTATAGGGACTACTGAAGACGATTTTTTGATGAGGTTCCTGCATGACATTAATCATATTACTCAGGAACTCTCAAACCTTCAGAAAGATCCGGTTGAGGTTTTTGAGAACATTCTGAAAGTCGGGGATTGCCTTAACCGGACTTCAGGAAACAATTTTTATGCCGATGTACAGAGGGTCAGAATAAAGGATGATATCGAACTTTTCTGTTTTCAACCTCCATGCGGGGGAAATATCTATCTTTTTGATACCCCCTACGAAAGGGTCATGATTGACACGGGGTATGGAATTTATTACCAGGACATCGTGAATATGCTCCAGTACTACGGGCTTGGAGATTTAAGCCGGCTTAAAAGGATTTACATTACTCATGCCGATGCCGACCATTGTGGAGCTGCTGGTTTTTTTCCTTCACCTTCCTATCTCAACCGTGAAACTTTTTTGATCACGCGAGAAACCAGCAGAGCCTATGGGTCAAGCCATCAGGATTGCATTCTGGAAGAGGTCTATACAAAGATAATTAATCTTTTTTCCAGGTTTACTCCCCCTTCAAACACAGTTATTTTCCCCGAAGTTCCCCTATCATGCGAAAAAATAGAAAAGCGGGGTGAATTTCCTGTTATTTCACGATTCCGAATCGGTGATATGGAATTTGAAGCCCTTGAAGGGATGGGAGGGCACATGCATGGGGAGGTCTTCTATCTTTGTCCTGCGGAGGGGTTGCTCTTTCCTGAGGATGCAGTGATCAATTTCAAAAGCCTGGGCCCTGATAGAACAGCATATAATGTTCTGGCTGATTATCTTATGACGTCAGTGAATGTTGACAGCAAACTTGCGCAAGAAGAACGACAGGCCCTTCTTTCCCTCATTTCCAAGATTAATGAACAGATCGCCCGGAAAAACAAAAAATGCCTTATCTGCTGTGGGCACGGTTCGATATCCGTACTGGACAACGGAAAACTTGTCGAATACATGGATTCGGAGAGATATGTTGCAGGACAAAAAATGCATATCTAACTAAAATTTGTGAAAATTTCAACAAAAAGAATCCGAAATAAATCTAAATCAAGTATCACTTAAATAGTTAAAATTAAAAAGGCCAGGGATCTTCAGCCCAAAGGTCTACAGCCCAAATATCTATTTTCCGTTATTTTTCTGTCAAGGTCCTTTCGGATTTCTCTAACTTTATACACTCAGTCGTTATAATCGATTGGGGGTAAATCCGATCTATTTTATATCCAAAACTAACGTAAATATCCAAAATGTAAATGTCCAAAACTAACGTAAATATCAAAATTAATGTAACCAAAATCAACGTAAAACACTTAAAGAATATTGGCAATGACATTTCTGAAAGAGTTGGTTTACTCTCCTCCTCTCCCTCCGAATCCCTGGCTGCTTCCTCCAGATGAGGGTCCGCCTTCTCCAGTTTTACCAACTCCGGTTCCACCGAATGACTGGCTTTTTCCCCCACCCCTTCCACCAACCTTTTGGCTGGCTGCGTCTATCGCTTGCATGAGAGAATCAGCGGACTTGTATTCTTCGTCAGGAATCATTTCTATCTGCTCAATTATATTTTTAGAAACATTTTGTTTTCTGGCATGCTCTAAAACTTGTTCTTTTCTAATCGGGAACTGTAAATTCGATAATATATTCTGCATACTGCTGGTACTTGCTCTCATACCTTTCCCCTTCCCCGTCTTATGGATTTGCCCCCAAATTAAACAATTATATTAATCGTATAAATAAATACTTAGTTATATATTTTGAAAGTAGCTCTCCTGCAGTTGAAAATTCTTCTCAAGAATGATATTACTCTGTCTTATAAAGAGTGATATTACTCTGTCTTATAAATACTGCAAAAATCAGGTATGAAAAGTTTCGGAAAACGTTAAGTAAAGAGATGCGAGGGGTGCGATTCGAACGCACGAATTCCTACGAAAATGGGTCCTAAGCCCATCGCCTTTGACCTGGCTGGGCAACCCTCGCACTAATGTTTGATTTCACTATTTCATTTAATATGTTTAATTAATATAAAACAGGAAAAAGAACAGTTCAGATCTTCTTATTAGGGAATGATTAAATGCGCCGACCGGGATTCGAACCCGGGTTTTGGGCTTGGAAGGCCCAAGTCATAGCCGCTAGACCATCAACGCAAACTGCAACACATCTAGAGGTATTTGTGATATATATTCTTTTCGCTGCTAGAGTCTCGCCTCTTGAGGACGGAGTCCTTTTAGCTAGCCTTTCTCGCTTGAGAGGGCTAACTATGGCAAGAAAGGTTATGTTCTCAATGAGCTCAGGAAGAATAATTTACTCAAAATTTTGTTTTAGATTATGTCGCGAGCGTGTTTATAGCCTTTTCAAAAAGGCTTGAGCGCAAACTTTTTTAAAAAAAGTTTGATCAAAAACCTCTAGTAACAGCGTTATCACAAGCCTTTTTAAAAAATGCTTGAGCGCAACCCTTTTCAAAAAAGGCTTGACCGAAAACTCTAGTAACGTTGAGTTTTAAATCTTATCCCCAAACCTATAGGCGTTATCACAAGCCTTTTTAAAAAAGGCTTGAGCGAAAATAGTGCGAAATTCTTCCCCTGACAACGGCGTGATAAACCGGCGCAACGGTTTCGGGTCAACGGTTTCGGGTCAATTCTCTCAAAATTTATGTCTTTTTTATTTATTCCCTTCACTATATTTTATCAGCTTTCGCATTTGAGAAATTTTTTCTAACTTTCCTACACATACATTTTTTTTGATTATAACTACTGGATGCGCTAGGTACAGGTACTCGTTTGAAGTTGTCCGATAGAGAGTTAAAACTAGACATTAATATACAATCTGTCGAACATGTATACAGATTTCTCATTTATGACATTTATCAATTATATATCTTGATTTTATACAGCCAGTTTTATCTTATTGTCAACCTTTAATTTGCGAGGTAGGATTTTTTTCCTTACACATATATTTAAGAATATATTGTACAAAATATACTCTCAATAATGACATTTTATTACTCTGTTAAAACTGTATTTTTTATTAAACTTCTTATTTTTTTATTAATTTTTTAATAAAAACACCCTTTTCCTGTACCTTTCTTTTTAAATATTATTATTTGAAATTCAGAGTGATATATCTTTTTAAATGTATTAGTAATTTTATCCTGATTCAGGGTAAACAAACGCTGTTTTATTGTATTGTCTGAGGCAAATATCCAGTTTTTCTGACCTTTTATCCTTTAATTTTATCTTTTTAATTTTATCTTTTTAATTTATTATCTTATTTCTTTGTCCTTTACCTCCTAAATTCTTTAGTTCTAAGCCCATTATTCTGGAATCTCAGTCAATCTGTTTCCCATAATTTGCATGTGCTGTTGTGTAACCGATAAATATTCGAGCTTAACAAAAAGTTAATGTAATGATCGTGTTATACGGAGTCTTAACGAATACAAAAGAGAATACTGTTCGCACTTTTTCTTACTGCTGGTTTGTCCTGGCATGTGCGTTCTGGCGTATTCTTTATACACCTATACGATATTGAGTCCTCGGATAGTCATTTTATACTAGCTTAAATTCTATCTGATCCTCAAGCTCATATTGGGCAAAAGGTAAAATTCCAAAATAATTATAAAATTCCAGAACACATTGGTAAATTCTAAATAACTATTCGACATGGAAATCTTGAGATGGCTCCAAAACGACAGTTTTTCAACTAAGGGACGAAAACAATGAGAACTTGAAGATTCATCTAGAATATAAGCTTTCCTTCTAACTTTGCCGAAGGAAACATTAAGTATTTACGAAACTATGTTTCGGAACTTAAGTTTGAGGTAAATAAGATCGTTACCGAATGCCCGCCCAAGTACACGGAGTAATATTGATGAATATTGAAGAGTGGGAAGAGTACAGATATGTTGAATCAGGAATAAGTAACTTCATTGCTCAAATGAACGAGTCCAGCCTAAAAAAAATGGTAGAACATGTCTGTAATACCGGAGGAAAACGAGTCAGGCCAATTATCCTCCTTCTCTCCAGTGAGATCTGTTCAGGTTCGTATCATCAGAGTCTCAATGCAGCTCTTGCTATTGAAATAATGCACTCGGCTTCCCTCATCCATGATGACCTGCTGGATCAGGGGCTTGTTAGAAGAAACTTGCCTTCAGCCCCTGAAAAATTTGGCCCTTCCAGGGCTCTTCTTTGTGGCGATTACCTGATTGCAAAATGCTTTGAGTTTATTTCTCCTTATGGAGAAAAAGTGGTCAGAAATTTTGGAAAAGCTGGGATGGATATGGCTGAAGGAGAAGTCCTTGATTTGAGACTTGACAAGAACAATTTCGGAGAACGCAATTACTTCGAATGCATTTATAAGAAAACGGCTTCTTTATTTGCCATAAGCGCTTCCATAGGGGCATACACTGGAGGGGCTGATGAAGCCCTTGCAGAGCGTTTTAATTTCTTTGGAAATTGCCTGGGAACTGCATATCAGATTGTTGACGATATTCTTGAGTTTCTTGAAGTAGTTGAAGGCAAGGAATCAAAATTCACATCTGAAACTCTGCCGCATGTGTACATGAAGAATATGTCAAAGGAAAAAGCAATAGAAAAATCTATAGATGCTGTAAAGCTGCGTGTTAATGCCGCAAAAGAGACTCTGTTGACATTCAATGAATGTCCGGCAAGGGACAAACTCTTTCAGATCACTGATTATATAACTGTCGATATGCTTGAGATTGTTTAATTGCTCAGCTTTTCCTGAAAAATGAACTGCGACACTGCCAAATTTCCGATATATAATATGGAAAAATAATATTGTTAATTTGTCTAACCTAATAAATTTCTACCTTCCGACAAGTCTTTTAACTTCTGCCAATAACTTTACCAGGTGTATCCATGCGAGTATATGATAGTCCAGTACTTAAGGTAAATGCCAGTACAGAAAACGAAAAAATTGTGCTTGATGTCGAAGGTCCTCTTTCCCAGCTTGCAAAACCTTTCCTCAAGCGCATAAATAACATTTTTGCGGAAGAGAAACCCATTTCAGTGGATGAAAACGAGATTATCTTCTCTACATGGATCCCGCCTATTCCGGGGCCTGTTTTCAGCCGGGTGATAGGTGCTGAGATTGCAGCTATCCGGAAAAAAAGGGTTCCTGATCAGTTCTCAATAGGAATTACGGCTCGTTGTCCTAACCGCTGTATCCACTGTGGAGCAGCTGGTATCAAGCCGGAAAAGGAACTTACCCTGGATGAAATTTCCGGGGCTGTAGACCAGAGCCTGGATCTTGGGTCTTACCTTATCTCTTTCGACGGCGGGGAGACTATGCTTCGAGACGATCTTGTAGAGATGATAGCCAGAGTAGATAAATCCAGGGCAATTGCTACCTGTCTCACCTCAGGTTTCAAGCTTTCCGAAGAAAAGGCAAAGGAGCTTAAAGCCGCAGGGTTATATGCCTCAAGAATTAGTCTGGACAGCCCATTTGAAGCCGAACACGACCGTATCCGGGGCCGAGAAGGTGCATACAGAGATTCAATCTCTGGAATCAAAAATTCAATAGCTGCCGGGATCCTTACTGATATGTTTGTGGTTGTTTCCCCTCACAATATCGATGACCTCGAAGAATTTTACAACCTTGCATTTAACCTTGGAATGCATGAGCTTTCCATCTATGAAATTATTGCAGTCGGACGCTGGCTTGAGCACGAGGATGAGGTAATAGGAGAACAGGATGTCTCAAGGCTTGAGAAATTCCAGAAAAAAATGAACTCTAAACCTGAAGGTCCCAGAGTCACCGCATTTCCGTATTTTCTGGGCCCAAGTCTTTTTGGATGTTTTGCGGGAAGACGATGGATGCATGTTGCTTCAGACGGGGAAGTAATGCCGTGTGCCTACACTCCTCTATCTTTCGGAAATATCTGCGAAGAATCCCTGGAAGCTATCTGGAAGCGTATGGGTAAACATAACGCTTACAAAAAAGATAATGCCGCCTATTGCATGATGCGCAACCCCGATTTCCGGAAGGAATATATTCATACGATACCCCAGGGTGCAAAGATACCTTACAGAGTTAAATAACATTTTTATGTTATTTTCTATTTTGTACTTTTAATTGTCAGTGAAGAAAACAAAAGAGTTCATGGTTTTTTATTTAAATGCTCCTGTTTTCTTTTGAGAATGATCTACTCTTATACCTAAATTTTGGATACTGTTGTCTATATGCCGAGTCTATATATCTTCGAAATTGGACAGAAGTCTGCTTTAGAAAATTAGTTTTGAATGTTTTGATTCTTCTTTAAATTGGACTTAATTCGGAAAAAATTTCCATAGTTTTGGCCAAATAAAGTAACTTTTATTTATTGCTCAAAAAGCTCTTAAAAAGCTTTTATTTAGAAAAAAAGAGGTTAAAATCCCTTATATTCATTAATTCACGTTTAGTTTTTTAACCGATTTTAATAGAGTTTTGAATATATTCTCAAGATTTTGCTTAAATTATCAGGTTACGCCTCACATTTTATTTTCACTACTCTATTTGGTATTTTTTTTCCAGGTTTAATTATATTGTACTGTTATTACCTAATTATTTTTTACTGTTATATTTAATCTTTTTCATTTTGACCATATATCTTGCTATTTATACTTCAAATATTCTTAAAAATTTCTTACATTTCGAATCTATAATGATTTTTCGTTACAATTGTCCTGCTCTTCTTTGATAAAACCGAAGCTGTTATATAGTTCTTTCGCAAAGGATTTGTTAACTACCTCCATTGGAGTAGGGATTTTTAATTATTAATTTATATATTAAATTTTGAGAGACGGAGATTCACATGGCTAAAAATGAAATCTTATCCGAAATAAAAAAAGCAGAGGAAAGCGCTAAAGCAATGGTTGACGAAGCCATTGAAGCTAAAAACAAGCGTATCTCCGAAGCTCGGGCTGAAGCCAGGGAAATCCTGAAACAGGCCGAAATCGATGCACATAAAGCTGCACAAGACTCTTTTAAAGAGGGTGAAAAAAAGATCCTGGAGGAAAGAGATAAGATCATAAACGATGGTGAAAAAAACGCATTAGCCATGTCCCAAAAAGCTCAAGCTAACATCGACAAATCCGTCAATTACCTTGTACAGGAGTTTGAGAGGGCGGTCCTTAATGAGTAGACCTAAAACGATGACAAGGGCCGTTATTGTCGGGCACAAAAGCATTCTAAAAGAAACCATCGATGCACTGCATGATACAAATCTTTTTCACGTCGAAGATTTTGTCGAAGACGAGTCTGGTTTTAAGATCAGCAAGCCATTCAAAAACGCAGAAGAAGTCTCTAAAAAGCTTGTGAAGATCCGCTCTATCGCCAATTATTTGGGGATTGAAAGCAAAAAACCGGCAGTTCAGAAATCTGACGCTGTTCTGCGTGAACTTGACTCGAAGTTAAATGAACTGGACAGAACAATTTCAACTAAAACGGAAGCCATTTCCCAGCTTGAAAATGAATTAAAAGATATGGACTCCCAGAAAAGGGAAATCCTGCCTTATCTGTCCATTGATCTTGATTTCGATTATTTCCGTGGCTACGGAAGCCTCAAGGTTTTCGCGGGCACTTTAAAAAGTAACCTGGAAGCAAGTCAGATCTCGAGTATCACCAAAGCTTATGAACTGTACTTTGACCCTCAATCAAAAGCGGTTGTACTATTTGTAGCTATAAATGATGCCGACAAAGTTTACGAATTACTTCAGGGTCTTGGATTCAAAGAGCTTAGAGTTCCTGAAAGAGGTGGTGTCCCAAGCGAACTTTTAAGATCCATTGAACAGAGAGAAGCCGACGTCACCAGAAGGATCGAATCCTTAAAGGGTGAGATCGAGTCCTTGAAAGCAAGGTACGCCGATTTTATTCTTGCAAGCGACGAAGTCCTGAGTATCGAGAGTCAGAAAGCAGAGCTGCCTCTTAGAATAGCTACATCTGAAAACGCATTCATAATCGATGGATGGACTCCCACCGAGAGTTATGATAAGCTTGTCAGTGTAGTTAACAGTGCCACTAACGGCAAGGCATACATCACCAGCCTCGAAATCCATCATGAGGAAGAAGAGAATGCCCCTGTCGAGTATAATAACTCAAAAGTTGTGGCACCGTTGCAGCAGGTTATGGATTTGTATTCCAGGCCTAAGTATTTTGAAATTGATCCATCTTCAGCGATTTTCATTACCTTCCCGCTGATCTATGGAATGATTCTCGGAGACATCGGATATGCACTGATACTGGGCACAATTGCACTGGCTATCAAAAAGGCAATGAAGTCAGATGCAGTTAGTGATCTAATGAATATTCTTATCTATTGTCAGATTTGGTCAATTATCTTTGGACTTATTTATGGTGAGTTCCTTGGATTCCCTCTTGCGAGTACGCATGAAGAACAAGGTCTATTGCCGTTCTGGCATACAGTAACCCTGTTTAATTCAATCGGAGGAGAGGCCTTTACTTTCCCAATCCACAGGGCTCACATGGTAATGAGTATGATTGCACTAAGCGTTTTCGTCGGACTGATTCACTTAAATCTCGGGTTCCTTTTCGGTTTTTCAAACATTGCAAGGCACCACGGGATGAAACACGCTATTCTCGAAAAAGGCAGTTGGATGATTATTGAGCTTGGTGTACTTCTTGCAGCTGTTGGTTATATTGGCGGTTCAGCATTGATGTATGTCGGTGCTATTGTTCTTGTTCTTGGAATTGCGATGCTCGCCATGGGTGAGGGTATCGCTGGTGTGGTCGAATTGCCGTCTCTTATGGGTAACGCTCTCTCGTATGCCCGTATTATTGCAGTCGGTCTATCTTCGATCTATATCGCAGGTACAGTCAATGACATCGTCTTCGGAATGATATGGACTGATCACTCTAAGATCGGTTTCACGGCAATAGCTGCAATTATCGTATTTATACTCGGACACGGTCTTAACACTGTTCTGAGTATTATCGCTCCCGGACTGCACGCACTCAGGTTGCAGTACGTAGAATTCTTTGGAAAATTCTATCAAGGCGGGGGCAGAAAATTCAACCCATTCGGATATATAAGAAAATACACGGAGGAATAAAAACATGGTAGATGGAGCAACAGCAGGTCTTTTTCTGGACGCAGCAGGAATGAAAGCACTCGGTGCAGCAATCGCAATCGCAATTACTGGGTATGCATCTGCAATAGCTGAAAAAGATATCGGTACAGCAGCAATCGGCGCAATGGCAGAAAACGAAGGATTATTCGGTAAGGGCCTGATCCTTACTGTCATTCCAGAAACCATTGTTATCTTCGGTCTCGTCGTCGCACTGCTTATCAATTCTGCTTAAATTTAAGAGCACAATCGCTCTTAAATTTCTTAGAGCATTGCTTTAGCTTACCTGGGCTTTTTTCCTTTCCAGGCAGGCCTGAAGCTGTTATAATGCTCTAAGTTTTCTTTAGGTATCGTTGCACTCTAAGCAGCTTAGAGTTTTGCTCTAGGCTTTAGAGCACTTTTTTGCTCTAAATTTATTTGGAGGTGTAAGCATGGGACTAGAGATCGTTGTAAAAGACATCCAAGAGGGTGCAAGAGCTGAGGTTTCCCGTATAAAAACCGAAGGCGATGCAAAGGCCTCCGAGATCATAAATGAAGCTAAAGAAGTACAGAAAAAGACTCTCGGAGACAGCCTTGCCAAGGCGGAAGAGGACCTCCAAAATCTGCACCAGCAGGTTATATCAAGTGCAAACCTGGAAGTGAAAAGAATTACGCTTAACAAGCGTAAGGATCTTCTAGATAGAGTTTATGTCCAGACAGTTGAAAAAATCAAGTCAATGCCGGCATCCAAAAAAGAAGAGCTGTTGAAAGATATTATCAACAAGTACGAAGCTAGCGGTGCTAGAGTTTACTCTTCTAAAGATTCAGAAGATATTGTCAAGAAGTTAACTTCTTTATCTTACGCTGGCAATATTGATTCTATTGGCGGAATTGTTCTGGAAAACGAGGACGGGACAGTCAGGTTAGATTTCACATATGATTCAATCCTGAAAAACGTGTATGAGCGTTCATTGAAGCAGATATCTGATATATTATACGGGTGATGTTCGATGCGGCTTTTGGAGAGACTCTGGGGACAAAAACCCTCACGAAAATCCGATAAGAAGAAAAATGGCACTTCTAACTATCCCTATGCCGTAACCCGTGTCCGCGCTATGAAGAGCAAGCTGCTCCCTAAAGAATCGTATCCCCGTCTTCTCAACATGGGAATTGACGAAATTACCCGCTTTATCCAAGAGTCTGAATACAAAAACGACGTTGACGAACTGGCAATGAAATATAGTGGTGGCGATCTGGCAGAACACGCATTGAACAGAAATCTTGCGCTCACCTATGATAAGTTGGTAAGAATCACCGCCGGAGAATTGAATTACCTGATTGTCGCATATCTCAAGAGATACGACATCTGGAACATAAAAACACTTCTTCGTGGTAAATTATACAACGCGTCTGTTGAAGATATCGTTGAGTCTCTGATTGCTGCCGGGGAGTTTACTTACACTTCAATGTCAGAACTTGCAGCCAAGGCCACATATCAAGAAATCATTGAGGCTCTGAAATATACCGAGTACTATCCCTTGTTGCAGAAGTTTGACGGAACGAATCTGGCATACATAGAAAACGAACTTGACAAGATATATTATACAGGCTTGTTTGAAGCAATCGGAAAACCAAGATCTAAGGACCGCAAGCTCTTTGTTAAAGTTGTCAGATTGGAAGTAGATGTTAAGAACTTAATTAACCTTTTCAGACTGAAAAAAGCAGGAGTTTTGCAGCTCGATGAAATCATGCCTCTCATGATTGAAGGCGGTCTTGAGTTAAAGCCCGAGAAATTGGCGCCTCTCCCATATGACGAGTTTGTCAATGAGCTTCAAAGGACTCAATATTGGGACGTAATTTCAGGCGTTACGGGTCCGGATATGACTTCTTTGACTACTCTTGAAAGCAGGCTCACAAGATATTATCTTGAATCTTCAACCATTCTTTCGCATGTATCTCCGATTTCAGTTGTACCTATTCTGGACTATATTATTCATAAAAATAATGAGGCTACCAATCTCCGGATCATTTACAGAGGTAAAGAAGTTGGCCTCAGTGATGAGTTAATCAAAGACCAGTTGGTGGTTATCTAATGGAATTAGCGGTGATCGGAAAGAGCGAGTTTGTTACAGGATTCAGACTGGCTGGTATCAGAAAGGTTTATGAAGCCGCGGATATCGCGGCCACTGAGTCCATTGTAAAATCTGTGCTTGAAGATAAGAGTATCGGGATTCTTGTAATGCATAATGATGACATTGGTAATCTGCCGGAAATTCTAAGGAAAAACTTGAATGAGTCTGTCCAGCCCACAGTAGTAGCCCTGGGCGGCAGCGGAGCAGGCTCGAGTTTAAGAGATAAAATAAAACAAGCGGTAGGTGTTGATCTGTGGAAGTAAAAGGTGAAATTTATCGTGTGTCTGGGCCTGTCGTCACCGCAATCGGCTTGCAGGCAAAAATGTATGACCTGGTCAAAGTCGGTAATGAAGGTTTAATGGGTGAAGTCATCCAGATATTAGGTCCCAAGACCATCATCCAGGTATACGAAGAGACCGCAGGCATCAAGCCAGGGGAGCCCTGTTATTCTACAGGTTCGTCTCTATCCGTGGAACTTGGTCCGGGTCTTCTTTCCAGTATTTATGATGGGGTTCAGAGGCCTCTGCATGTCCTGCTTGCAACTACGGGCGGTTTCATTGGCAGAGGTGTTACTGCAGATGGGCTTGATCACAAGAAACTCTGGGATTTTAAACCCATTGTCAAGAAAGGCGACTCCGTAAAAGGTGGAGACGTAATCGGTGTTGTACAGGAAACCGTGAACATTGAACATAAGATCATGGTGCCTCCTGACATCTCAGGTACAATTGCCGACATCAAGAGCGGAAACTTTACGGTAATAGAAACAGTCTGTACTCTCACTGACGGGACCGAATTGCAGCTGATGCAAAGGTGGCCTGTCAGGAGACCCAGACCTGTGAGGGAAAAACTTACTCCAGATAAACCTCTGGTTACAGGACAGAGAATTCTTGACGGGCTTTTCCCTGTGGCAAAAGGCGGAACTGCTGCAATCCCCGGACCTTTCGGATCGGGAAAGACCGTTACTCAGCAGCAGCTTGCAAAGTGGAGTGACACTGAAATTGTGGTCTACATCGGTTGTGGTGAGCGCGGAAATGAGATGGCAGACGTTCTGAGCGAATTCCCGGAACTCGAAGACCCTCAGACCGGCCGCCCACTGATGGAGCGTACTGTTCTTATCGCTAACACTTCAAACATGCCTGTGGCTGCAAGAGAAGCATCTGTGTACACCGGAATTACCATTGCAGAATACTTCCGTGACATGGGATTAGACGTCTCACTTATGGCAGACTCCACCTCCAGGTGGGCAGAAGCTATGAGAGAAATTTCCTCCCGTCTGGAAGAAATGCCTGGTGAAGAAGGTTATCCAGCATACCTGTCTGCAAGGCTGGCCGAGTTCTACGAGCGTTCCGGTGTTGCTGAATCTCTCAACGGTGAGAAAGGTTCTATTACTGTCATTGGAGCAGTATCTCCACCTGGTGGTGACTTCTCAGAGCCTGTTACGCAGAACACCCTGCGTATCGTGAAAGTGTTCTGGGCTCTCGATGCCAAGCTATCTCAGAGGCGTCACTTCCCGGCTATCAACTGGCTGAACAGTTACAGTCTGTACAAGGAAAGCCTTAACGACTGGTTTACAAATAACGTGGCTCCTGATTATGTGGCTATGAGGGAAAGAGCAATGGGAATGCTTCAGACAGAATCCGAACTGCAGGAAATCGTGCAGCTCGTAGGTTCCGACGCTCTGCCAGACGATCAGCAGCTTCTGCTTGAAATTACCCGTATGATCAGGGAAATCTTCTTGCAGCAAAATGCGTTCCACCCAATAGATACCTACAGTCCATTCTCTGAGCAGTACAGGATCATGCAGGCAATCATGAAGTACGGAGATGCTGCACAGGAAGCTTTGAAATCAGGTGTTCCGATCTCGGAAATTATCAAGATGGACTCTAAGAATGAGCTTCCCAAGGTTAAGTTTGAGGAGAACTTCGATGCTTCTATGAATGCTGTCCTGGCAAAGATGGATAAAGAGTTTGCATCCCTGAGAGGTAGGTAAGTATGGTAAAAGAGTATAAGACAATCACTCAGATTGCAGGACCGCTTGTCTTTGTTGAAAAAACAGAGCCTGTAGGCTATAAAGAAATCGTTACTGTCAACCTGCCTGACGGAACCACCCGCAGAGGCGAGGTGCTGGACTCTTCAGCGGACATAGTAGTTATCCAGATTTTTGAAGGTACTACCGGTCTGGACAAGAATTGTGGTGTAGTCTTCACAGGGGAAACCTTGAAGCTCCCTGCATCAATTGACCTTCTCGGAAGGATCCTTTCAGGTTCAGGAGAACCTCTTGACGGCGGTCCCAGGATTGTGCCTGACCAGCTTCTGGACATCAACGGAGCTGCAATGAACCCATATGCCAGGTTGCCTCCGAAGGATTTCATCCAGACTGGCATCTCCACAATCGACGGAACAAACACCCTGGTTCGTGGACAGAAGCTGCCTATTTTCTCAGCCTCAGGTCTCCCACACAACGAAATCGCCCTGCAGATCGCAAGGCAGGCGGCTGTGCCTGGATCAGAAGCGCCTTTCGCAGTAGTTTTCGCAGCAATGGGTATTACCAATGAAGAAGCCCAGTACTTCATGAGCGACTTCGAAAAGACCGGGGCTCTTGAAAGGGCTGTGGTGTTCCTGAACCTGGCAGATGACCCTGCTGTCGAACGTATCGTCACTCCGCGTATGGCGCTGACTGCAGCTGAATATCTGGCATACGAACACGGCATGCACGTTCTTGTCATTCTGACTGATATTACCAACTATGCAGAAGCTCTCCGTCAGATGGGTGCCGCCCGTAATGAAATACCTGGTCGCCGTGGGTATCCGGGTTACATGTACACTGACCTTGCAACTCTCTACGAGCGTGCAGGTATTGTCAAAGGCGCAAAGGGATCAGTTACCCAGATTCCGATTCTTTCTATGCCTGGTGACGATATTACCCATCCGATTCCTGACCTGTCCGGATATATTACTGAAGGCCAGATTGTGGTTTCAAGAGAACTGCACAGGAAAGGTATCTACCCGCCAATCAATGTGCTGCCGTCTCTCTCAAGGCTGATGAACTCCGGTATCGGAGCAGGCAAGACAAGGGAAGACCACAAGGCCGTTTCTGACCAGATGTATGCAGGTTATGCAGAAGGGCGTGACCTCAGAGGTCTCGTGGCTATCGTCGGTAAAGAAGCTCTGTCTGATAGAGATGTTAAGTTCCTTGAGTTTGCTGACCTCTTCGAACAGAAGTTCGTTACACAGGGCAGAAACGAGAACAGGACAATTGCAGATACTCTGGACATCGGATGGGGTATTCTTGCGCATCTGCCTGAAAACCAGTTGGGTAGGATTGACAATAAGTACATTCAGAAATACCATCCTGCACACAAAAAGGGTCAGTGATTGTCATGGCTCAAGACGTAAAACCAACTCGGTCGGAGCTAATTGAGCTCAAGAAGAAAATCAAGCTCTCTGAAAGTGGGCACAAGCTCCTTAAGATGAAGAGAGATGGTCTTATTCTTGAGTTCTTTAAGATCCTTAACGAGGCAAGGAACGTCAGAACCGAACTGGATGCTGCCTATCTAAATGCTGCCGAAAAAATCAATCTCGCTTCTGCTGTAAACGGAATGGTTGCAGTCAAGTCAACCGCCTTTACAGCAAAGGAATCTCCCGAAATCCAGCTTTCAGGGCATAATATCATGGGTGTTGTGGTGCCAAAAATCAGTTCTACAGGTGTCCGCAAATCTCTTATCAATAGAGGTTACGGTATTGTTGGGACAAATTCATATATTGACGAGTCTGCAGATGCCTATGAAGATCTGGTGGAAAAGATCATAACCGCCGCTGAGCTTGAAACAACAATGAAAAGGCTTCTTAATGAAATCGAGAAGACTAAGAGGCGTGTAAACGCTCTCGAGTTCAAAGTTATTCCCGATCTCATTGCAACCATGAAGTACATTCGCTTTACCCTTGAGGAGATGGAAAGGGAGGGTACTTCCCGGCTGAAGAGAGTCAAGGAGAGAATGAAAAATCAAGCTTGATTTAAAATGGTAGCATGTGACGATCGACCGAATCTGGTTGAAAGAGCAGTGTTTAAGTTAAGTGAACCCAAAAACCAGGCCCGCCTGTTGCAGGTGGCCTGGAAAATTTCCCTTCTTATGATGGTTTTGGGATTCATCATTATGATAAGAACAATTTCTCCGTATATATGATCTGAATTTCAGGATGATTCTGATCCTGAATTCAGCCACAAATTTTTGTTTCTATCTGAATTTTTTCGATTCAGCATGTAATTTTATGCTTGTTTTTAAAAACGTGTTATTGTTTACTCTTGTCTTACTTGACTGAAATCTGTACTTTTCTATGCTTACAATCTGTGTAGCTGAAGTTTTAATCAGTTTACGATACTGCCGGACACTTTTATTATTTAGAAAGCTATTTTAATGACAAAAATTAATCTCTATTTTATATGCAAAACGAAGCAAGGCTTCTCCATATTACCGGTACTGTCCAGGGGGTAGGTTTCCGCCCCTTTATATATCAGCTTGCAAAAGTCCATGGACTTTTCGGCTACGTGAAAAACCTGGGAAATTATGTCGAAATTCTTATAGAAGGAAATAAGGAAAGTCTTGAAAAATTTGTTAAGGAGCTTCCTGAAAAAAAACCTCCACTAGCTAAAGTTAAGGAAATCAAAACAAAGAATGTTCCTTTTTCCGGGTATCCTAAATTTATTATCGTGCCTAGCGAATCCGGAGTTTTTGAAAATTCCATAATTCCTCCTGATACGGCTATTTGCGAACAGTGCAGGTCTGAGATTTTTGATCCTTCTTCCAGATATTTCCACTATCCTTTTACAGTCTGCACAAACTGTGGACCCAGATATACAACTGTCCGGACCCTTCCTTATGACCGGGGAAATACCACTATGGCAGATTTTCCTCTTTGCCCGGAATGTGAAATCGAATATACCGATCCTCTCAATCGAAGATATCATGCCCAGCCTGTCTGCTGCCCAAAGTGCGGGCCGGAGATCTGGCTTTCGGACTCCGAAGGAAATGTCCTGGTAAAAGGTTATGAAGCAATTTCACATGCCTCGGATCTCCTTCAACAGGGCTCAATTCTTGCTGTAAAAGGATTTGGAGGGTTTCATATAGCTTGCAATGCGCGAGAGGAGGAGCCTGTAAAGGAGCTTAGAAGACGGTTAAGGCGTCCGGAACAGCCTTTTGCAGTTA
This sequence comes from Methanosarcina sp. UBA7, assembly GCA_002508465.1. Taxonomy (GTDB): domain Archaea; phylum Halobacteriota; class Methanosarcinia; order Methanosarcinales; family Methanosarcinaceae; genus Methanosarcina. Next base: position 31,155 of record DAQQ01000171.1, on the reverse strand, counting down.
TGGCAAAAAACGCTGCCGTTGCTGAAACTTTTGCAAGACTTGACGGCGGAGGTGGGGAATATTTAACTTCTCACCGTCGGCCTATTACTGTGCTTCCAAGGTCTAAGGCGTTCGACCTGGCAGAATCGGTTACCCCTGGCCTTCACAATATCGGGGTTATGCTTCCCTATACAGGCACGCAGAATCTGCTTTTTGACTGCGTGCCTGATGCAGTATACGTTATGACCTCGGCAAATCTTCCAGGAAGGCCTATGGTCGTCGAGAACAAAGAGGCTCTTGAGAAACTTAGAGGGATTGTTGATTATTACCTGTTGCACAACCGGGTTATTGCAAACCGAAACGACGATACTGTTATTCGGATTGTTAATGAAAGGGCAGCTTTTATCCGACGTTCCAGAGGCTTTGTGCCTGAACCCGTAGAACTGCCTTTCGAACTCAAAGCTTCTATAGGAGTTGGGGCTGAAATGAATTCTACTGTTACTGTGGCAAAAGGAAAGCTTGCCTATATCTCTCAGTATATAGGAAATACCAGTCATGTGGAAACATTCAGGTATCATTCAGAAGTTGTCAGGCACCTTATCCGACTTACTGGAATCGAGCCTCTTTACTGGGGTTGTGATCTGCATCCTGCATTTAATACAACCCGGTTTGCGCTAGAGATGGGAGGGGAAAATACTCTTCAGGTTCAGCACCATCACGCACATATGTTAGCGCTTATGGCTGACAATTCCCTCCCCCTCGATTCCCGAATTCTCGGAATAACTCTTGACGGTGTAGGATATGGCAGTGACGGTACAGTCTGGGGAGGGGAACTCTTTGAATCCTCTTACTTCGGACACGAACGTATCGGTCATTTACTCCCTCAGCCGATGCCAGGTGGAGATCTTGCCTCGAAGATACCTTCTAGAATGGTTTTAGGTATCCTTTTTGAAAAACTTGGAAGAGCAGAATTGGAAAGGCTTCCTCTTGTTTTTCCAAAAGGGGCGATGGAATTTTCAACGGTGATGAAACAGCTTGAAACTGGAGTAAATGTTATCCGAAGCAGCAGTACAGGACGAGTACTGGATGCAGCAGCTGCGTTTCTTGGAATTTGCGAGATGAGAACATATGACGGGGAACCATCAATGAAACTCGAATCTGCCGCAACGAAGAGTACTCATACCGTAGATCTTCCGATAATCTTCAAGAAAGATATAAACTCTGGACTTCCTCTGCTTGACACTACTGAGCTTTTTCTGGGGGTTTATGAACTTTTAGGAAAGTATCCTCCTGCTGACCTTGCTTTTGCGGTTGAGGAGAGCTTTGCGAAAGGAATTTCAGAACTTGCCATCTCTCTTGCCACAAAAAGGGGGCTTGAAAAGATAGGATTGAGTGGAGGAGTTGCCTATAATGATCACATCACTTCTTGCATTGCAAGAACTGTTACAGAAGCAGGTTTTGAATTCCTGGCTCACCGTCAGGTTCCCTGTGGAGACGGATGTATTTCATTCGGGCAAGCACTTGCGGCAGGGTTAAGCATAAAATCTGAGAATCAGTTTTAAAAACTTTCCTGTCAGGTTGATGCTCAATCTTTTAGTATGTATGTTTATATCTTACCTTACAAGTTTAGATTTAGAAATACTTCACTATTACCACACTCGTTTTTATTTTTTTCGTACTTTTTGAATATTAATATTACTATTGTACTGAAATTTGATCAGAAAGACTGAAATACAAAATTAAATAAATGATACATACTTAGATAGAAAAGGGTATACTTAGATAGAAAAGGGGGCATAAATGGGGCTAGGTAGTGTACGCATCAGAGTCGTAACAAGTAGGGATGAGATTTCCAGCCTGGGGGCAGAGGAACAGGCAGTACACCTTGCTTTTAGACCTTCGGACCGAGATCTTTTTAGTCTGGTCAAGACATGTCCTGGGATTGAACTACTCCAGCTTCCCGCATCTTCCTATGAAGGACTCTCCAAATTTATCAGGATGTATCTAGCTTCTTCAGGTATTCATCTGGTAAAAGGGGATGTCAGCGGGCACTGGCATGATCTTAACAATTACTTTGTGATACCCGCTTATGTGCTTGAAAAAATAAACGAACTGAAAGTCCAGGGAAGAACAGATGAGGAAATAATAGGTGAGATTACACATATAAGAAAAATTAGCCCTGATATGATTCTTCACTTACTTCACAGTTCTTTTCTGACATCAAGCCCTGAGCGGCCGCGAATGAACAAAATTTAAATAAAAAATTCCGGCTTTTCTTCAGGGGATTTACAGACGCTTCCACCATTTTTTTGAGGCTTTCTGTTCTTCTATCTGCCTTAACCCATCGGATGCCAGTTTGTGCTGCATTTTATATTTCCGGTTTTCCTCACTAACCCTGGAATATGCTTCCTCTTTACTGGCAAGGGTTCCTTTTAACTGTTTTATAAACTCTTCTTTTTCTCTAAGCTGAACTACCAATTTTTCTTCTCCTTCAAAAGCTGAGAGCTGCTTCTCAAGTTTTTTTACTTTTTCTTCGGCTGTAGCAAGCATAGTTTCCATAGTGTTTATTTTTCTTTCTTTCAAGGAAAGTTTCTCTTCAATTTTCCTCATCTCCCCAGCACTTGTAATAACCTCTTCAGCCAGGGTCTTAAGGTCTTTATCTTTTACGGAAACACTTTTCTCAAGCTTTTCGATCTCTTTTTCTCTTGTTGAAATTTTATCGGCAAGAATTTTTCCGTTTTCCATTTTCTCCAGGAGTTTCTCAGTAAGACTCTCAATTTCATCTTCTTTTTCTATGAGTCTGGACTCAAGGCGTTGGGCTTCTTCACTTTTTTTCGTAAATTTTTCCTGAAGTGCTTGGAGTTCCGAATCCTTCTCAAGAAGAAGTTTTTCGCGTACTTCAAGTTCTGTTCTCAGCTTGCCAACTTCTTTTTCCCAGTCTGCGGTCTGTTGGTCAAATTCTTTTATCTTCTGGATTTTCTCAAGTTCAGCTTCCAGGTTTCTCATTTCTATCGACTTGCTATCTGGATTATTTCCATAAGTACACAGCTCTTTTTCTTCGGAGCGGAGCTCGATCTGCCCCCTGGTGTTTTCACAAATCTCAGCCCAGGCAAGGATGGAAGCTATAGGAGTAACTCTCTTAAATACGGGGTCGCCTTTCCTGCAGCCATAAACTTTGCTGGCAATATAACCTTCCAGGGTATCGAGGCCAAGATTAGGATCTCCCAACTTCGAGTTTGTCGCATTTCCTTTCTTTACCTTTCCATTGTTTTCCTTTATACAATTGACAGCTTCGGCAAAGATTTCCCAGGGAAGAAATGGTTCTTTTTTCAGGTTGTCAACATAGACTCCATCCGTTTCGGCTCGAGCTTCAAAAAACTGTTTCCCGCTCATCAGCGGAATCTTTGACGGATTTCCTTTCTTATCAAATTGACTCTTTATTTTTGAGATAACAGGATCTTCCATGCATGAGCCTCTTCAAACGATATCTGAAGTATATTGAACATAGCATTTTATAAAAGTTGTGTGATTTTTGATATTTCTTAAAGCTAATAATGTCTTTTTGAAAAGAATAAGTCTGGCTTTCTTCAGAACAAAATTGCCTTAAATGGGTAAGATCAAAGTAAGTTCTATCCTTTAAAATAAGTAAGTTCTATCCTTTAAAATGTATAGCTTCCTTATAATTTCGGGTTTTTAAATCTTTGAAACTGTTGAGACGATTTATGTCAGTTGGGATACAATTTTTCTCTGTTATCATACTAAGGTAAATTTTAACTTTTTTATAATCACTTCTTAAAATAATAAAACATTATCTCATATATTTGAAATTCTGCTAGTTTTTCACAATGTCTGGTAATTTATTGTCTCCTGTTCCAGTGTCTTCACTCTAAAAATTGCCCTAACCTGACAAAAATGAAATTATCTCAAACAAAATTCTGCATTTTTCTATGGATTTTGTTCTTGATACGGCTGCAATATCTCTCAAGTACTTCTTTAAATTTTCCTAAAAAAACTGTTCTACATATTGATTTTTGTTATTTAGATAAGATTCTTGCAAAAATAACTAAAAAAATGCAAATTTAAATTCCTTTTAAATGATTCAGGTAATTATAGAAAAATATTTAATGAAGAATTTTTTACTATCACATGAAAAAAATAGATACATCTGGAGGTTCAACTTTGAAAATAAGGGTTGTGAGTTCAAGAGAAGAAATCTTCACACTGAATCCAAATGAGAGAATAGTGCATCTGGCTTTTAGGCCTTCAAACAAGGATATTTTTTCACTGGTTGAGAACTGTCCTAAGATTGAGGTTATACAGCTTCCTAAATCTTACAGGCGTACTGTCTCAAAATCAATAGAAATGTTTCTTGAAATGCAGCGTATCCAGCTCATCGAGGGCGATGTCTGGGGCCACAGGAAGGACATAAACGAGTATTACCGTATTCCTTCATCAATAATTGAAGAAATAAGAGAGCTGAAAATTGAAGGTAAATCCACTGAGGCCATTGAGGAAAAGGTTTCAAGGGAAAGCAAACTTAACCCTGAGATGGTTGCTTACATCCTTAGAAAGGATGTTACAGCCTGAGAGGTTGAAGCAGTAGCTTTAACTTCTCCCTATTTCTTTCTTTTTTTGTTTTTATTGTTCTATGTTTTATCTTTTTTACGGCTCATTATTTCTTCGAAATCTGCTCTCTTTAAATTTTGAGTCTTTTATTATTGTGATCTTCCCAACTTTTTTACTTTATTAACATTTTAAATATTCTTATTCTATAACTTTTAATACTTATGAAATTTTATTTTCTCCTTATTTATTACACTCTTCTATTTTCTCTGACAACGCTTTCGAATCTTTTGTAGAACTTAATAGTATAACTTAAATTAAATTGAAAAAGAATGCTTTCTGCTAAAAACTTGATCAGGTAGAGGTAGAGCCTGACAGTAAATCTTTTAAAACTAATCAGGTTGGGGTATAGTCTGACACTGGATCTTCTAAGGTCTTATCAGATTGGGATAAGTTCTCAATTTTTTGCAATATTGAAATATACTTATTTTCTATATTTTCCCACGAGTAATTTTGCAAAACAAACTCCATCCCATTTTTACCCATAGCATTCCTCATTTCATCCCTTGCCAGGAGAAGATCCAGGCATGCCTTAAACTCCTCATAGTTTTCATAGTACAGGCCGGCATTACCTCTAATACACTGACCCTTTAACACATCACACTTTCCATTTACAAGTACAGGAGTTTTACAGAGCCAGGACTCCAGCAGAACCATAGACAAACTTTCATACTTTGAGGGCATTACTAATAGTTTTGCCGCTTTAAGTCCGTCAAACTTGTCCTGCTCAGGGACAAAACCTAAAGAAAGAATATCGGGACTTTGAGGGATCTTCATAGTCTGTTTTCCAAGTAAAACGAGTTTTACAGAAGACGGCTTTTCCTCTTTATACCGGAGGAAATACTCGAATAGCTCATGACAACCTTTGGATTCGTCAACTCTTCCGACAAAGATAATGAAATTATCAATATTATATTTCCGGGCAAACAAAGCTGCATTAGTTCTATAAGGAATATCTATACCTACACCCACAATATCAGAAGGTATATTCGAAACCCTGAATTTTGAGGTGACAAAACTTTTCTCTTCTTCCGTATTAAAAATAAACCGCCTGGGATATTTGAAGAGTGAATCGAATATCGACAAATAGATGGGAGGTTCATCGTGTGCCGTAGGAACAAGCAGAGCTTTTTCTTTTACCTGGGGAAGGCCGAAGAAGGTAGTACAGTAAAGATAGGTAAAAAAGATAAAGCAAGTATAATCATCTTTAGCATTTTTTATATAATTTAAAAGATGTGTTGAGTAAGGGCCCTGCATTTTCATCCATTTAACTTCGTCTTCGTAGTCTGGATTATTTCCAAAAATTTTTTCAGAATATTTATTAAATGCCAGTAAGTCTCTTTCATAATCAACCCGAAATCTCCTGACCCGCACTCCATTCAAGGTTTCAACCCCTGCAGGGTATTCATTCCTCCAGGTTATGTAATCTACTGCACAGGTAGTTAGCACTTCTACCTTACAGTATTTTGATAAATGTTCCGCTAAGAGCCTGCAGTGGAATTCGGCACCTCCATTAACTTCAAGGCCGTAACGCTGGACAACTAAGGCGATTTTCACTCTATCACCTTTTGAATATATTCTTTTAGTATATTTTCCATGGTAGGTCTTTCAAAGTGTTTTAGTCTTTCTCTCTGTTTTCGGATGATTCTTTTTCTGAAAACTTCATCCTTTACTACAAGATTAATCATCTCTGCAATCTCATCACTTTTAAGTTTATTAATCAGAATTCCCGAATCTCCGAGAGTGTCCGGGATTGCAGTACAATTATAAGCGAGAATGGGAGTATCAAAATACATACTCTCAACAAGCGGGACGCAAAAGGTTTCCCACTCACTCATGCACAGGAACACATCAGCCAGTTTATAGTAAGAAATCAGGTCATCCATCGAGACTTTCCCAGGAATATAAACATCTTTTAGCTTTAGCTTTCTAATTATCTCCTGCAGTTGATCAAGATAACTTTCGCAACCTTCGAAATTACCTATCAAAAACAAACGCGATTTTGGGTTTATAAGCTTATAATATGAGAAAATTTTAAGAATAAGATGCTGGTTCTTTTGAGGGATAACCCTTCCAATAAAAAGAAGATTCACATAATCATCATCAAATTTCGACAAGATACTTTCATTCGGATTTTTATTGTAAACATTAAGGTCCAGTAAAAGTGGAAAAATTTCAGTGTTTTTAAACCCCAGGTTATTCAGCTCTAGCTGGGTATATCGAGAATTTGCCAGTGCCAGGTTTGTTATCTCTGGATATAAATTGAGCTCCTCTCTTCCCCGTACCAGTAAGTACTGGATGTAATCGTTGATTCCATAAAGGTATTTTTCAGGCGTAATTCCGTGAAACCTTATTATTTTCTTATCCGGCAACTTTCTTACATAATTAGAGACATCGGAGCCTATTGAGAAGTGAAATATTAACACGTTATCTTTTGAAGAGACTTTATCATATTCAAGATATTTTTTTGCATCCATTTCAGGGTGTATATTTTCAGCATATATCTGTGAGTCATAACCCCATTTTCTAAGGGTCTTATTAATCTCAATAACCTCATTGCCTATTGCGTCACCAGGACTAAAGGTTGGCAATATTTGATGAATTTCCATACTCAAGCCTCTTCAAGAAATCGTACATATTTTTCCACAATTCGGTCCCAGTTAAAGTTCTCATCTACATATTTCTTCCCATTTATAGCCATTTTTCTTCTTAACTGAGGATTCTTTAAGTAAAAGTTAACGCATCCTTCAAACTCTTCAAAATTGTCAAAGTACAATCCGGACCTACCTTTAATACAATGATCCTTTGTTACAGCGCATTCGGAATGAACCAGAACTGGTGTAAGACATAACCACGATTCCATAATCACTATTGAAAAACTTTCGTTAATTGAGGGTTGACAAAGAAGGCTTGCAGCAGCAAAGGAATCATACTTATCCTGTTTCCGAACAAAACCCAGGTCAAGAATATCTTTTTTAAACTTTTCCGGAATACTGACCTCTCCGCTTCCTATCAAGACGAGCTTAAGCTCATTCCGGTTCCTCTGTTTATACTTACAAAAAAAGTCAATTAGAAGAGGAGTGTTTTTACCTGGCTCCCGCCGTCCAGCGTAAAGAATGAAGTCATCATATATTCCGTATTTCTCCCGAAATCTCTTTGCTTCAAAAGAAATATTAGTATCTATACCTTCTCCGAGAGTTATCTGCTTGCCTTTAATGTCAAATATCTCGTTTGCCAGTGTTGCTTCGGGTTCAGCATGGAATATCAGCCCTGCAGCGCTCTGGAACATGTTTTTGTAAATGTCCATATATGCGTAACTCTCATCGTGAAGACAGGGTATCAAAAATGATTTTTTTGGATGGATTTGAGACCCATAATATGTAGTTCCGAACATGTAAGGTATGAACAGGAAGTAATCGTAGTCAGAACCGTGAGTCTCAAGATAGCGGTAAAGATCGTCACTGTTAATCATTTCTTCGATATATATCTGCTCTTCTTTTGCCGAGATTTTCTGGTTACGCATCAATTTCAAGTTAATGCGATCAAATAACCTGGTATTCCTTTGTCGGACCTTGAATCTTCTAATTGTGACGTTATTCAGTTGTGACACTCCTTCTTCGTAATAATTGGAGCTCCAGTCAGAATTGAACTCTTTCACACAGGTAGTAAGGATTTCAACTTCAATCCTGTTTCTGGAAAGATTCTCAGCCGTGTTTTTACATTCACTCTCTGCACCGCCTGGGATCTCTCCATACCAGGGAACAACAAATGCAATTTTCATTAACATTGCTCCAAAGTTATCTCACAAACTTAAAGAAAGTGGAAAGCAGCCAGAATATTTACTTATTCATGATTTCTTGTTACTGGCTTCTTCATTTCTTCCCAATTACCGCATAGTCCTGAGCCCCATATAAGGCATCGTTTATCATGTCTATGTTTTGATTGGAGATCTCAATCACTGATTTATTCTCTTCTGCATCCTCGATATCAGGAAGCTTTTGCAATCTCATTTCCGGAGGTACGGGGGACAAAAATTTCGTTTCGATATCCCGAAAACCTGCGGTGTTGACTAAAAACTTTAGAGTTTCCGGATGTACAGGTTTTACGTGAGAAAGGTCTATGTAAAAGTTAGCTAAGGAGAATAATGAGAGAGGGTTAACTGTCTCGATAATTATGTAAAAACCGTATTTCAGTTTTTTATTGCAAAGGCTCAGCATATTAATAAGATACCTGGGACTGAGGTGTTCAACTACTTGACTTATAAAAATCCCATCGAGGCTTTTGTCCTTGATTTCTTCAAGGGTTTTTATAGCATCTTTTAGTTCGGCGTTCAGACCCTTAGATTTGCAGAAGTTTATCATATCCTCATCGACATCAATTCCTCGAGCATTGATGCCTTTTTGTTTTGCTAATTCCAGAAATTCTCCTCGTCCACATCCAATATCAAGTACATTGGTGCAATTCTCAAAATAACCTATAAAGTTCATCTGATGCTGCAGAATATTTTCTCGTGAACCACGGAACCTTTCTTCAAATACATAATAATTAATCTGAGGGTCAGCGTTGCAAGAGGCATTAATCTGGGTATTAGCATTTCCGGAGGTATTAGTCTGAGTATTAGCATTTCCTGAAGTATTAATCTGGGCGTTAGCTTTCCCTGATAAATTGCTCTGAGCATTAGCTTTTCCGAAGGAGTTATTCAGGGCACTGGTCTTTCCTGAAGTATTAATCTGGGCATTAGCCTTTCCGGATGAATTAATCTGAGCGTTAGCCTTTCCAGAGGAATCTGTTCCCTGGTTCTCGAGTCCTTTCTGTATTCTGGATTCAAGTACTTTGTTAAGCCAGGCTTTACTCTCAAGATCCAGATTAACAGCAGAAATTATGGATTCTACTTCTTTCTTTATACTGCTGACAACTTCAGATTTTATCTGTTCAGACTCAACTTTTAACTTTTCAGTTTCACTACTTAATTGCTCAATTTTTGATTTTAAGAGTCTGTTTTCGTCTTCGAGTTCTTCAATTTCCGATGTTAACTTCTCTACTTTATGAGAGCAGGAGGCTGCTGTTTCCTTTGCATCACTGAGAACGCCGGCAAGGTTATAATTAAGTTGACTTTGCTTCTGGAATACGGGATCGACATAACGTCTAACTTCTCCGTGCACTAAATTTCGACCTTTTACCAAAAATGTGCCCAAAAGTGGACGATGAGAACTGATAGAATAGTTATCGTTACGAATATCATAATCCAAATTAATTATTCCGGGTTCTTGAGGACTTCTTGCCCTTGGGGAAACCTCTGAAAATACCTGTTCTATTTCTTCAGCACTCTTTGGATCCTCACTTTCTTTCCTTTCCCTTATATTCTCACGAATTTTTTCCATAATCTCTTCAACATTTATTTCATCGTCTTTAATCTCAAATGTATTATCCACTTTTGATTCCTCTGACCTGCATTCGTCCGGGTTTTGCTCGACTTTTGCACTAATGTTAAGTAAAGGCTTATTAGTAATTTCCTGAAGCCAGAAACAGCCTTCCTGCACGAGGTCAATTTGTAATTGGTATTCCCCGTACTCTTGAGGAGCGACGATATCTACTTGAAGATCCCGCTGTTCTTTAGAATTTAAAGCAGGTAGTATTTCAGTCCTGAGCCCATCAAAAATTTCACAGGTACTATCAGTTTTCAACCAGTGATAAGAGATATGCACAGGATAAGGAGGTAGAGATACAAGCCGCTCTTTCCCGTTATTCTTAAGAGTTATATTCAACTTGAACTTTTTATTTGAGAAAGTATTAACTGAATCCTTTTCCGATAGAGCTTCTACGTTCACTCCTTCACGGTCAAGTTTTTTGGGAGATAATAACTGAACAATCCGGTCTCTGTCGAGATCTTCAAAAGAGCTTACAGCAAGGATAGTTCTGGCATTATTGTACTCTTCCGAGCTAAATGAGTTTGTGAGTGAGCCTGCTAAATCTTGAGAATCGTTTACCCATGTCAGTATATGTGAAAAATATTTATTTAAGTTGAGGAACAGGCTTTGAGGAGTTTGTTCATTGACATGTCTCAGATCCTCGTAAAAAGTCCTGGGATTTTCCGGAATGTAAAGCCCAATGGATTTTGCTATCTTTCGTTTTTCTTCATAAGTATACTGATAGTACAACTTATTAGGGTGAATATACGTAATGAACAAACCGTTTTCTTTAAGGAGTTCGGCGATTTTTAAAATAATTAATTCAAGTTTATCCTCTGGAGTACGCTCAATTAGATCAGTTACAATAATTATATCATATTTCTTATTAAATTTGTGATTTAAAAAATTATCCTGAATAAATTCCAAATTTTTGATCGATTTATTGGCCAGGTATATGGCTTTTGCCTTCTGAATCGCAGAAGAGGAGTCGTCAATTCCTGTTACGTGAGCTCCGGACCTTGATAAGATATAGGAGAGCTCTCCTCTTCCGCATCCCACATCCAGTATATTCATGTATTTATTCGGATTAGCGAGACAAGAAATGGAAATTAAACGAGAATCTTCAAATTCTCTGCCTTTACACCTTTTATAAGAATCAATAATATCTTCAAGATTCGAATTCTCTTTGTTCAGGCCTTCTACGAACATATGCTTAGCTGAGCTTTTGGTTTTAATCAGTAGTTCACCTGCATAAGAAGGAATCGTTATGGAAAACTCGATAAAATCCTTATATTTGTTTAAAAAATAAGTCGCACTTAATAAGTTTTCGTCAGACCAGAAGTAACCGTCAACCAGGATCCATTTTCCTTTTTCCAGTGCCAGCTCCAAATCATGGAATGTACTATCTCCGTCTTTCTGGCCGTTAATATGAATAAGGTCATAGAAATCTCCAGGTAATGTAGTCATTAACCGACTATCGGCCAGCAAAAATTCAGCCTTGTAATTTTTTGTGATTTCTTTGGCCCAGTTATCCGCTCCTTTACTTCCTTCAAGAGCATTCAAACAATTGTCTATTCCCAGATAAGTTGCATTTTCTGAAGCCTTTAGAAAAGTTATTGCACTATAACCATACCCGACTTCGATCTCCAGTATAGATGTTGGACGGATCATTTTTGCAATTGCAAATTTCATGCGGTAATAATCAATCCATTCGTTGAATAGATGTGAAAATTTATCCCCGGGAAATGCATAATTCCTGAAATCGTAGTTAGTACGGTTATAAATAGAGATTAACTCATCCAGCATACTCTGTTCTCCAGAAAGCAATTTATTAACATGAGCAATTAACAGTTTATATATTACTTTTCATAAGTGAATACTAGTACAATGACAATTTGGTTCATTTTTGATATTTCATAAGTGAGTACTAGTAAAATAATAATCTGATTTAGATTGACCTATCCCAAAATTATTTCACTTTTCAATTTCTTTTATTCTTAGGAGAGCATGTCTATTTTCCGCTGACCTCTTACGCGGAGAAAAAATTAGTTATGTATGCAAAAATACTCTATGTCTCTACCTGATATATTTATAATCCTTTACTAGTCTTTCATTTTTTATTAAGTCTTTTATTTTTTATTAAGTCTTTCATTTTTTACTAAATCTTCATTTTTTACTAAGTCTTTCATTTTTACTAAGTCTTTCATTTTTACTAAGTCTTTCATTTTTACTAAGTCTTTCATTTTTACTAAGTCTTTCATTCTTTCCCAAGTCTTTCTTGAATTTCTATTTTTGGTTTCATATTGAAAACTCCAGAATAGACAATTGCATTACTATTAGGAATTACTTTCAATACCTCTATATCATGAGCCATGAGCAAATATTCTTCAAAAGCATCTCTTCCGTATCCCTTATTTGCCACACCAACAGAGAATGAATAATCTCCTGCCGAAAGTGGAAATAAGAATTCCCAGGTTAGTTCTGCAATCTGTCCTTTTTTTAGAGTAAAAGTTTTAATGCTACTACAATATGTATTTGTTTCAAATACTGATACACCCAGGTTATTTCTAACGTGAAGACCAAAGTGAGGATCGGATAATTCTTTTAAGGCCTTAACTTGATATATAACTTTAACTACCTGTTCACTCTCAATGTGCAATATTTCCTCATTTTTTGAGTTCAGGACTTTAAAGGAGAGAAGTTCAACTTCCCCTGTTGAAGCGCTTGGATTTTTGTGACCTGTATGGTCATCTGTTATTTCATTTACTATTACCTCGGTATTTCCCATATGTGATTTACTCAAAATTATTCCATGGTAATAGTCAATTATATCTTTTGGGTCGCCGGAACTGATTATATGACCATGGTCCAGCAGTATTGCCGAATCACATATTGTTTTCACAGCGTTCATATCATGAGATACAAAAATAATAGAGCCACCTTCATTTTTAAACTCTAATATTTTTCTCATACATTTTTGCTGAAAATATGCATCTCCTACTGACAGCGCTTCATCGACTAAAAAGCATTTTGGTTCTGCATGCATTGCTATTGAAAATGCAAGTCTCATAAGCATACCCGACGAGTACGTTTTGATCGGGTCATAAATAAACTCTCCAAGCTCTGTAAAATTAATGATGTCATCTTTTTTTCTTTCAATTTCGTCTTTATTCATTCCTAGAAATGTCCCGTTCATGAAAATGTTTTCAATACCTGTAAGTTCATGATCAAAACCCGTTCCAAGCTCAAGTAAACCGGTAATTTTTCCATCTACTTTTATAGAACCCTCATCAGGAAGCAAAACACCGGAAAGTATTTTCAATAAAGTAGATTTGCCAGCCCCATTTTGTCCCACTATTCCGAGAGTTTTTCCTTCTTTGACTTCAAAAGAGATGTTTTGCAATGCAGTTATTTCTCGGTGATATTTCTTCCTGAAGATTTTCTCTTTTAATCGGTCAGCGGGTGAGTGATATGACTTGAATGTTTTTGAAACACCTGATACTTTGATCATTTTGTATTCACAACTTGTAATTTTTAATTATATAAAGTCCCGAACATCCTTTTCAAGCTTTTTGAAAGTAAAACCTGCACACAGCAGAATTGCAAAACTCAACAGGAATAGATACAGAATAGCCTCTAAGTCCGGAATCTGCTCATATATAAAGACGCTATGGTAGGCATGAATGAATGTAAACGCCGGGTTATAGACCATAATCTTTTTGACGTATTCCGGAAGTATGTCATAAACATATACAATCGGTGTAAACCAGAACCAGAACTGAAGTACAATTCTTACGATTTCTCTTAAATCTCTTATAAAAACAACAAATATTCCTATAAAAAATCCAAGTGAATAGGCAAAGAACTGCTGTACCAAATATATCAACGGAACAAATAAGATTACAGGTTTTACTCCATATCCGCTAATTAGAAGTAAAAACAAGAATACTCCCATTGTCACGACAAAAGTGATACTTTCCGAAATAGCAATATAAAGAGGGAATGAAGAAAGATCAACCTTTACTTTTGTGATTATATGTTTTTTATCTAAATAAACGGTGGCCGTTCTTGATACCGTGTTTGAAAAAGCATTCCAAGCGACTACACCAGAGGTAAGATAAAATCCATATGCGTAAACCGAAGACGAGCCAGGCAAACGCGATCCCATAAGATTAGCAAATATAACGGTAAATATAAAAATATCTACAAGTGGATAAATGAAGTTCCACAAAGCTCCTAAGGTAGACCCGGAATACTTTTCAGTAATATCTCTTTTTGCTAATTCAAGAATTAAGCCTATATTCAAATTAATATCTCCTGATTATTATTTCGCCGGAATGACAGAGTATTGTATTTTTCGAGGAATAATCTGATTACCGGAAATTATCTCTCATAAAAACAGTTCTCTGAGGTAACATTATTTTTCATAGCATTTACAAAATTCGAGAGATCGAACAGGGCTGCTCTCTTAAAGCATTCGTTTCCATAGCTTGACGGGTTTTTCGAGATATTCTTTACTGCCCTGATTATATTTTGAGCATCTGCTTCCACAAACACACCGGTTTTTCCGTCGATTACCGTTTCCTTAAACCCACCTTCGTTTACAGCTACTACAGGTTTTCCACTTGCCATAGCTTCCACAGGTGTCATCCCGAAATCTTCGTCCATAGCAGTGCAGATAAAACCTCTACAGCGGGAGTAAAGGTCAAGTAATTCCGTCTCTGAAACCTCACCAAGGACCTTTACGTTTTCAGGTAAATTGTCAAGGATATTTTTTGCGTAACTTTTTGCGTGATCTCCTTCGGAATACCCTCCAACAATGACAAGCTTTTCTTCAGGCATTTTTTTGAATGCCTCAATTTGAATTTCAACTCGTTTTTCAGGATAGAGCCGGTTTACTGAAAGCCAGAAGTCCCCGTACTCTTTACAGGTAAATTTTGAAGTTTCTACAGGGGGGTAGATAACTTCAGCGTCCCTGTGGAAATACTTTTTGATTCTTGTTGATGTATTTTTAGAGTTAGTTACGATTTTACAGACGTGGGAAAGGTAGTATTCGGAAATTGGCCTGTGGAGCCTGACCCAAATCCTGAAGAAAATTGAAATCCAGATAGGTTGCCTGCTGATAAAAGTTTCATAAAGGTCATAAAAAGCTCGTGTAGGAGTATGGCAGTAATACAGGTTGGGTTTGTGTTTCTTTGCTGCGAAATACGCCCAGTTACCTGAAAAAATAAAAAAATCATATTCCTTTGAAAAATCACAGGATGCAAATTGAAAAGATGCG
>DAQQ01000171.1:5870-15854 GCA_002508465.1 Methanosarcina sp. UBA7 | reverse complement strand
CCCATCTTTTTTACGGACTCCATATTCAAGTCAGTAGTGATAACATCGGCATTGAAGTATTTTGCAAGCATGAGAACAAGTTTCTCTCCGCCGCCAATGGCTCCGAAATAATCATGAAATATGGCTATTTTCATCGATTTCTCACTTTTTCAGGGGGTTTTAACAAATGCAGATAAAAAGCTAATAAAATTATATGTGGTTATTCAGTTGTGCACATTCAGTTATGCACATCCAGCTCAATGTAAATACTTAATTTTTCTAGGAGTGGGAAAACTACCTTATTGAATTTTATATCCGAAGCTTCCGATTCGTCTTTAAATTATCAGTACGAAATTTATCTGTAATATTTAATTTCTAATTGATAGTACCGGGTTTTCTGCAAATTTCAACAATCCATTAAGCTCAACGATTATAAATATATTGAAAATTGTATCTCAACAGTAGTGGTATATAATACTTTCAGATGAGATGGTTCATTAGTTATATATAATACTTCCCGGATGAAATGCCTCATTAGATGAGGAGATAATCCATTAGATAGCAAGAGAGTTAGCCAGGTACTTATAACAGTTAACTTTGACTTCATTTAATCATAGTTAACCTTCACTTCATTTAATCATAGTTAACCTTCGTTCCATTTAAATATATTTAACCCCACTTTATTTAAAAACAGCTAACCTTCACTTTAAGCTTCAATTTAGTATTATTTACCCGGTAGTGAAAAATTTTACTCTGGAGATTGGGGTCCTTAAGCATCATTTTAGCGCTATTTACTTCGTTTACTCTCTTAGTATATGTCTAACAGTGTAAATTCAATACTGAGGCTACAATTACAGTCCACAGTCATACATATTAAGAATATCCATGTTATCAACAAGTTCAATACTCACATTATTATTTAGATCTTAAAACAACCTTAAAGTTATTATATTAATTCAACTACTATCAAAGATTAAGATAATATGCAAAAGTTCAATGAATGCAAAAGTTAAAAACTAAAAGAGATGGTTACTACGAACAAAGGCATGGGATGTCCGGTGGCAAAACGGCCCACTCACAATTTAAAATTCGGTATTATTTCTTTGACTGCAGTTGTATTGATTGCTTTTCTCATGCGCATGATTTCATATTCTGCCGTTACTGCAAACGGAAGCATAAATGTTCTGGGATATGATAGTTTCTACCATATGCGGCGCATTTTATATACAACTTTCAATTTTCCTCATCCCCTTAACTTCGATTCTTATATCAATTACCCTAATGGTTTTGAAGTAGGGTGGCCGCCTCTTTTTGACTTCCTGGGTGCGCTGCTTGCAAATATCCTGGGGGGAGGTCACCCGAGTCTGTATACCACCGAGTTTGCAGGAGCTCTGCTGCCAGTGCTTCTGGGAGTTCTGGCAATAATTCCACTATATATAGCAGCTGCTTCGGTATTTGACCGAAAAACCGCACTTCTTGGGGCCTTGATTTTTGCAGTGATTCCAGCTCATGTTTACATCTCTCGGTTTGGAGCAGTTGACCATCACGTAGCAGAGACCCTCCTCTCAACTTCGGCTTATGCATGTTTCTTACTTGCTTTAAAGTGGGCAAGAGAAGGTTCTCTTTCCCTGACCTCTCTCAAAACTATCTCTTCAGAAAAGAAACTAATAAAATCGTTAGCTCTTGCAGGAGCATCCGGACTATTCTTTGCACTTCTGATTTACACATGGATAGGAGCCCCGGTGTTTGTAAGCTTTATTGTATTCTACGCATTCATACAGACCACACTCGACCTTAAGGCCGGGAAAAACTCAGCCTATCTTCTTATATGTTCTACTGTGACCCTTCTTGCAACACTGATCTTTACCATTCCCCTGTCAGCAGAGTCCTTGCGTCCAGGTCTGGAAATGAGTGCGATGTATGTTTCCTGGTTCCAGGTATTCTATATGCTCATCATGATAGCCGGAACCTTAATCCTCTGGGGATTTTCTTTATATATCTCGAAAAAAGATCTGGACTGGAAGTACTATCCAGCTGCTTTAATACTGGTCTCTGTAGCAGGGCTTTTATCTCTTAGAATTTTTTCCGCCGAATCCTATTCTTTCATAATTGAAGGAATGAACTTCTTCCTCGGAAAAGGTGAATATATAGGCACGATTGCTGAAGCCCTGCCAATGTTTTTAACTGCACAGGGAAAACTTACTTTTTCGCCAGTACTGGGAAGTCTCGGGCTCTGTTTCCTTTCTACTCTGGGAGGCTTTTTCCTGCTTGGCCTTGAGTGGAAAGGAGAAAAAGCAAAGCCAGAAGGGGTATTTTTCCTCTTATGGTCAGTCTTTTTCGCATATTTAACGCTATCTCAGAGGCGTTTTTCATATCTGTTCGCAGTAAACGTCTCAATCCTTACTTCATACTTCCTCTGGGTTTTACTTCAATCTTTTAACTTTGAGACTGAAGTAAGAAAGCTAGTAAAATCCGGTCCCGTTTCCGAGAAAAATGCCGTGCCTGCACTTAAGGCAGGAAAAGAAATGAAGGCAAAAACAAAATCAAAATCGAAAACAAATAACTCTTCAGTCTCAAAAAATAATTCTCAACCTGACTATTTCAAAATTGTTTCATCCCTAATACTGCTAGGGCTTGTGTTTATTCCCTGCACATGGGCAGGACTTGCTTTCGCAAAAGATCAGGGCGTTATTGATCCTGTATGGAAAGATTCTCTGACATGGCTTGGAACTTCGAGCCCTGAAACTTCTTACTACCTTGATCCGTCCGGAACTCCCGAATATGGAGTTTTGAGCTGGTGGGATTACGGAAACTGGATCGTTTACCAGGCTAAAAGACCTGCAGTTTCAAACAATTTCCAGACTGGCATAGACGATTCTGCACATTTCTTCACGACGGCCTCCGAAGAAGAAGCAAAGGCAATTATGGAAAAGCTCAAAGTAAAGTATGTAATAACCGACAATCTGATGGCAGGCGGTAAGTTTGGGTCCATTGTCGAGCTTGCAGGCGGGGACATAAACAAGTATCTAAATGTTCAAACCGTCAGTGGAAACGGTGGGTTTCAAACCGTTGCAACTGCTAAAAAGGAATATACGGAAACCGAAGTATACAAACTTCAGCAACTTGACGGATCAAATCTCGGAAACCTCAGGCTTGTCCATGAAAGTATTGCTTCTGTGGAAGATAATGACACGACCAGTGACGTAAAGATATTCGAGTTTGTCCCCGGAGCCAGGCTTTCAGGCACTGCAGACCCAGGACAAAACATTACTGCGACCCTTGAGCTTAGCTCAAACACAGGCCGAAAATTCACATATCAAAATGAAGTAACATCAGATAAAAACGGTTCATTTGAAATAATCGTACCTTACTCGACCGAAAATAAGGCAGGCGGAGTCAATGCTCTATCAACTTATTCCTTGAATGCAGGAGGAAATGCCACAATCTCAGAAATCAAGGTAACGGAAGATGATATCCTGAAAGGGAACAAGCTAGAGGTGAAAATTCCAGACTCAAAATAAGGACTTCCTGAGCCGGATTTTTGACACGAAAACAGAATTTAAAATTTTTTTAATAAATGAAAAGAGAAAAGGACTTTTTTCATTCCCTTTTTCTTCCTTTTATTGTTTCTCAAATCGGCTTTACTTAATATCTTGAAAAGACACTTTCAACGGTAGGGATAGAGCTGAAATAAGACCTCATTCTCCCACACTTTCTACTCCTACGGCGCTCAGGAACCTTTTTACTACGGCTTCATTAACCAGCCTGAGTAATGTCTGCCGGTCTTTTGTAGCGCTGAAAACTCCAAGAGGAATCTGGGCTCCTGCTGCATTTGCATGTCCACCGGCATCTTCTCCGAAAGCCTGGCGCATAACTTCGCCGAGGTTAATTCTTATATCGTTGCTTCTCCCGGAGATATAAATGCGGTCTTCGGTAACCCCAAAAACTACGGTTGTAGAGATCCCCTCAAGGCTCAAAAGGTAATCTGCAGCTTGCGGAAGTGTATCTCTATCTCTTATGTTCCCGACATTCGAGAGAAGATAACTTCCAAGCACCTGCCGGTTCCTTATGGCTTCTCCGAGTACTTCAAGGGTTTCGATGGCCATAGAAGGCTGCTCAAGCTGATCAAGAATTCCGTGGTTCGAAAGTGGATAAAGGTATGAAGCAGCTGAAAGATCTGCTGGGTCGGTCTTTCGCTTGAAATCCTGAGTATCAGTCCGAATTCCATAGAGCAGGGCTGTTGCCAGGGTCTTGGAGATATTAATATTGAGCTGCTGCAGGTACTTTGTCATTATAGTAGCCGTTGCCCCGAAATTAGGCCGAATATCTATGTACTCAGCCTTTATCTCGGTTTCTCCTGGTGGGTGATGGTCAATTACAATACCCACAAACGAATTGGGAGGAACCATATTGTTAACGCCGGGAATAGAACAGTCTATCAAGGCAATTTCATCGTAGCCTTTGAGGCCGTTTTCTTCCATCTTGCCTAGATCAATCCCTAGAAGGTTTACAAAGGCTTTGTTTTCCTGATGCCCTATTCTGCCATGGTAGAGGATGTTTGCTTCAACCCCAATGCTCTTTGCAATCTCTTTCAGGGCCAATCCACTCGAAATAGCATCCGGGTCAGGGTTATCGTGAATTACAATAGCAAGTCTTTTGTCCCTTATCCCTTTCAGCCACCGAGCAAGCCTGTTACCCCTGTGAACCGATTCTGCCCTCTCAAGGGAGCGGGAAAGGGAACTTGCAACAAGCTTGGAAGGCATAAAGACATAATCTGCCCCAAGATCTTCCATTTTCTCCTTGTTTATAATATCTGAGGCGCGAGAAAAGAGTTGAACATCAGGATTAATTGCCTTTTTGAAATTCTCAATGCCCTTTCTGTTAGCCTCATTATTGGAAGTCAGGAAAAGTATAACAACAACATTCTTAAGGTCAATCTTATCGACAAGCTCAGGGTCGGAGATATCGCCTACAATCGCCTCAAATCCTTCTTCCCTGAGAGTCTCAACCTTAGCTTCGTCTTTATCTACAATAATTACGAGCTTATTGCTTTCCCTGAGCTCTTTTGCAAGTGCAAAACCAACACTTCCACTTCCCAGAACAAGGTATCTGGGTTTGACTGTACTTTTAAGATTGCTATCCGCATCTTTTGATAAGTTAAGCAAAAATAGTCCTCCCTGTTTTATATAAGTCCAGACAAGTGTAAAGGAAAGCAAACATTTGATCAGAATCCTACCTATTTACATTTTACTGCAGCTAATTAACCGTAAAGTTAACTGTAGTTTTTTGGACTGTTTTTCTTGCTGATTAGACACTCTTATGAAATTGAGTTTTATATACTGTACTCTTAAAGAAATAATATGCTTTTTATGGAAAATTCAAAAATTCCGGTATATTATGTTATATCGGAATGTAACATATATACTTAATAACATCAAATAGGTTTTCCTCGGTGTAGAAATATAAGAAATAAATTCCCTCAATTGCTCTGGAGGTATATAACAATTTCTATCTATAAGTCAGAGAGTTTATGTGAACTGAAAGTTCAGTTTTTCATAGACAGTTTTTCATAGACAGTTTTTCATAGACAGTTTTTCATAGACAGTTTTTCATAGACAATTTGAAAGCTTAAGTGGTAGGCAAAGGGGACCACATGAGATAGTCAGTAGGTAATGGTTATGAAGTGCATCAGTTCTTTGAGGATGAAGGCGATAGACCGAAATTGCGAATGCCTTGGGCTTCTACCTGTCCAGTTAATGGAAAATGCAGGAGCCGTAATTGCACAGCACATAAGGGAAAAGCTTGAAAGCGGCAGGGTACTTTTTATTGCAGGCAGGGGAAATAATGGGGGAGATGCTTTTGTTGCAGCCAGGCATCTTGCAGGCTCTTTGGGATACATTGTAAACGTAGTACTGCTGGGAAAATCCAGGGATATAGGAACGAAAGAAGCTTTCCGTAACTTTTCTCTCCTGAAGTTCAGCCGTGTGAATATGTTCGAAATAACGGATTCAAGCCAGCTTGAAGCTTCGGCTTCGGAACTATTTCAGGAAGCTGATCTGCTCGTAGACGCGGTATTCGGAACCGGAATAAGTGGAAAGCTCAGAGAGCCCGAATCAACGGCTATTGACCTTATAAATCTTGAAGGGAAAGCCGGAAAAACTGTAATCTCGATTGATATTCCCTCAGGACTAGATCCTGATGGTGGAGATTTTGAAAAAGCTGTGCATGCAGGGCTTACAGTTACTTTTCACCGTATGAAGATCGGGCTTTTGAGCGAGAAGGCAAAAGAATACACCGGAGTGATAAAGGTTGCAGATATCGGAATCTGTACTGACGCCGAGCAGTATGTTGGTCCCGGAGATCTTATGATGCTACGCAGGCGGAAGTCAGAGGAGCACAAGGGGGATTCCGGAAAAATACTTGTTATAGGAGGAGGTCCGTACTCAGGCGCTCCGACTTTTGCAGCTCTTGCAGCCCTTAAGGCTGGAGCAGACCTTGTGACAGTAGCAGTTCCCGCACCTGTAGCCGAAATAGTAGCATCATATTCTCCTGATCTGATCGTCAGAAAACTCTCTTCAAATGTTCTCTGCCCTGATGATCTTTCAATCCTTCTGGACCTTATAAGTTCCCATGATGTAGTTGTGATGGGAATGGGGCTAGGGAGAGCGACAGAAACCCTGGAAGCCGTCCGAAAAATCATTCCTTTTTGCAGGAAAGCGGTTCTTGACGCCGATGCCCTCTCAGCCCTTTCAGGCACCATTTTTGAAAGCATTGCAGGCAACTGCGAACTGATAGTAACCCCGCATGCCGGGGAGTTTGCCCGCCTGAGAAATATGGAAACCCCTGAGAGCCTGGAAGCTCGTATTAAAGCCGTCAGGGAGTTTTCGGAAGAAAAAGGGGTTGTAACACTTCTCAAGGGAAAAATCGATATCATCTCGGACGGAAAACAAACCTTGTTGAACAGAACGGGAAATCCGGGCATGACCGTAGGAGGTACAGGTGACGTCCTTGCAGGGCTTACAGGGTCGCTTTTTTCCAGAAATCCAGCATTTCTCGCGGCAGCCTGTGCTGCGCATATCAACGGGACAGCCGGGGATCTGGCTTTTGAAAAGGCCGGAAACGGGCTGCTTGCAACGGATGTCCTGGAGAAAATTCCTGAAATAATTAAAATAGCCGAGATAGGGTAAAAAGAAGATTGTGTAAAAGAGATAAAGTAAAGTTTAAGCCTAAAAACCATATATTTGCTTAATGGGGAGGGAATTTGCATGGTACATGAAATTGAAAGGAAAATCGAGCTGGAAATCGAAAGAAACCGGATAAGAATTGCGATTTTTCACGGAGAAGATGAACAGGTCATAAAACTAAATCTTGAAGAAGCCAGCGAACTTAGAGAAGAGCTGGGTAAATTACTTGAAGACTATTCACAAAGAAAGCAAATCAGAATCGATTGATCCGAATTGATTGATCCGAATCGACTGACCATAATTGACTGATTAGAATTAACTGATTTGAATTGACTGATCCGATATAAATTGCGTTGAAATATTCAATCTGCATAAAACGCCAAAAAGCACTAGAAATACCAGAAAAATCTATTAAAATGTTAAAAAAATATTGAAAGGCCCAGAAAAATGGAATTGAAAGCCAGATTGGCTTGAACCAGACTAATCAAGCTTATATATGTGTGAAAAACGCGGTGATTTTGTGAAAAAGCAATTTACTCATATTGAGTCCGGCAGAGCGCATATGGTAGATGTCAGTGAAAAACGTGAGGTTCCGAGATTGGCGCGAGCTGCGGGGGACATTATACTTTCCGAGGAAACTGTAGAGAAGATAAGAACAGGGAATGTGGAAAAGGGGAATGTGTTCGCGACTGCGCGAGTTGCGACCATACTTGCGATTAAAAAGACCCCTGAGATAATTCCAATGTGTCATCAGATCCCTATCACTGCAATAGATGTGGATTTTGAGATCGGCAAAGGGGTGATTTCAGTGGAGGTAAAAGTCAGGACTGTAGGAAAAACAGGAGTTGAGATGGAGGCTCTAACAGGGGTTTCAGCAGCTCTGCTGACAATCTGGGATATGGTGAAATCAGCGGAAAAAGACGAAAGCGGGAATTATCCAAACACTTCAATACAAAATATCAAGGTGCTCGAAAAAATCAAAGGATAAAGCTCAGGGTAAGCCCATAAAAAATAAGCTTTTTAAAGGATGGAATATATCAAGACGGCAGACTGAGGTATATATCTTGAAAATTATAGGTGGACCAGCATCACAGTTACTTGCCAGCCGCACTGCCCGGGCTTTAGGGATAGAGCCTGTACTTTCCGAGTTTAATCGATTTCCTGATGGAGAACTTTATCTCCGAATAGCAGAAGATACCGAAAACGAGCGTGTGACTCTTATTCAAAGTACGCCCACTGATTCTGATTTTGTTTCCCTGCTCCAGCTTATCGATGCCTGTGAAGGGGCAAAAGAACTCAATGTCGTGATTCCTTACATGGGATATGCAAGACAGGACAAGAAGTTCAAGCCAGGAGAGCCGATTAGTGCCCGCGCAATTGCTCGCTGTATCAGAGCTGACCGTGTCTTTACGATAAACATTCACGAAAAAAGTGTGCTTGAGCACTTCCCTGGCCATGCGGAAAACCTTGACGCAGCTAAACTTGTTGGGGAGCATATCGCAGGGCTTAACCTGGAAAATCCACTCCTCATTGCCCCTGATTCTGGAGCTGAAGGGCTTGTAAAGCGTGTCTCGTCAGGTCTGGGCTTTGATTATGATCACCTGGAGAAAACAAGACTCAGTGGAGATACGGTTGTAATCAAGACAAAGAATCTCGATGCAACGGGCAGGAACGTTATCCTTGTAGATGATATGATTGCAACAGGCGGGACAATGGCTGAATCTATCAAAATGCTCAGAGCTCAGGGAGCAGCAGACGTTCACATTGCCTGTGTACATTCGGTACTTGCAAGGAATGCAGCTTTAAGACTCTTCAATGCGGGCGTGAAGGATATCATCGGAACCGACACCCTTGAAAAAGGAGAGAGCAGGCTGAGTGTTGCTCCCCTTATTGCAGATGCTCTTAAAGGACTCTGATTAAAATAGTTTAATTTTATTACCGTTAACTATTTTTTATATTCTGTTGTTTTTAGTACTATGACTCTTCCAGAAGTCTGTCCACTTGATGAAAGCCAGACATGTAAAGGGCGGGAGTGCCACCTCTTCTGCCTTGAGTGGAGAACGAAAGAACCCACCTGCCTTATAGGCTACGGCGTAACGAGTAAAATTAAGTCAGGTAAAGCTGACCATAATAAGGATACCTATGCTGAGGATACTTTCCGCAAATTAGGTAGAGATCCCCTCTCTAAAAGAAAAAACATCTCTGAAAAAGGAGACTGGATTCCTTCAAGACTCATAAAAAAGTCTCCTGAAAAACATGTTGAAAGGAAAGAAGAAAGTGTTACTAAGAGTCGGCACTTCCAGGAAACAACTGTAAGGAAGCCTGACCGAAATCCCGAGGTAAACCACGACGAAAGACCGAGAGAAAGATATGCTCTCAGTGTCCCTGAAAAATCTTCCATGAGGCTGGAACCCGGACTGAAAATTGAGTCGACTGAACAGAACTCGATAATCTATGAAAACACCCAGCCAAGGGTACAGGAAAATTCAAAGGCTCCAGAAAAAGTTATTTCAAGAGATAAGCATACAACAATCTTTGTACGTTCTGATACCAGTAAAAAAGATAACTCTTGCTTGCCAGGAAGAGAAGAGAAAGCAGAAAAGTCCCGCGAGAGCAGGGAAAAACATAGAACTGATAAAGCAACGGAAATAGATCTTCCTGAAACTTATGATGAGGACTTCTGGAGTTAACCGCCCTCAGCTCGAAAATGGCTGTTTTTCGAAACCATTGAGCCTACAACCATTTCACTGACTAATCATACCCATCATGACATTTCAGATTTAACAGTGGTTTCGGTCAGCCTTTTTTTAAAAGGCTTGTA
>DAQQ01000171.1:0-5744 GCA_002508465.1 Methanosarcina sp. UBA7 | reverse complement strand
CAAGCCTTTTTTTAAAAGGCTTGATTAACAGCCCTCACGCTAGAAAAAGTAACTCAGGCATAGGCAGACGTTCCGGAAAGGGTCTCTTACTCTTGAAGGAAATATTATTTTCATTGTTCGGCATTCCTTAAGTTGACCTGCTTGACTCCTGTAAGGAGTCAATTGCTCCGGATTTTAAGGTGTTGATAAATTATAAACCATGAACATAGAAGGATTTATGGATAATTAACTGTGCGTCTGAGAGAGAATTTTAATATCTTAAGATTCTCGTTTTCACTCTACTTAACTTTCATTTCGCATTCCCGGGAAGGAAACAAAAAAAGGATATGATGATTCAGGATGGACCGCCAAACATACCAGATAATCTATAGTTCACTGCATGATTTTAAAGACGTTTTCCGCCTTTCGGAGGAATATTCCAAACCCGTAGGCGTGCTTGCAACAATCCTCAACCAGAAGGTCGTAAAAAAGACTCGGTTCAAACACAGGAAAATTTATTCCCGAGAGAATGAACTTTTTTTAAAATGGAAACAGGGACGTACAATTCTTGATCTCGCAGAGTACACAGGCTTTCCTCCTACCCTTATGGCATCGCTTATTATGAAGAATTGTCAAATTTCCAAGAAAAGTATAAACTGGTTTTTCAAAAATGTGGACTTAATTGAAAACCGTCGCCTTAGAAAGGAAGTCAAAAAAGCTCTAGAGATCGATCATTTTTTTTCTCCTCACGCCCATGAGATGCAGTGTAAGAAAGGTGAGATGGGAGAAGCACTTATCCAGAAATGGCTTGATGATAGGGAAATTCAGTATTGTACCGAAGTAGAGATTCGAGCTAAGGGAGATGGTAAGACTCCTGATTTTGTCCTGGAAACTCCTGTATGCATAGACAATCTCATGGTCAACTGGATTGAAAGCAAAGCGCTTTTCGGAGACGACTTCGAACACGAACATTATTCAAAGAAACAGTTTAGGGAGTATGCAGAGATTTTCGGAGATGGCATGGTTGTCTACTGGTATGGGTATCTCGAAGATATCCCTGCTGAAGGCTATCTTGTAAAAAACTATAGCTTTTTTGAAGAGTATGAAAAGGAAATTGACGAGCTGTTTAATTACCTTGTATACTGGTGAACCTTGTATACTTGTGAATCTTGTATACTTGTGAATCTTGTATACTTGTGAATCTTGTATACTTGTGAATCTTGTTTGAATACGTGAGTTCTTGGTATACTTGTGAATTGTTTGAATACGTGAGTTCTTGGTATACTTGTGAATCCTGTTTAAATACGTGAATTCTGACAGAGTATCTGAACTTTGTCGGGAATATTTTTGACTCCGGTCTTACTTGTGAATCCCGTCTGACATGTCTGTTAACTGCACGACAGGCCCGCTGAAAAGAAGCTAGACTGCTTAAAGTTTTACAATAGATGACATATTGGTAATAGGGTCTTTTTCGACCTGGAATACATGGTCAGCCGAATCTATAAGGGATTCGTCATGTGAGACCACAATAATCTGGCCTACGCCTATGCCGCGCATCATGTCTATTAGTTTCAAAAGCTGGTTTATATGACCGCGGTCCAGAAAAACCGTAGGTTCGTCCAGGATCATGGGAGGAAGCCCGTCTGCCCTGTCCCCCCCGAAACCCATAGCAAGAAGCCTGTAGATTGCACAACGCAGGACAAGGTTAAAGATTGCACGTTCTCCTCCGCTAAGGAGTTTAGGTTCAAGGGGAGTGCCGTCCTTTCTGTAAACCGTGAGATTATATTCCGGGTCGAGTTCGATATGGGAATAGGCATTGTTTGTGTACATGAAGCTGAACATTTCATTCAAAAGGGTAGAAAGGGCCCCTATATTTTTTGTCCGCATATCAGCCCGAACGCGCATATACATGCTTTCAAGTTCCTCGGCATTACTATATACGGCTTCGAGATACTGTTGCCTGTTTTCAAGAGCTTTGAGTTCGTCTTTTAGCTCATTGCGGCGTTTTAAGCTGTTTTCAACCATTCCGACTTCTTTTAAGAGCGCATCTTTAGCAGCCGTTATTTGCCGGGTTTTTTCAGTGAGGGTTGCCTGATACTCTTCAAGTTGAGTACGCTTTGACTGAAGATCTTCGAACCTGCTTCCCTCCATCTTTCCTTCAAGCTGTTTTATTCGTTCGTTTCTTTCAAGGATCTCCCGGTCAAAAAAGCTGACTTTTTCGGCAAGGTTTCTGATTGAAGCCTCAAGTTCTGAGATTTTGTGCTTTATGTTATCCATCTGGATCAGGTTTGCCCCGAGTTTTTTTGTCTTCAAGAGATGCTTTGCACTTTCTTTATGGGTTTCTTTTGCCAGGGCTTCTTTTTTCCTCAGGGTTTCAAGTTCAACTTCCAGAATTTTGAGTTTTTCCTTTTCCAGAGTCTCTCGTTCGGCAAGTCCTTTTAATTTTTTACTGAGCTCTTCAAGCCTCTGCCCGTAATTTTCGATCAGCGCAAGGGAAGTCCTTATTTTTCCGTTAAGGCTCTCAATTTCCGAGGCGTTTTCAACAAGTTTTTTCTCAAAAGCTTTTGCCTCTCGAAGCACTCTTTCACTCTCACCATGAGCTTTTTGAGCAGCAGCCTCCCAGCCCTGCAGAGCTTTAATATCAGGGAGGAGTTTTCCTATTTTAGCCTCAAGTTCCTCCTTTTGTTTATTAAGACCTTCGAGTTTTAGAGAATCTTCCTCGGTTCGGGTTCTATGGATAGTTATCCTTTCCTGGAGGTCCTTTGCCTTATTTTTGAGTCTTTCAATTTCCAGGTCGTAATCCAAAATTCGCTTCTCCAGTTTTTTTGCATCCTTGAGCCGATTGAGTTTTTTCTCTACTTCGGCCTGCTGGAGTTTTATATCGAGAAGTTCTGCTGCAAGCTTTTCTTTCTTCTGCTCGGATTCTCCGGTTGTGCATGCAATTTCAGAGCCTTTAAGATCCTGTCCGCATGTTGGGCATTTTCCTTCAGCAAGCAACTGCCGGTTTTTACGGATTACTTTATCAAGCTCCCTGATAGTAGCTTCAAGCTCCTTTTCCCGCCCATGTAATCTGTTTTTGTTTTCCAGCAAAAGTTCACTTAGATATTCCAGGTCCTCGAGTTGTTCTCCGGTAAAGCCAAGTCCTTTTAACCCTGCAGAAGCTTCGGATTTTTGCTCCTGAACTCCCAGAATTGACTTTTCATTTTCCCTGAGCTCTTCTTCAAGGATTTCTATCTCAGTTTTACTTTTTCGGACTGTGACCCTGTAATTTTGAAGTTCCTTATCAAGTGTGAGAAGATTTATATCTCCTGTCTCTTTTTCTTTAAAAGCAAGTGCAAGTTTTGTTGAGGCTTCGTTTTTTCGTTCACGCAGAAGGCTCTCTTTTTCTTCCAGCTCTTTTATGAATAAAGGAATCTCATAAGTATCCGTGAAGCCTGTAGTCTCTTTTGCATCTTCTTTTAACTTTTTATTCTCATCCTCTATTCTCAGTATATTTTTCCTGTTTTCTTCAATTTTTCCGTTTGTAGTCCCAATATCCGTCCTACACTGCGTAAAAATCCGTTCAGTTTCAGTCTTTTCGTTTTCAAGATCGTTTAGAGCCTGAGTATGAACCTCTTCTTCTCTGAGGAGAAGAGCAAGTTCTTTTGAGATCGCATTTACCTTTTCCCTGGCAAGAAACTCCTCATTTTCCTGCTGCAAGCTTAGTGCCTCAATCTCAAGGTCTCCAAAGCCGCATTCTTCCCGAATAAGATTATTTTCTTCTCCCAGTCCGAGCAGAGCCTGCCTTTGTTCATGGGCTTCTCCGGCGAAAACTTCTTTTTCCCGGATACAGTCAGTCTTGTCTTCCTGAGACTTAGCCAGGGCCTGCTTAAGATCCTGGATTTCCTGGAGGCGTTCCCTGTGCTCTGTAATCATCAGGTCGAGTTTTTCTTTCTGAACAGCTGCAGCCTCTCTATTCTCATTGAATTTTTTTAAGATGGCATCGCTGTCCTTTACCTTCTGCCTGAGCCCATTCAAAACAGCATGCGGTTCTGTGCCTTCAATTCCTTCAATTTCAGCCGTTACTCCCGAAAGGCTGTTACTGGTGTCTCTTTGAAGCCTTTTTACAGCCGTTTTTGCACTGCCCGCTCTTTCCCTATATTCTTCGAGCTTTCCAAGCTGCAGAAGGCCGTCAATCATTCGCTGCCTGTCTTTTGGTTTTGCATTAATGAGTACATCAATTTCACCCTGCCTGATGTAAGCGCAGTTTCTGTATGCCTCTTCGTCCATATTCAGAAGGGAGCAGACCTCTTCGTAAGTCCGGGTAGCCTGATCAATAATACTTTCCCCATTGGCATAGAGCACGCATTTTGAGTTCGAAACATTCTCACTTTTAGGGGAATACCTGAAAGCCTGTTCGATAAGATAATCCTGTCCTAAATGCTCAAAACCCAGGTTTATTTTTGCATTTTCAGCCCCTTTGAAGACCACATCCGCAAGCACAAAATCCTTTGAGAGAATTTTGCTCCCGAAAAGCCCCATAAAACAGGCCTCAAGCAGACTGGACTTCCCACTCCCGTTTACTCCGGAAATTACTGTAACTCCGTCTTCAAATGTAAAATCCAGTTTTTTATAACTCCGGATGTTTTCAATATACAGGTTTTTGAGCTTCACAGGTAATCACCAAGGTTATACTGTCGAGGTACAGCAGCCTTTTTCCTTCCTTTTTTCGACCCTGTCTTCCCCGTTTTTTCGTTTATTTCCGTAGCCCTGGAAGGTTCCTCTTCAGGTAACTTCTCGGCTTTGCCTGTTTTTTCCTTTTCAGGTTTGCCTTTAACCCTGGATTCAGACAGCTTTTTACTCTTCTTCTCAGGCTCATTTTCAGGATTACTTTCGAGTTCGCTCTCAGGACTACTTTCAGGTTCATTTTCAGGATTACTTTCAGGTTTAATTTCAGATCTACTTTCAAGCTCTCTTTCAGTTTTACTTTCAGATTTAATTTCAGGCTTCTTTTCGGTTCGACCTGTAGATTTAGTTTCAGATTTTCTTTCGGCCTGACCTTCAGGTTTAACTTCAGGTTCGTTACCTTTGTCTTTCCTGAACTCGGTTTCTACTTCTTGAGTTTTTCCAGGATTCTCTGAAGTTCTCTGCAGGATATTCGATTCGAGCGGCACTATAGGTTTACTCGATAACTCTATTGATCTCGAATCCGATATTTTCAGAAATTCCGAATTTGATAGTTCTTCAGAGCTTGAGCTTAGAGCTAGTTCGGAGCGGTCCTGATTCATGGCTGAAATCTCAATGCTCTTTGAGGTTTCAATGCTCTTTGACACCTCAGTACTCTTTTTAGTATCCTTTTTTTCAGTATCATTAACTTGGTCTGAAGTCCTCAGAACTCCTGAGAGTTCAGTAATTTCAAGTTTGCCGGTAATTGCTCCAGCCGGTCTTTTTTTTCCTGCAAATTCGTTTTCCTCTACAGCATCGGTTTTTATCTCTTCAAATTCCAGAAATCCTGTAGTGGTGGCAGAACTTGCGATGCTGGCAGTGTAAGCAGAATTGTCGGAACTGGCCGAACTGGCAGGAATCTCTATCCTGAAATCAGGGTTTTTGAAATCCGTAGTTTTTGCTTCAACAAGTTTCGAGAGCCTGCTTTCGGTCTCTTCGTCAACCCTTGACCTTGAAATATCAGGACTCCTGACAATTTCATCAATAATCAACCCGCCATCGTTTAAGCTCATTTTCCGGATCTCACTTGCAACGGCATGGTCAGGATCAGAAAAGGTTAC
>DAQQ01000060.1:0-12527 GCA_002508465.1 Methanosarcina sp. UBA7 | reverse complement strand
ACTTCAGGTTCGTCAGGCAGTGGGATTTTTTCTGTCGCTTTTAGCTTTTCGAAACTATTGTTTATTTCACGGAATTTTTGAAGGATAACAGCGAAATAATCTCTTTTTTGTTTTCCGTTTACATAAATGCTAATTCTCTTTGCTTCATTGTCTGCTTTAATTACAGCAGTAGATTTGAAGCCTTTATCTTCAAGAACTACACCAGTACGCCAGTGAAGACCATCTTTTATATCCCTGTTCATCTTCACGATGAAGCGTGGCATTACGGAAGGGGGAAGGAAATCATAATCAATTACAAACTTCAAAGCTCCTTTCTGATCAAATTCAATATTTGGCTCCTGAATTTCCAGTGAGGCAGGGAGCAGTACAGTATTATCGTCAAGGTCATATGAGAGTTCAAATTTCTTCATCAAACTGATAAGAAACCCATATTCATAGGGAGGATAACAAAAATCCGTTTCAGTGCTTTGCTTTAAGATTTCATGAAGCATATCAAGCTTCAGGACTCCTCTGGAATCAGCAATTTCTTTCGAATTGACAATTTTATATACAGCATTAGTTACCCATTCAGGTTCTAAGACATGTGTATTCAAGAGTGGTATCTCTTTAAAGTGAAGTATTACACCCAAGTCATGAAGGAAATCAACAAGAGTATTCTGTTCTGACTCAGTTTTTATACCTTCTTCATCGCACATTGTTTTATATTCTTTATATTCTATGAAATTACAATGTTCACAATCTTCATTGCCTTCAATAAAAGGATAACTAGGACACATTTTTTCAAGTTTATTTTTTACATTAAACCAGCTTTTAGGCCACTTTATTTCGAGATTTCTTACCTTCGTCAATTCTTCTTTCAAAGATTTTAAGAACTCCTCAACCCCTTCGTTCGACATGCAGGACAAACGGTAAAAACCTTTGATGGTGGGATATTTTTCTCGCAGGAACTTTCTATTCAGGTCAAATGCAGGGTTTTCATCGATCTTATTGATTACAACTAAAAGCGGGGAATCTCCACCGAAATTTTCTATGTGTTTAAACCAATACTCAGGCTTCTCGTCCTTCCTACTGTCCAGCACCAGAATGTAAAGACCCCTTTTTGACAAAAAGAACTGGTGAGTAGCGTGCATGATCTCCTGTCCACCAAAGTCCCAGAAATTAGCTTTGATTTCTCTATCTCCATCATTTACTGTCAATTTCCTGATGTTAATACCCTGTGTTTGAGGCTCATTTCCATCAATTTCTTCTCCAAAAATTCGCTTTATAAGCGAAGTTTTACCTGCACCTCCGTCTCCTAACAGCAAAACTTTAACTTCACTTAATTTTTTCATTTCACCTTCAAGTGACTTGAAGTAATTGATAACTGCCTGTCTCCCCTGTTTTACAATTTCTACTGGAGGATTTTCAAGAGGATTTCCTTCTAAAAATATTCCCTTTGTTCCAATATACTCCCACTTAATATCTAGACCTAATTCCAATATTTCAGGAGGCAGCGAAGTCAATTGATTTTTAGAGATGTCAAGTTGATTAAGGCTTTCCAAATTGACGATTTCAGAAGGCAATGAAGTAAGTTGATTTCTAGATACGGAAAGTTGAGTAAGAGATTTCAACTCTGATATTTCTGAAGGAAGTGAAGCCAATTTGTTTCCAGATACATAAAGTTGAGTAAGATTTTCCAACTTTGAGATTTCAAGAGGTAATGAAGTTAATTGATTATCATAGACGTAAAGTCGAGTAAGATTTATCAATTCTGATATTTCAGAAGGTAGCGAAGTCAATTGATTCTCATAGATGTCAAGTTGAATAAGATTTTTCAACTTTGATATTTCAGGAGGTAACGACGTCAGTTGATTTCTAGAGATGGAAAGTTGTTTAAGGTTTTTCAACTTTGATATTTCAGGAGGTAACGACGTCAGTTGATTTCTAGAGATGGAAAGTTGAGTAAGATCTTTTAACTCAGTAATTCCAGAGGGTAGCGAAGTAAGTTGATTTTCAGATATATAGAGTTGCTTAAGATTTTTCAACTCCGATATTTCAGGAGGTAACGACATCAATTGATTATTACGTATGTTGAGTTGAGTAAGATTTTTCAATTTTGAGATTTCAGGGGGTAGCGAAGTAAATTGATTGTAAGATATATCAAGTTGCTTAAGATTTTTTAATTCTGTGATTTCAGGTGGCAATGAAGTCAGTTGATTGTAAGATATGTAAAGCTTTGTAAGATTTTTCAGCTCTGAGATTTCAGGCGACAACGAAGTGAGATTTTTGTGAGACAGGCGTAATGCAGTTACTTTATTTCGTTGAGCCCTTCTTATTAGATCCGTAGTCTTGTTTGATTCCATCTATAAATCCTACCTCACTGTCGTCACAAGTTTACTATTATGTTTAATAAAAATTCAAGAGAGTATCGCAGCCACTATTCAGAGATAGCCTATATATAAAAATAATTGAAACTAAAAAGTAGAGACGGTTGTCAGCTAAATATTTTTCTATTTTATGACATAAAAAAGACAAAGCTACGCAAAGTGAAGGAAATGAACGACATGAGATGCGAATCCATGATATTTCGGAAATTAGAAGTAGATCAACAAATATTAATGGGCTTGAGTTGTTGAAAACTGTAAACAAAAGAATTTTCTATATTGATCAATAACTCATGGACAATAACCTGACAACTGTTAACCGAAATTTATTAAAAAATCTCCTTTTTCATCTAAGACTCAACCATATTCTCAAGATCTTCAACCGTATTTATGTTAACAAAAGTCCTCAATTCAGGATCAATCTCCCGAATCTCCGAAACCTCAACAAAAACAACATTCTTCATTTCAAGAACCGGCGTAAGTACTGAACGTTTTCCTTTCTCAAACGCTTTTTCAATTTCAGAAATCATTTTCTTTGAATAAACTGCATGCAGAGGCTCGAAATTCCCATCTTCCCACTTTGGAATGGCAGCATCATGTCCGCTTGCTTTCTCAAAAAGCAGGTCTACAACCCTGGAATTCACAAAAGGCATATCCCCTGCACAGACAAAAGAATATTCTGCTCTTGATTCAAACAGCCCTGCCCGGATGCCTTCAAGTGGGCCAGCGTCTTCCAGAGTATCAAAACAGAAACGGATTTCATGGGCAGAGAATTTTTCAAGCACTGGCCTGAACTTTTCTTCCTGATTTTTGTCCCTAAACGAGATAATAACCTCATCCACAGCCCGAAAAAGGTTTTCCAGCAGGCGCTCAAGAATTGTTTTTCCTTCAAATTCGAGAAGGGCTTTTTCGACCGAGCCCATCCGCCTGCCCCTGCCACCTGCCAGCACGATAGCGCTTCTGAATTTCTTTTGTTTTTTATTTGGTTCTGTTTTTTCGCCCATTTAACCATTTCCAGGGTTTTCTGTGACTTTTGTTTCCTTTCTGCTTAGATTCATTTTCCCTTTAATTTTCAGGATGTTCTCTGTCGTGGACCCAGAATTCTTCTTTTTCCGTGAATTCCTTCTTCCAGATAGGAGCTTCGACTTTTAAGCGTTCTATGGCTTCGCTAAGGGCAGGGAAAAGCTCTGTCCTGTGGGCGGATGCAATAACAATGTATACTATGTCTTCTCCGGCTTTGATAACGCCTGTTTTGTGGTGGATCAGGACTTCAAGGATGCCTTCTTTTTGTTTGAGTTCTTCCCGGATCCTGTCGAGGGCTTTTGAAGCTTCCGGTTCGTATTTTTCGAATTCAAGCTTTGAAGTTACTTCGTTTCCGGCCAGCTCTCGGACAATACCGGAAAAGGTTCCGATTGCGCCTGCTTTTCGGATGGCAGGGTTTTTCCTGGCTTTTTTTATAAGGGCTTCCAGGGTGTACCGGTCAGGCTGGGCTATGGCTATTCCTACAAGGGAGGCTGTAAGCTCCTCGTGCATATCGATGTCTGCCGGCAGCCTGAAAACAACGTTGGAAACACTCTTGAGGTTGCCAATTACAATTTTCGGAAGATTGCTTTCCTTGAATCCCTCTACCACGGCAAAATCGAGACCCTGGTCGCAAAGCAGGTCAAGAGCGTCTTCAAGGTTAAGGTCTCTGGAAAAGCTGACAACCTCAGTACCTGCTGCTTCTGTGCCCGTTATTTCTATTACTGTGTCAGCCCCGGCATCAAAGTGTCTGCCTGCATCGATCTCTGCCGGATTGAGGAGCTGTCCCTCCATGTACTTTATCGTGCCTACGGTCCCGAACCCGGAAAGATTACTGACAAGAGCTGAGACTACGGATTCATTACCCGACTCTTTATACCCGACAACTGAAATGACTTTCATCAAAGAGCGTTATGCACTTTCCGGTATAAGTAAGGGCCGGCATTTTTGATCTTTTCATAATTATATGTAGTGTGGTGAAGATTCAAATATTGAAACTTTGATATTATATGTAAACAGTTTTACTGACGTTTGACTGACGTTTTACTGACGTTTGACTGACGTTTAACTGACGTTTGACTGATATTTGACTATCTTGCTTGACTAACTTGAAATTTGGATTTACATAGAAATTTTCCGTAAAAGGGAAATAGAGGGGGTTGGTTATGGAAATAAATAAGGTCAGAATTCAGGACATTCCTGAAGAGGAACGCCCAAGAGAGAGGCTTATCCGAAACGGACCGGAAGCACTTTCAAATGCGGAACTGCTTGGAATTATCCTCAGGACTGGATCAAGGGAAGAAAACGTTGTAAATCTGTGCAGCCGGATATTAACAGAGTACAGCATCAAGCAACTCAGTCTTGCAAATGTTTCAAGGCTTATGCAGGTTCATGGGGTAGGAAAAGCAAAAGCTGCCCAGATAGCTGCGGTTTTCGAGCTTGCTCGCCGGCTTGAGACTTTTGTGGAAGAGCCTAAAAGAAAAGTTTGCTCGCCAAAGGATGTGTATACACTTATGTACCCTAAAATGCGCGAACAAAAAAAAGAAAAATTTATAACACTTTGCCTTGATACAAAAAATCAGATCCTGAGAGAAGAAGTCGTATCTATCGGCAGCTTGAATGCGAGCATTGTTCATCCGCGTGAGGTCTTCAAGTCCGCCCTTATGGAATCATCAGCATCAGTAATTATGGTCCATAATCATCCTTCAGGGGACCCAAGCCCGAGCCGAGAAGATATAATGGTCACTGAGAAAATGGTAGAAGGAGGAAAAATCCTTGGAATTGACGTGCTTGATCATATCATTATCGGGGAAGGCAGATATGTGAGCCTTAAAGACGAAGGCTTTGTAAGATAAAATGACTTAAAGACCTGAACTCTGAACGTATAGACCCTCCACTTATAGAAGAGTTTAGTGTAGAGAATTAAATTAAGAACTCTCAGTGTAGTAACTCAAAACGTAAAAACTCTCAGTGTAGAAACTTCAAATGTAAAAACTTTCGATACAAAAACTCTGAATAGTAAGTGTTCAATATAAAAGGTCTCAATATAATCACTTCCTGGTTACTTTCCGTAATTGAAACAAGAATAAAATAATATATTGAAAAATACGAAAGAATTAGCTGAAAAAAATATTTGAAGAACAGTGAAAAATAGTTGAAAAATAGTTGAAAAATAGTTGAAAAATAGTCATTGGTCATCGGTTAAGGAAAAATCGTTATCAATTGCATTGATTTTCATAAAATTTGATAAATTATTCATCAAATGCAAAACTGGAATNNCTTAACCGAATACAAATGGAAAAATAGTTGAAAAAAAGTAGTTGAAGAC
The DNA here is from genome assembly GCA_002508465.1 of Methanosarcina sp. UBA7. Classification (GTDB taxonomy): domain Archaea; phylum Halobacteriota; class Methanosarcinia; order Methanosarcinales; family Methanosarcinaceae; genus Methanosarcina. The sequence continues at coordinate 6,815 of DAQQ01000060.1, read as the reverse complement.
TATGAAAGTTATAGGTATTAACGGAAGCCCACGAAAAGATGGCAATACTGCAATCCTGATTCAAACCGTATTTGAGGAATTGACAAAAGAGGGCATCGAAACCGAACTTATTCAACTATCCGGAAAAAGCATAGAAGGATGCAAAGCTTGTTGGGCTTGTCATAAAAACAAAAATAAGCAATGTGCCATTAAGGATGATTTTTTTAACGAATGTTTTGCAAAAATGCTTGCTTCAGACGGAATTATTCTGGGGTCACCAGTATATTCAGCGGGTGTGACCTCGCAAATGAAGGCCTTAATTGACAGGGCAAGTATGGTACTTGCAGGAAATAGAGGGATTTTCAAGCACAAAATAGGAGCCTCAGTTGTAGCTGCTCGCAGAGGCGGTGCTATAAGTGCTTTTGATACCCTGAATAATTTTCTATATAGCAAAGAAATGTTTTTGGTAGGATCGAGTTACTGGAATATGGCTTACGGGAATGCTATCGGAGAGGTAGAACAGGACCAGGAAGGCATTAACAACATGAAAAACCTTGGTCAAAATATAGCATGGATACTGAAAAAAATTCATAATAGTTGAACGTAATTTGGCGTTTCCAGTGAATTAAAATAAGATTAAAGGGTTTCCTTTAAATCTCTTGGAAAAGCAGCCAGCAAACCTACCGATAGAAAGATAAATAGTTGTTTTATAACGGTTAGCTCATAGGCGGACGTGAAGACCTCACGCAAGTCCATACTATCGAATTTCATTGTATAATTTCACTTGTTTAATTTCACTTTATCGAGTTTCACCTCATCGAATTTACTAAAATTACGATATCTATATATATCTATAAGAGATGGGCATTTCGATAAAACAAATTTCCCTCCCAGTTTCTTATTCCTTAAAAAGGAGGTTTTCTGAATTACAAAACATATAAACGCCTGTGCACTGGACAGCAGGGATATTGAGGAAGTAGTCCTGGATGATCCTTATACTGTGCCCTATAGGGGCATTTATGCTATCTGTGACGCGGCAAATGAGTATGCAGAGATAATTGAGCACTCTAATTGTTATAGTGGGGCCTGCTGGTCCCTCTACCACTATGCAAAAGCGCCACTTGTCCTGAAAGCCCGTTCGACCGGAAATATGATCCGTTATTTCATGAAAACCGGAACTTCAAACCTGGAACTCAAACCTTCGGTCGCGGCCGCTGGTATCGAATCAGTGATCGTGAAGGGGGATGAGGTAGAGATCACCTATGCCGGGTTAGGAGGCGGAGGTGTTGGTGCAACCCGTTGCAGAGCATTTGCAGACGGAATTCTTCGTTATAAGATATCAGAATCAGGAGGCGAGAAATGCGCNNAGGGGGACAATTGCAGTTCCGCGCAGGGAACGCGTCCTCATAGGTATAGATGACACTGACTCAAAAGACGTAGGAGCCACCTGGACCCTGACCCATAACATTGCAAAAAAACTGGACTGCAATGAAGCTGTTTATCTTTCACATTCTCTTGTCCAGCTTTTCCCTGTCCCGGAAAAGACCCAAAACTGCATGTCTACTGTGCTTGAATTCGGCTGTGTGAATGATAAAGCGAAATCAAAGCTGGTAGATACTTTCAAAAAAGCGATAAACAAATATACCGCTTCACCGCAAACCGGATTGGTTGTCCTTTCGGATTTCTATGCAAAAGGACTATATCAATACAGCAATCGCTGTCGGACTGAAAGGATCTCGAAAGAGGAAGCTATGCAGTGCGCCAGGGAAAACGGTGTGGAAGTCCTGCTTGACGGCAACGGAGTAATAGGTGCACTTGCCTCTCTTCCCTGGTTCGGAAGACCTGATGAGTCCATAATTCCCGGTACTGAGATCGAGCCTCTTACCATTGAGAAGCTTAAAAATAGTGTTTAAAAAATTAAGAAAACCGGATAAAAAAGTAAGGACTCCGAAATAGAAAACTCAAACCGGATTTAAATTACTTGAATACTGAGTTAGATGGAACAAGTCCAAACCGGATTTTTCAAAACTTTGAATTCGGCATCTTCCGAATTCCACAGCGTGGGATCAGCTTGAAAGAAAAAGAAGCACTAGAGTACACCGGGTTTCAAGCCCTTTACCTTGCAGCACTTGACAGTGATGTCAGCTTCATAACAGGTGTCCCAGGGTATCCTGTTACCTCCCTTATGGAACTTTTTTTGAGAATAGCCGGGGATTATAGTGCCAGGTGGTTCACAACCGAGAAAATTGCCCTTGAAACAGCTCTAGGATCGTCGGTTTCCGGCAGAAGGACGCTTGTGCTTGTAAAGCACGTGGGGATGAACCTGCTTTCGGACCCTCTTATAACCTCGGTCACACACACTATCGGAGCCGGACTTGTCATAATTGCAGGAGATGACCCTGGTGCAAAGGGCTCTCAGAACGAACAGGACTCTCGCTGGTATGGTCGGATAGCAGAGATAGCAGTGTTTGATCCGACTTCTCCCGATACGGCATACAGGGCACTGAGACGAGCTTACGAGCTTTCGGAAGAGACAAAGACACCTGTTCTTCTGAGGGTAACAGTAGGTCTGGAAAAAACTAAAGGAAAAGTAAACCGCCTTCAAAAGTCCTCAGCTCCTCATCCTCAATTTGACCGTGAAATCTGGAAAAAACGAATGGTAGAAAAACACAGGCTTTTTCATTTCAGGACATATCCCTTGCTGGAAGAGGAAGCTGAAAACACCGACCTTAATGAGGTAAGGAAAAGGACTGCCGAAAATACAGCAGACGGCTCAGTTTCGGGACATGGGTATCTTGGTATCATTTCCTCAGGTTTCACGTCTTCGATCGTGGAAGAAATACTAAGTAAACAGAACAAGTTTCGTGCTGAGGTTTCTTATCCTGAAGTCTCTCACCTGTCACTAGGCCTTGTAAACCCTCTTCCTCTCGAAAAGATAAAGGATTTTCTGAAGAGCAACCAGAAAGTGCTCGTGGCAGAAGAATCCGAACCTTTTATAGAAGAACAGATCCGAATCGCTGGCAAGGTTTATGGGAAGAAGACAGGACATCTTCCATACGGGCAGGTCAGGCCTGAAGATCTTGAATTTGCCCTTGAGCATATTGAAGAAGAAATTTTAAAACTTGAAGATACTACTTATCTTGAAGCTGAAAATAGAAAAAGGGTTGGGATCTGCGATAACTGTGCGTACCTTCCCCTTTACCGCTTTCTGAGTACGCTTGACGTGAGGATTGCCGGCGACATGGGCTGTTCCGTCCGGAGCGCACCCGAACCCCTTGCGGCAGTTGATGTTAGTTTTGCGCTCGGCTCGGCAATTTCAGTTGCATGTGGCTTTGAGAAAAAAGGCATAGCCGTTATAGGGGATTTCGCCCTGGCGCATTCAGGCATTCTAGGACTCCTTAGTGCCGCGAATACAGGCTGCAATGTACTTGTGCTCGTACTCCAGAATGAGGTTGCAGCCATGACCGGCGGGCAGGCAGTCCCGGACCTCAGGAAAGTGGTTGAGGCAATAACCCCTGATGTTTTGGTCCTCGATATCGATGCCAGTGAAAAGGAAGTAGTGGACGAAACTCAGAGAATAACGGATGAGACTGAGGAACAGGCGGATATAACAGGGGAAGTGACGGATAAAGTAGAAGAAGTAGCCAATAAAATAGAAGTAGAAGAAGTAGCCAATAAAATAGAAAAATTAACAGATAAAGCTGAGAATGAGATCAAAGTAGAGAACGGAATCGAAAATCTACTCCTTACTCCCAAACTTTTGGAACTAATCCAGGCAAAACTTGCACTTCCCGGGATTTCTGTAATATTCATAAAAGGGAAGTGCAGGAAGTATTGTTCTGGAAACTTCTATTAATGTCTGGAGACCTAAAGTTTAAAAAGTTGTAAGGTAGAACAACCGAAACCACAGTTATAAGAATGACTCTTAAACGGAATGTCTCTTAAACAAGGCAAATAGTGGCTTTGCCAAATTTGACCGATATTCATTGAAACAACTCATTCTTATCTATTTTCTTCTATACAAGAGTACGCTAATCAGACAGACGATGCAGGAAATAATTTCAAAACCTGGCAGGTCCTTATTTTCGTTCTCAAAGATGCTTACGTTTCCGGTCTTTTTATTCTCTGTCTTTTTNNTTCTCTGTCTTTTTATTCTCTGTTTTTGTGTTTCCTGCTCGTTCAGGCTTTTTTTCAACATCTGATCCTATATATCCATTATTTTGTTCAAGAATCTGAGGGTCAGGTTGAGGAAGGATTTCAGCCAGAGTCTCCTCTTCTACCATTTTGCCTGTAATTACAAAGGAAGAGAATCCAGGAGTTTCGGCTGTGAAATACAGGTATATATCATCCTCGCCTGACAGGCTGGTTGAAAGCGGGTCCCATTTTGTGTCATTATACATGTTCAGGATGATCGAAGACTGATCTACATTTTTATCCCTTATCCAGAATTTTTCAACCTTGAAACATACAACCGGATTTTCTATGTTCTTCGAGGTCGCAATTCCTCCATTCCCAACCCAGATATTAAGGGATCTGTAGACCTCTCCAGAAGGCAGTTCGGAAACTAGAGTAGATTTATCTTTCAGCATCTCTACAATGGTTGTGGTCTTACCAAGTGTCTTTTTTGCATAAAAGCCTACATAAACAACGCAGGTCGCGTTCCTTGTGAAATCAAACTTAATATTTTTGTCATTTGTAATGAAACCCTGCGAAAGTTCCTTTACCTCAACATTTTTTGCAGGTTCGGGGGAACCGCCTGCGCCACCGCTACCACTACCACTGCTTCCATGGCTCTCATCGCCTTCATGGCTATCACTATCATCGTTGCTACCGTTATTGTCACTACTGTTGTTTAGCACCTCAAACTCTGATTTTGATGCATACCAGGTGTTTCCGTCCATACCTATGTTTATCCTGTTTCCGTTGGGTTCAGGTTCTTTAGAGTAATCCGAGAAAGGGTATCCGGCATCTATGCATGGGGAAGTTATGTTATCATTTACCCAACAGCTCCCATTCCAGCGGCCTGATTTTGATTTCAGATGATAGTCGTGTTTATCCGGGTCCGCATATTGAGGATCCGCTATTATATCCGAAAGCGGATCCTGAATACCCATATAGTTCCCACCGGTGTTGTTATATAATGAGTTATTCTTCAGGATGAAAGCGTGTGTGTCTGTAAGCTTGTTACATACTCCCGATCCGTTTCCTCCGACTGCTGATGTGCGTGTGTTCGTTATTATGTTATTTCTTACTGTAACCGTATACCCTGAACCAGCAGGAGCAGAGAAAAAGGCATCATTCTGAACGATACCAGCTCCATATGCACCATCTATCACGTTGTTTTCAATAGTAGCGTTGAATCCGACGGATAAGATTCCGCCTATAACTTCGTTGCCTGAAACTGTTCCGGTATCATAGATCCGGTTATGATGAATGTGGACATTAGTGGCCGATTCAGAATCTAATCCTTGTGAAAAAAACCAGATACCTGCAAGTGCAGTTTCATATATTGTGTTATTGTAAACCTCAATATCATCCATAGAGCCCTTATCCCTCTGGATTTCAATCCCTACTCCTCCAGAGCCCTCCGATGTAATTATATTATCGTAGAGTTTCGCATGGTTTGTGTTATATAATCTCAAGCCGCTGTTTGTCCTGCAGGTAATCCGATTATTGTAGGCTTCCACGTTTGAGGAGGCACTGGCATAAAGAACATCATGCCCTAATAAGTATGCTTTATTATTACAGAATGTTATATTAGAACAGTTGTCGGTCTTCAGACCATCTCCATGGTTATTAGTCAGATACATATCGTATACACTTATGTTTTGACAATCACTAAGGTGCATAAGATTATGGTATCCGTCTCCACTTTTTATATTGGCATTTCCTTCCCGGTTTCCGTCAATAGTAAAACCTTGAATAGTGATGTTATGGCTGCTGGAAGTATTTTCTTTAATCAAAGGTTTAGTGGATGACCATCCAGCATTTCTTACTAATTTTACTGTTACATTGGAATCTCCTTCAAGGATTGTGTTGCTGCCTATTAGAAGAGTATCGTCTATAACATATGTGAAAGGCCCTTTGAGATAAACAGTTGTATAGCCAGGGTTTTCTGTCACAAATTTGAGGGCCTGGTTAATCGGTATGTGATCGTTTTCTCCGGAGCAGTTGAAATCACCACTTCCATTTCCAGCAACGTAGACGACTGGTGGTGTTATGCACAAAACGACAGGAGTGTATGTAAGTATAAGAAAGCCTGTAAGAAAGAAGACTTTTAATTTTTTATTTAACAGTTCTATCACCCATAGACTATCTTGAACTCACATTCTAACGATTCCTCAGTTAAACTGCAAAAATCCTAAAAAAGTTCCAGACTTAAAATGAAATTAGATCTTGGAGACAATTTTTAATAAGTATTAAACAGTTTTAAATAAGATTATAAATAGCTTTAATAATCTTTAGTAGGCCTTAAATAAATTTGAATAAATGATTAAATAGCTTTAAAAAATATTGAAATTACAGTACTTTTCACCCGTTTACATAATTACGCACAAAATTCTTCTCTGGAACAAACTATTCTAATTTATGTGTTTTTATCGATTGTAACTTTTTATGTTTTTATCCAAATGTTCAGCCTATAAGAAACGATTTTAAATACAATTTTAATAATTTTGTAATAAAACTTAATAGACGATCTTTTTATGAACCAACCCATATTAAATATATTAGAAACTGGTTAATAATTGGTTAGTGATTAGTTAATTATTGAATAATTACTTAATTATTGAATAATTGGTTAATAATTAGTTTTTTACAATTTTATTGCTGCTAGT
>DAQQ01000042.1:0-11364 GCA_002508465.1 Methanosarcina sp. UBA7 | reverse complement strand
AGTTACGGAGCAGCTCTTCAGTATTTTACAGGCTCAAAAGAGCACAACATAGAACTTAGAAATGTTGCCATCAAAAACGGTTATAAACTTTCGGAATACGGGCTGTATATAAAAAAATCCGGTAAACAGGTTGCAGGCAGCAGCGAAGAAGAGATTTATGAAAAACTTGGTCTTGCTTATATCCCACCCGAACTTCGAGAAAATCGGGGAGAAATTAAAGCCGCTGCAAGAAATACCCTGCCCAAACTGGTAGAAGCAGGTGATCTCAGAGGAGATCTCCATATGCATACGGAATACAGTGAAGGAAAAGACACTCTTAAAACCATGATTGAAAAAGCAGAAGCTCTTGGTTATGAGTATATCACAGTAACTGATCACTCCCGTTCTCAGAAAGTTGCAAATGGTATGGAAATTGAAGAATTGAAAGTCCAATGGAAAGAAATTGATAAGCTCTCAAAAAATTTCAAGATAAAGATTCTCAAAGGATCTGAGGTAGATATCCTGAAAGATGGAAGCCTGGATTATCCGGATGAAATTCTCAAAAAACTTGATGTTGTGGTAGGAGCTGTACATTCCGGTTTTGCATTTCCAGAGAGGAAAATGACTGAAAGGATTGTCACGGCCCTGGAGAACAGATATCTCGATATCCTTGCCCATCCGTCAGGAAGGCTCCTTGGGAAAAGGGAACCTTATACAGTCAATTTCGAAAAAGTGTTTGAAGCTGCCGCTGCAAATGGAAAAGTAATGGAGATTAACAGCCAGCCTTCAAGGCTTGACCTTAATGACGAGCTTATCCTGCGTGCAAAGACTTTTGGTCTGAAGTTCTGTATATCTACAGACAGCCATGCAGTTTCCGACCTGACATCTATGCGGTACGGCCTAGGACAGGCGAGACGGGGCTGGCTTGAAAAAGAAGATATTGTAAACACCTATCCCTACTCCAGACTTAAAGAAGTTTTGAAAAAACTCAAACCGTAGCCGGAGTATCTCATAACTGCTGAGCGGCAACCACTGCTTCGGTTGATTGCGTCATTGTCAGGAACTTTTCGCTAAAGCTTTTTTTGAAAAGGTCTGCGAGCAAGCTTTTTTAAAAAAAAGTTTCACCGCGTGACTAAAACGAGATTAAAATAAATGAACCCCTGAGAGAGTTATAAATCAATATGCTCCAAATTAGCTTCCTTTGCCAGATCAATATCTTTTTTATAATTCAGCCCTCTTGAGCGNNTCCTCCCGAGACGGGACTCGGGTGACAGGACTAGGGTGACAGACTCAGGCAGAAAGACTAATAAAGGAATAAAAGTTCAAATTGATATACAAAACCCTATTAAACAAAAATCAGTAAAAGGTAATAATATGGTTTCAAAGGATCTTCCCTTCACCAAAGAAAAAATTCAGGAAATAATGAAAAAGTATCCTACCCCGTTTCATATCTACGATGAGAAAGCCATTCTGGAAAATGCGGAGAAAATGAAAACAACCTTCAGGGAAGTTCCGGGCTTCAAAGAGTTTTTTGCCGTAAAAGCCCTTCCAAATCCCTTTATTCTAAAAATCCTTAAAAAAGAAGGATTCGGTGCGGATTGTAGCTCTTTGCCGGAGTTAATTCTTGCTGAAAAAGCGGGAATTACCGGAGAAGATATAATGTTCAGCTCAAACGATACTCCCTCTGAAGAGTTCCTGAAGGCAAAAGAGCTTGGAGCATACATAAACCTTGATGATATAAGCCATATTGACTACCTTGAAAAGTATGCCGGCCTCCCTGAAATTGTCTGTTTCAGGTATAATCCTGGCCCTCTTAAAGAAGGAAATGCCATTATAGGAAAGCCTGAAGAAGCAAAGTACGGTTTTACGAGAGACCAGCTTTTTGAAGGCTACCGCATACTCAGAGACAGGGGAGTAAAGCGTTTCGGAATGCATACGATGGTTGCTTCTAACGAATTAAACGCTGACTACTTTGTGGAAACCGCAAGAATCCTCTTTGAACTTATAGTTGAAATCTCAAAGGAACTCAATATAAAGTTTGAATTTGTGAACCTCGGCGGAGGAATAGGCATCCCATACAGGCCTGAGGAGGAACCTGTTTCCTTTGAAGCCGTGGCAAAAGGTGTCAAAGAAGCTTACGAAACTACAATTACCGCTAACGGGCTTTATCCGCTTAAAGTCTTCCTGGAATGCGGCCGGGTAATTACAGGTCCCTATGGCTATTTGATTACTCAGGTTCGGCATCTTAAACACACCTATAAAGACTATGTCGGGATGGACTCCTGTATGGCCAACCTGATGCGACCGGGCATTTACGGAGCCTATCACCATATAACCGTGCTTGGAAAGGAAAACAAAGCTCCTTTTCACAAGTATGACGTAACAGGCTCCCTCTGCGAAAACAATGATAAGTTCGCAATAGATAGGTCTCTTCCTGAAATTGAAATAGGAGATATACTTGCAATCCACGATACAGGGGCTCACGGGCATGCTATGGGTTTCAATTACAACGGAAAACTCCGTTCTGCCGAACTCCTTCTCAGAAAAGACGGAAGCGTTGTGCAGATAAGGAGAGCCGAGACCATTGAGGATTATTTTGCAACCCTGGATTTTGAATCCCTGAAAGATTTCAAGTGAGAGAAAAAGTATTTCAAGTGAAAGAGGAAGTCTTCAGCAAAAATGTAAAGCATTCAAGAGAAAATACTGAAAAACTGAAAATAGGTGAATAGCAGAGAAATTCCATGCGAAATCTTACTGCTGCACCTAAATCACCTTTCTCTTACACGAAATGTATTCAGGATCGATATAACTGAAATACTAAATCAAGCTTATTCAATAAAGTGAAAAAGATCAGACAGAATAATCACGCATCAGAGAAGTCATCTTCGTACTGTCTGCACTCCTGCGTACCTATCATTCCGCAATTCAAAAGACTCAGCGATTCAAATATGCCTTCACCTACACTTATTCCTTTCAGAGCACATTTCTTTACTAAACGATCGTAAAGGACTGCATTTTCGTTTTTAATGAAATCGCAGATTTCCGAAATAAACTCGTCTGTTATAAGTGGTTCATCTTTGTTTACCCAATTATCAATTGACTCGATAAGATATTGACGTACAGATTTATTCTTTCCGATATCCATAAGATTCATAAAAGCACATTCATCTATGCTTAGAACCCACTTACCAAGTTTATACTTAAACATGTCTCCACTAACGTCTTCCAAACATACCCCTCCATGATGATCAAATTCTCACAATAACTAGAGGACTCATGCTATTTAACTCATCATAGGTGCTATACTGCGAATTTCTCTTCCCCAAGATTATTTAGATACAGCGACCAATATATTAATGATCAAATACGATTCCCGAAGAAGCTGCGAAAAGAAAACAAGAATGGGTTTCGAAAATGAAGAGCGAAGGCAAAATGAAAGAGGATATGACAGAAGACCACAAGGCCTGCCTTAATGCCTTGAAGAACCCTGTACGGAGAAACATCCTCAAAGCCCTGGTAGAGCATAAAAATCGCTAGAAGAAATTAAAGACGAACTCAAGCTCACGGATTCTCAGGCAATTTATAACCTGAATATGCTGGAAAGTACCCTCTGTATTGAAAAAGAGGAAAGTGAAGGAACTCTATATTATGTCCTGACTCCGAGAGGAGAAGGATACATGGAAAATGTGGAACTGAAAAATTAAGGGGACTGGACTCGGTAAAAGTACCTGGAATAGGCACTTCGACCGTTAAAAAGCACCTGGACTCAGCGGATAAACTTGCAGATTCCGAAAATACACACTTTTGCATACTTTTTTCGTACTTTTCCCCGGAATCTTGAATATTTGAACTTATTTACCTCAAAAGAGAAGGAGAAATGAGACGGAAAAACTCTTGCCGAAAAAATGAGAAGGAGAAATTCATAACCAGGATATTGATCCCTGGTTGAGTTCTCCAGGACGTAAAGTAAAATATCAACAGGCTCAAACAGCCTTAAATGTCCTCATATTTTTTCAGGATATCTTCAAAGGAGTCTGCGACAACTTCAAGTTTTTCTCTTCCAAGCCCGAAAGTACTGAGCTTGAAGTATTTGGTAAGCCCTGACTTGATGCCGTGAATATTGCGTGCTTTGAGCTCCTTGTAGAGGAAGTACCTACCGTTCTTAACCTTCTCGGAGATTTCATAGAAGCGTGGAGCTTCAAAGAACATAAGGTCGTGAGAGTGAGGTTTTTGCCCGCGCTGAATAAAGCCCATTTCCTCAAGCCTTGCCGAGAACCAGCGAGCATTTTCGACCTCCTGGTCCCAGTTCCTCACACGTTTTACCACATCCGGGAAAGATGCAATAAGAGTCATAACCGTAGCACCTCTCGCCGTGCATCCCAGAAGCTCAACTTCTTTTACCTTGCTGTGTTTGGATTTCCTGAATACGATAGGAGCGTACTCTTCACTTACCCCAAGCACTCCTACAGGCCCTGATGCTGCCATAGATTTATGCCCGCTGCCTACAATAAAGTCGGCACCGATTTCTTTTGCAGATACCGGAATTCTTCCTACGGCATATGCGCCATTCAGAAGAAGAGGGACATCGTATTCATGGCAGACCGAAGCTATCTTTCCTGCATCGGGCAGGTTTCCATAACTTCCGTCCGGATAAGTTATAAGTGCAAGAGCAGGTGGTTTTCCACTTTCCTTTGTAACCTCTTCGATTGCCGTGGCATATCCTTCAGGATCAAGGTAATAATCGGGACTGCCTGAATGTGGTACGGCTTTGATGTTCAGGCCTGCTCTTTCGGCTGCAACATATGAAGAGTAATGGGCAAGTCCATCAAGCACAATCCAGTCACCCGGCTTTCCAATAGAATGCATGACAGCAAACTTGGACTCCCGTGCCCCATTTGTGACCCTTGCCTCATCACAACCAAGGAACTCGGGAAGGGCTTTATGTACGAAATCATAAATTGGAGGCTTTTTTATCTGATCCAGAATCCCTCCACAGAAATCACATACCGAATACCCGTCTCCCCACTCTACAAGAGCCTGTTTTGCAGCCTCGGTCAAACGCCCGCCTGTCTGAAGAGGGTCGATATTTATACTGCCAAGAGTCTCTCTTTTTATAAAACCGAACTTTTGAAGGGATGAATCGTCAAGTTTCATTTTCTTTCATACCTCAATTTATTTTTCATACTTCAATATTATCTACAGATTAACTTCAATACTATCTACAGATTAACTTCAATACTATCTACAGATTAACCTCAATATTATCTGCAGATTAACCTCAATATTATCTACAGATTAACTTCAATATTATCTACAGATTAACTTCAATATTATCTACAGGTTAGTTATGATTATTAAGCTGTGATATGGACAGAGTCTTTGAAATAAAAGAACCGAAACTACTCAATCCTGTTTAGTGCTTTTGCCCTACTTTTGCGTTTAAGATCTCTTTTATTCTGGATACACATCGATTCATAAAAAAGTATTCCAAAGGTCTCTAAAATTTGAAAATAGCAAAGGCTCCCCGATGATTATCAAGAGCCCCCTGCTTGAAAAACTCCGGATTTGCCGGAAAAAGAAAGCAAAACGCCTTTAAAAGACGTTATACAACCGTTTTTCAAATTTCAGGCGTTTACTGCCTTGCCAAAGACATCAGTAAATTCGTCGCACTGAGCAATTATTTTTGAAGCAGCATCCTTTAGTACCTCAATCGGGTTTGTACCATCGGTTTTGATATAAAGGATCGGGTCACTGATACTTACGTACTTCATATCATAGTAGGCAATCTCAACCCTTTGGTCTTTAATAAGAAGATCCTTAAGTATATTTAGAAGGGTATGCGTCTCGCCTTTGAGCTCAACTTCAAGCTCATTGTCTGTTTTGGAGAGAATATTCAGTTCCATTGGTGACCACCTGTAATTGTGAGTAATATAACTTATTGATAATTTATTGTGCAGAAACCCATACCTTCAGGAGAAAGAATTACTTTACCCCTTTCCCATACTCGGTTGAGATTTTGCGAGTTTCGGTCATATTGCAGACTGAGCATTTAAGCTTTTTCCCTTCAAGCACGAGTTCTCCTTTGCAGTTTGAACAGTAGGCTTTTACAACTCCAAGAGAATCTTCGGCTGTTGTCAGGCGCATTCTCTCAGTGTCGAGAACCCTGGCACGAATGATATCAGAAGGTCTGAACTCATCTGAAAGTCTCTTAACGTAGGAGTCCCGCACATTCGATACATGGACGTCTCCCGAACGCACACTGACAATTTCCCTGTCTTCTTTGCCTTCAATTCCTGCAACTTCCACCATTGCCCCGGATTCGCGCACATCAGTTATCTTTCCATAGATAATATCCCCTACTTTAAGAATATTCGGAGTGAGCGTGCGTGGCCTGACCGAGACTACTCTTGCTTTCCTGTCGATAATTACGTTTCCGGTAGCTGTAGAGTAAATATCTCCGGCAGACACTGTTGTTCCTTCCCCGGATTTGAACTCTTCAGTAGTTCCAACAAGCTCTCCAGGAAGCACAAAACCTCCTTTTTCAAGTTCTTCTTCCGGAGTCTCAGCTTCGTAGGGAGCTCTGGGTTCAGACGTATCCGATCTTTCCCTGGAGCCTTTTTTCTGGTACGGGAACCTTCTTTTCTTGCCCTGGTCTCCCCTGAACTGGTCCTTTGACTGATCCCTGGGCTGACCTTTAAACTGGTCTCTGGGATGTCCCCTGAAGTGATCTCTTGATTGGATCTTATGTTGATCTCTGGACTGCTCCCTTGGTTGATTTTTAACCTGTTCCCTGGGCTGGGTCTTAAACTGATCTCTCGACTGACCTTTGAGTTGGTCCCTGCTTTCGGAAGTGATTTGAGTTACATTTTCAGCAACCGGCTTTCCTTCATTCGGGCCAGTCAATTTTTTTCTCGTAGTTTTACTTTTTCTAATTCTAATCATGATCCCTCATTTGGACTATCGTTAGTAGTCGATATAAATCGTAATCACAATAACTATCAATAATATGAGATGCTGGTAACCATTCAATTAGATACTGGCACATTCAATTGACAGATAACCAACCTCAATAGAGGAGATAGATTATCATGTTCCTACTATCTGCCACTTTTGCCCTTATTGACGCATCGTATAGTTTGGTAATACACAGGCATACTTATTATAAGCAGTGTTATAGCTCGCCTTTTGAAATAAAATCCTGCACTAATGCTATAAAATCTGATACTTTAAACGGTATTTGCGTCCTGAATTATCCGGAGACCTTAATTCTATAGATCTCAACCTCAATAACCTCTCGTTCTTTTTTATGGAAATCAAAGGTTCGTTTTATAGGGAATTTTGCAACGTAGGAATGTGTAATGACTGCAGGCTTAATGAACTTTTGGATAAAAGCAAGGCTTCCGCGGTTGTGGATTGAATATATTACTTCACTTGTTCTTAATGCTAACGAAAGGAAAGGCCTGTCTCTACCTTTCACTTTTGCCCCGAAAGGAGGGTTCATAACCGTGGTTTTTACGCGCTCGTTAATATCGTTAATGTCTGATAATACGAACTCGACCTCTACTCCAAGTTTTCGGGCATTCTCTTTTGCGGTATCAAGTGCTTTTGAATCCGTGTCATACCCCACAACCTTTCTGGCTCCCAGAAGCTTCGCCCCGATTGCAAGAATTCCGGTACCACATCCCAGATCCTGCACCGAGTCATCAAGATCTCCCTGCATATAAGCAAAATGAAGAATTTCCGCAGCTAAAAGAGGAGGTGTCTGGTACTGCTCCAGCTCAAGTTCAGGACTGGAAAAGTCTTCCAGTTCTTCAAGGAGCATCTCAAGTTTTCTCTGTTTCATTTCATCGACTGAAGTTTTCTATTTATATAATTTAAATTTTTTATTTATATATTTTGACTTGATGTTTAGACTTTTACTTTAATCTAAACCTGAACTTATTCCCTGAAATTAACATATTCCCTGAAATTAACATATTCCCTGAAATTAACATATTCCCTGAACATAATCAACAGTAAAAAGTTATACTGACTCCTCGGTAATCTCATCGAGCACAAGGCTTTCCCATTCCCGTTCTCCAAGTACTATTTCGAATTCCTGGGGTGTAAGCATAGGAGAGGGAAAACGCCCAACCTCATCGATTGCAAGCCGTGGGCAGGCGGTATTAACGAAAGCATCTACTTTGAATTGAAGAAGCTGATCCGGAGTGACAAGGTCAATCAGGATAAGGTGTGCCTCTTTTCCGTGCTTTTTCGCAAGCGCTTTTAAAGAGAAGGCCAGCTCCATTCTTTCCTGCCCATTTTTGCTCGAGATGATTATCCCGAAAACCTTCGCATCCAGAGACTTTGCAATTACCGCACTCCGCTGGCGGAGGATTCTTGAAGGGTCTACTTCGCGAACTTCCCCGGAAAAAGGATCGGCTGCAAGAACTCGCTTTTTTGTGGAAAGAGCTACACCTAGAGGATGGAAGTCTCCGCTTCCGATATAAAGATATTCATCACAGACCTCATTCCTTGCTGTCGAAAAATTACAGCCAAGCACCTGACCAGGATATGCGAGCCTGGAATCCCCATGCCCTATTACGCAGGTCTTTCCATTTGCCTCGAGGACAGCACAGGCTTCAGGGAGTTTATGAACATGCTGGACAGTAGTAATCAGCCCTATAACCTGCCCCTTAAGTTCAGGAACAGACTTTTCAACAACCGGCCGGATGTCAACTGAAGAACGCGTTTCTATGAAATAGACTTTCTCGGAAAATTTTGTATCCTCAAGCTCGGCATGCCCGAAGTGGAAAAGAATATCAACCTGATCAAGTAAAGTTTTATCCAGGTCACATGCCCCAAAACATGGGTCTCCTGAGATGATAATCTCAGCTCCGGTAGCTTTTTCTATTTTTTTTGCAAGCTCGGGACCTTTTCTTTTGAGCCCTTCAGGGAACTGGAAACCTACGATTTTTGCACCCAGTTTATTTATCACACTGATAATATAGTCAGGCCTTAAGTCAAAAGCGTCACTCGTTCCCAAAGACATTCTTAATCTCCACGCCTTTCTCACTCACGTCAATTGTAACGAGGATTTTGGGTTCAACCCCTACCTCATTTAATTGCAAATAGCCGGTTCCTCGACCAATAACGGAAATTACATCCAGAATCTCCACACCCATTGTTTTCAGGGCTTTTACGAGTGCTATCAGCGTTCCGCCAGTACTGATGACGTCGTCCACAATAATTACTCTGTCGTCTCTCTTGAGCCCGTTTATGTAGAGAGCCCCTTTCGAATACCCTGTACTCTGAGACAGTTCTACTTCTCCTTCAAGGAAATAAGGCCGCTTTCGAACAATTGTCAAAGGAATTCCCGTTTTGAGAGAAAGGGCATTTGCTACAGGAATACCCATGGCCTCTATGGTAAGAATAGTGTCAACTTTTTTGATGTCGGTAATCTGAAGAATGTATTCGGCGATTTCTTCAACCATATGGGGGTCTATGGATGGCACACCATCAGAAATCGGATGGATAAAGTAATTATATTCTCCTCGCTTGATCACAGGAGAATTAATGAGTGAGGTTTTCAGTTTTTCAAGCATGGTACTAACTCTTTTTTGGCTGTTGCGATATCTCTCTAAGTAATAATCATATTATTAATAAGGAATCCTGCTCTGATAATAAAGAATCCTGTGCTATTAATAAGGAATTGTACTTAGGTAATAAAGAATTCTATAATCTTGTCCTAAATCTAGATCCACTTAATAGTCAAAAAGCCAAAGATCAGAACACGCCAGGAAAAGAGTAGATGAATTTCAGGAAAATATCGGAAAAGAGAAATAAAAAAAGGAAGAGAAAGAGGCAGAGATGAGGATTGCTGGAATCCTCAAACATACCTGATTAAACTTTTTACGTGGGTGTAGGTCATTTAGTTTAATTGCCTGTTCTGCTAGCTCAATTTTTCAAGAGATTAATTATTCTCTGTCGAATTAAGCAGCCCGAGAACCACATAAGGATTATTGTCTGCCAGCTCCATTTTGCTCAGGGTATCGGCATCAATATCCTTCACTGAAATTACCGAGACAAGTCCCTTTGTGTCCCAATTTTTCTTATTCATAAGCCAGAGATCAGCTAAATATTTCGAGACCCATCCCGGATCATCGGCTTTTACACCGGAGTTCGCATTGACAACGTCAAAGTTAAATCCGAGGACTACTGCTTTCATAGTTCCGGCATTTTTATCTTTGACTACGAAGATGCCTGCAGGAGAACCGCCTAAAGCTTCTTTTTCATCATCCGTTAATGAAGAGACCCAGATCCCTCCCGTGCCCGGCGTTGTGTCCCAGCGCTTTACGAAAACATCTTCTTTGCACCAGTTAGGGCAGGAGAAAACCGTGTAACTCACGCCTTCTTTTAGCGGGTAGTTTTCTTCCATCCAGTGTGCAAGCACATAACCACTGGAAACTCCGGGGCAGAAATGATTGTGAAGTTCCAGGCACTGCATAAGTTCATAATCAAGCTTCCCGGTAGCCCAGGCGTTCGAAATCGTAAGAATAGCGAACTCGCGCCCGTCAAATACCGAATTGTTTACTTTTTCACTCCACGCATCTCTCGATTTCTTGGTTTTCGAAAGTTTATTAAAGTCTATGTTTTCCGTTACCTTGTAGCTAATTTTACTTTCGTTTTCATAGGAGACCTCGATATAAGTGCACTTCCCACTGCATTTATTGAAGAATGCAAACCATAATGGACTGTTCCTCGAGTTCTGGACAGTGAGGAGATTTTTTGTGTACATAAGGTCCCTGCTATAAAACTCTGAGTAGAAATCGTCCAGGAAAACGTAGGACTCTGCAGGAGAGCCTATATCCGTAATAATAAGTGTGTTTTGCGGTCCAACAGCTCCAATATCTGCTTCAGCTGCAGAAAAGACCTGAGCCATCAAATTTGAGTTACAACCTTCAGCTGCCATCCCCGGAACAGATCCAAGGGAAAAAATAAGGGCAGTAAGGAAAATGAGATAAATGAACTTATTTTTTATTATCTTTGTATTCATCACACCTTCTCCTATCATAATTTTTCCATAATAGTTAAACCATACTTTCATAATCCGGCCAGAAGAATATTACTTGCCAGAAAACGATATCTAAGAAGTAAGATAAAATTTGTTTCTTGTAATTTTTAGTATTAAAAAAATAAATAATTGTGTTACATAAAACTTTCGGATTTGGTTAACACTGAAAATAAATCCAAAAATATATATAAAATAAAATATAAGTTGGAAAATAAACAAGATATAACCTTAGTTTGACAGTATCCACTAATTGGTACTGACTATTTCCCTTCTTTTTTAGCCCAAATGGACTTGCCCATTTGTTAAAATTCATCAAAATTTATAATCGATTC
>DAQQ01000035.1:6642-7001 GCA_002508465.1 Methanosarcina sp. UBA7 | reverse complement strand
CTAAGTTCCAAAGCCTAGTGATAAAAATAAATGTGTAACATCAATACATATATCTACTTTTACAATTTTTATTGATGTTACGTCACAACAACTGTATGGTTATACTAGTAAAGTCTATATAGAGTTTGGTCACAAAGCAGCCAGTGTCCTAGCTACATATAGAGAAGCAAAATGAACTAATTAAGAAATCTAAAAACGAAAAAACAGGGTCAGTAACTATTTCCTACAACAAAAACCAGGTGTTCAAGCAATTGGAAATGTTTACCCGTATCTAATGCTGGTAAAAGGGCATCACACTAAAATACGAAGAAATTATATATGTAACAGACATAGTTATAACCTTAATTTGACAGAAAAAT
>DAQQ01000035.1:0-6630 GCA_002508465.1 Methanosarcina sp. UBA7 | reverse complement strand
ATTTTCATTTTTCCGAAAAATTCTGCGTCAATACTAACGTTTTTGTAAAAAAATACTTTATCAATTAATAAATTCTGTCAAATTTGGGTTATAAATGTAATAAATATGAAATTTTTTCGCTGTTAACTGGAACTATTTGTTCTCCGGAAAAACCAATTACAGAGTTTTGAAAAATATAAAAGCTGGGAATTCATTCAATTCCTTAACCTGAGTTAATTTACCCAAGAGAAAAATCAAAATTCTGATGATAGCTACAAAAGTTCATACTTCAAAGGAAACTTGAGAATACCTGAAAATTGTTCCTGACAAATTTGAATTTGTGTTCACACCTAGACATACTTCGTGGCTAAATATAATTGAAAGTTTTTTTCAGCAAAATGACAAGAAGCTTATTGAGAGGAATAAGTTGAATCAATAAAAGAGTTAAAAGAAAGATTTAGCCAATATATAAACTAAGTGAACGAAAGACGGTCATTTTTAAATGGAAATATAAAACTCAAGAACGGAACAAAGTGCCTGGAAGAACTATAATCTAAAAGAAAGAGGAATCAATTAGGAATCGATGCACTAAATTATTAATTGTTAGGAATTGTGTCGTTCTTTTCTGATAAAAATAATTTTGTTAATGACTAAATGAAGTTCCACAACTAAATGAAACTTCACTGACAAAATGAAATTTTACCGTTTAAAAAGAATTTTCGAATTAAATTGAATATTCCGATTACTTTTCAAATCAAAAAGTAATCGGAAAATTTTATCTTAATGAGGCAAATGTAAGAAATAACTTCTTGTTTATTTCCTCATTTTCTTAAAGTACTTGTCGATTTCTTCCCAATCTACTATGTTCCAGAAGGCTTCTATAAATTTTGCTCTATCATTGCGGTAATCAATATAGTAAGCGTGTTCCCAGGTATCCAGATCCATAATAATCGGATAATCAGGGACCAGATTTACATTATGCTTTTCTATCTGCATGATCATGAGCCTTTCAGTATCTTTACAATAGGTTAATGCCGCCCATCCTGATCCTTCCACGCTTGATGCTACCTGGGAAAATTCCTTTTTAAACCTGTCAAAGCCTCCGAAATCTTCTTTGATTACTTCAGACAATTCTCCGACAGGCTCTTTGCTTGAGTTGCTTTCGGGAGTCATCTCCCACCAGAAGTAATCATGAAGGACATGGCCAGCCAGATTAAAAGACAGGGCCTTTGCAGTTGCCTTATAATCAAAGTCAGTCCCTTCTTTTCTTGCCTTATCCATCATTTCTATAGCTGCATTTGCGTTAGTCACATAAGCCTGGTGGTGTTTATCGTGATGTAACTTGAGCTGCTCTTCGGAAATATAAGGTGCCAGGTCTCCATATCCATATTTCAAAGGTGGTAATTTGTACAATCCTTTAGTCATGTTATCCACTCTTTTTATCAAATTTTTTTAGTTATTTGTTTTGCAAAATCTGTTACGGAATCTGGGTTAAATATGAGTCTATGCTTTCCATTCAAAAGAACCACTACAAACGATTCCACTACAAATCCTGCCCCTCTAAGCAATTTTCCCCTTAGTTATGTTACAGGAATCTGTTTCGACTTAATCTATAATGAATAATTTTATTCCTGAACATTTCTTGCTTTAAAGCACTCTACTCTGTAAAGCACTCTGCTTTGAGTCTCTTCAAACACATATCGAATCGCATCTGGCAATTCAAAGTGTAAACTATAATTATCATCAAACCTATTTAAAGATAAAAGATACAATTTATAGATATTTTCAAAGAAATGTACTCAGGGTCTCCAAGAAAAATTTAACTTCTCAAAATTAGAATAATAAGTAGCAATTAAAATAAAAGTACAGTAGAGACATTAGCGAAGTTAAAAACTAAATAAAGATTAATTCTGATTGAAGAAAAAAACTGGTTGAGGAAGAAAGCAAATGGTAAATTCACTTTCCCACCTGGGAGTCGGCCTTCTAATTGCCCTTACTCTCGGCTTTAAAGGAAAAAAGCGAAACGTTCTCGGGTTTCTGGCAATCCTTCCTGACCTGGATTTTATTCCATACGTTATATTTTTCCTTCTTGGGGGCAGCGTAAGCCACGAAACTCGAAACCAGCTCTTTTACCTGTTCGGCCATAGGGAATTTCTTCATTCAATCCTCTTCATTCTGCTTGTCACACTTTTAATCTGGTTTAAAACAAAAGACCGCTTATTCACAGCCGCCGGCTTTGCAGCTATATTTTCCCATGTTTATCTTGATTACGCGACAAGCTGGAAAATGCGTCCTTTCTACCCATTCAGCACCGGAACATCTACTCTCGGAGCCATTTACTTCTTCGATCCGCTGGCAAATATTCTTCCTCTTCTTCCCGTTTTCGTTTTACTTGTGGCCTACATGAAAGGTCGCGGAAAATGGAATGGAAAATTCAATAACTTCTGTGCCTTTGTTACGAAAAACCGGAGTAAACTCTATCCCGCGCTTTTAATCTTGCTTGTGGTCTGGATTTCAGTCCTGCCGGTGACAAAATTATTTCTTGTGAATTATATTTCAAGCGCGGAAGGCGCAAAAATCAGCTATGAGGACACCTATCCCTCGTCTTTCGGAAAGTTTCTTGCTGCTTATCCTTATAATTCCACCCATTACAAGATTATGGAAGTGAGCTACTGGTCCGGGATCGGAAAAAGTGATTATATCGAGAAAATCAACGTGACCGGCGACATTCCAGATGCCTCCGCTTATATTGAAAAAGCCGGAAAACTCTACAGCACAGCCGTTCCTCAGGAAATCGATTATCCTGTTTACAGCGTTTCGGAAGAAAATGGTTCGGTAACTGTTACGCTGAGCGATGCAAGAGATCAGTATGTTAAATACTGGGCTTATTTCAAAACTGTTTACAGGTTCGTTTTCGATAAGGAGAGCGGAGAGTATGTGGCTTATGCGAGTGAACAGGAGGGAAGGGAGAAGAAGTTGGAGGAGAATCGGTTTGAGTAAGGTTAAAAATACCTGATTTATTTCAAAGAAATAATCGTTTCTTTATTTATTCTGTCAAATAATTTAACAAAATTTAAAACGAGTTGGTACATATCGCATTACATGGATAAAGAAACCTTCCTGCATCAACTGGAATATGCGGTAACAAATAATAACAAAAAGTTGTTTGTTGAAATTATTTTTGACCTTCCAGCTGAGGTAATAATTAACTTTACCAAAGAAGAATTTTCGCGCGTAATTTCTTTATCTAGACTGATTTGTTTACAGCAAGTGGATGAATTCTTTTACTTTCTTGAAAATGAAGGGCTATTTTTTCTGAATAACGCTTTAAAGGGAATCGATGAACTAAATAATTCTCTTATCAGCAGGTTCTACTACAGTTCATTGATTTCTCTTGCCGGTAGTAATAAACAAAGAATCAAATCTGCATTAATAAACAATGCTGTTGCCTGTGGCAAGCTTGCAGATATGGGCATTGACAGCAGGGAAAATCTTGAGATTACTGTTAGTCTTTGTGGCGATGCCAGGAAAATTTTTCCCGAAGCAAGTGCAGATTACGTTCGTGCATTAACGAACGAGGGTAATGCAAGACTAATTCTTGCAGATATGGGTATTGACAGCAGGAAAAACCTTGAAATTGTTGTCAGTCTTTACAGCGAGGCCAAGGAAATTTCTCCCGAAACAAGCACATCTTACGCTCTTGCGTTGATGAACGAGGGTAATGCAAGACAAATACTTGCAGAGATGGGTATTGACAGTAGGGAAAACTTTGAAACTGCTGTTCGTCTTTATGGCAATGCCGAGGAAATTTTTCCCAAAAAAAGCGAATCTTATGCCCTTACGTTGGTGAACGAGGGTTCTGCAAGGTCAAAACTTGCAGATATGGGTATTGACAGTAGGAAAAACCTTGAAATTGCTGTCAGTCTTTACGGCGAGGCTGAGGAAATTTTTCCCAAAAAAAATGTGTTTTATGCTCTTGCGTTGATGAACAAGGGATCTGCAAGGTTAAAACTTGCAGATATGGATATTGACTATAAAGTAAATCTTGAAACTGCTGTTAGTCTTTGCGGCGATGCCAGGAAAATTTTTTCCAAAACAAGCGCATTTTACGCTAGTGCGTTGATGAACGAGGGTAATGCAAGACAAAAACTTGCAGATATGGGTATTGATAGTAGGAAAAATCTTGAGACTGCTGTCAGTCTTTACGGCAATGCCAGGAAAATTTTTCACAAAACAAGCGCAAACTACGCTCGTATATTAATGAACGAGGGCAATGCAAGAGTAAGACTTGCTGAAATGAAAATTAATAGCAGGAAAAATTTTGAGAAATCTAAGGAATTGTACTTGGAAAGTATTTCAATACTCGATAAATTAGAAGATGGATGGACATATTCTATTGCTTTGTTAAATTTGAACATTCTGCTGAAAAATAATTTTTACAAAACCGGAGATAAGAAACATCTAGAAGAATGGGAGAGAAATCTAGGCGATATTGAAGAAAAGATAAAGGATCGAGACATCAGATATAAAGAACGTATAATGGCAAGAATTCATGAAATACGTGCTGGTTTACTTGAGGTTGATGGAAATCAGGGAATACCCGATGCATCTTTTGAATATTATGAGGCTTATAAACTTTCAAAAGAGCCTTATTACAAATTTATGAAAGAATTCTGCCAAGCTAGAAGTGGCAATAAATCTTTCTGTAAGATCGTATCCGACTGGAAAGAAGAGGAGAAAAAAGGCATCTTTCTTGATTATTATGATTATACGGTCTTTGAGTGCCACCTAGAAAATGCTTTGAAAAAAAGTATTTTCAGAAAAGAAGAGTTAGAATTGGCAAGAGAAAAACTTGAAGAAATAAGTAGTCGTACATGGATAAAAATTATAAAGGATAGAGTTTCTGCATATGTTTTTCTAATTAATTCTCTTGATTTCTGTTTCGAGCAAGGATCATATGAAGATGCAGCGGAAAATGTTCGGAAAGCCTGCAAAATTTTCCATGAATTTGGTGATAAACCAGGTTGTGAAATGTGTGAATGTTTCCATGAAGCACTTCTTGAAAATCAGGAACCTGAATCTTGGAGAAACGTAATACAAAAAATATTACTTAGTGGGGAATTTTCCTCTAACTTCTATAGGTTACTCTGTAACTATGCGGACAAAAAGAGAACAAGTATTTTGCAAGATTTACCACTTCAGATTCTCAAAAACACGAATGATATCAAAGACACGTTAAATGATCTTCAAAAAATGTTAAATCAAATAAAATTAGATTGTATCTCAATAAAAGATCAAGTTAAAAAAGGATTCAAAGGCACAGATGCTGAACTCCAACAAATAATAGATAAAATTGATAATTCCCAGCAGGATCTCAAATATCTGATTCAAGTTTCAAATAATATGGATAGCAAAGAAGGGGAATGCATCAGGGAATTTTCATCACAAATGCTTGAGCTTATGAAAAAAGGAGATTCTGAAGCTTTAAAGCGTTTTAGTGAAAAAATTATTCAAAATAGTTCTTCTATTATAGAAATTATAGAAGCAGCAAATATTCCTGAAAGGCAAAAAGTAGAAGCAAAATCTAAACTCTCCAGTTTTAAAAAGATATCAGGGATCGTAAAGAAAAAAGTGAAATCTTTCAGTGTAGATGTCACAAAAGACGTAGTAGTAACTTTGACTTCTAATGAAATTATTAAGTTGCTTACTCCAGTGTTATCAACTGCAATCTTAGGTGTGCCTATACCTTCTAAGGTTGTAGAAATACTACTCGAAGCAATAAGAAACTCGTGAATTTCTAAGTCTCTGCTCTGTTTTTAGTTTTGAAATCCTTTATTTTTGTCCTTTTTCGGTCTCCGCCGCCTGCTTCGCAGTCGTATGGTACCCTGTTTTAAGATTAATCGAAACTCAAAATGACATTGGGCATGAGTCTATCTAAAATTCATTCTCATGATTTTGTTACTTTTGCTAGTCTGATGAGGTAGCATTCGCCAGGCACAACCAGGATGTAACAAATAAAAGATAGTATTCGATATTTCTCATAAGAAAAAGAATCTTGATGTTAAAAATAAGTTGTAAATTTGAAATTCATAAGTTCGGATTTAAGGTAATTTGATCATTTTCTGTTTCCCATCTTTTTATTGAATCATATAACTCTGTCTTAACAAAATCTGAGGAATTATAAGCTTCTATTAATTTCGATTCAATAATATCATGAAGTTGTTGTTGATTTAATTTTTTGCAGTCGCAAATGCCAAATATATATTGAAGCCCCAAAATTAATATTTTAATCATATCATGACCTCTACAGACTTGCCATTTGTCATGTGATATGTCAAAGGCTTCGTTTAATTTGTTTTTTAAAGTTTGTGCATCGTACCGGAAATTTCCGTTTTTGCCCAGTATTTCAAAAATGAAGTTGTTCAAATTAAATTCTAAGTTCTCATTGTCAACAAATTTTTTAAAATCTAATTCATTGAAACTTAGAGGAAATCCTTTTTGAGATATCCATAACAGATATCCTATCCAAACCGAACTTTCTAATAATGTTTCTCTTAAATCTTTACTGTTTTTTTCAAAAAAAGCTTTCAGCCTTTCTTCATTTGCATACTCACTCATGGCATAATCAAGAGCTTTTGTCTTTATCATCAT
>DAQQ01000043.1:13724-15924 GCA_002508465.1 Methanosarcina sp. UBA7 | reverse complement strand
TTAGTATCTTTGGTTGATCTAACAGATTTTGAACTTTTAAGAATATGAAAGGATAAAAACGCATAATAAGACCAGTGCACTTGAGAAGTAAGATTTGTAGTGTTCCAGATTATATGTTTCATGCAGTCCTGAAAAAAATCTAACCCAATAAACTGCCAGGATGGGCCATAGTAAAACTATTATGGAAAAAAATAACCACGTAAATGATCTCGCATCTATGTACATCATTACATATTTAAGCAACTTTCCAGAAAATTCTTGTATATTGCTTGCTCCAAAGAAAAAAATTACAATGTAGCTGGATAATGCATAGATTGTAAACATAAACAATTGAAACAAATGAGATAGGGGAAGAAGAAAGAGAAATAGTAGAACACTTCTTTCCTCACCAGAGTGAACAACCATCCAGCGCCTCAGAGTATTTGGAGGATGGGTTACTTGAGCAAGAAGCCATTTTTTAAATGACTTTTCTTTTTTCAGTTTTTCAATTACTTTTAGTGAATTTTCAGTGGAATTTATTTCTGATGTTAGCATAAATCTATCTGCATTAAGTTCCGCAGACCAGATCCCTACAATAGGAAGGGTGAAGAAGCCTAAGGTTTGGGAGAGAATAACTATCGGGTCTGTTAATGAATACGGAAGGAACATTGTGGCTGCAAGTATATTATGAGTGGTAGATTCGGTCAAATCAATCAAAACTAGAAATATTTGAATTAAGAAAAAAAAGGCAATAATACCTATAGAGTGCTTAACCACAAATTCAAAAAAACTACCTGCTCCGAGAATTAAAGCATCTCCATTTCGATAGTGTCCAATTTCATGGAGAAGTATTTCTTGAGAACTTTCTCTGTCCGAGCGCCAAGACTTGATAAACTTTCCAAATATTGCTATGCCTGTCTTACGATAACCGATAGGATAGATAAATACTTCTTCACTCTGGCTGAGAAGATTGGTTTTGATTTTAAGATCCGGGACGTGCAATTTAAGAAAGTATTCAATTTCTACCATTGCAGGAATTACCGGATAATTGTCAGTTAGTTTATATTTTTTTTCAACGTAACGAGTTCGTATAAAAGGGAACAAAACACTTAAAGCACCTAAAAATAAAAATGTGCTGGGAATCCAGTAGGGTAAGTTTACCAACTTAAATCTACTAATAAGAGTTAAGTTTGCATATGTTGGGTCTGTAGAAAATAAAAAAGATTCAAGATTCTCTTTAAGTAATTCTATTTGAGTAGGCAACATATATATGTACAAAATAAACCATATCCACAACCATGGAGGAAGGGATTGGCACTTTCCGTTTTCGGGCATAATATCACTTTGATCCAGTAATTTTTTCCACAAATAGTATAGAAACAGATGGATCTTTTAGCAATGTGATAACAACATTTGAAATAACTTTATCACATTGTTCATCAGGAAGGCCAGAAGCTTTTAGTTCCGATGTAAAAATTTCAAATATATTTGAGAGAGGTAGAAAGTATTTTTCAGGAATTTTACTGGTTTTTTCCTTTATCTTCAGCTTTTCACATATGCTCAGAAAATTGTTTATTACTGAGAGATCATCGCTGTCTACTTTTAATATCTTAAGTATAAAAGGAGAGGCAATAGCTATTCTCTTCAAAATCCATGGGAATATTAAAGTTCCTTCAAGTAGTCCGAAAGCTCCCAGTTCTGCGCTTTCATGTTTGTCAAAAAGGGCTTCTTTTTCTTCGCCACCTCGAACAAAAGCATCAGTCATAAGAGGGGCTAGATAAGTCTCATCAGGAACTGTAGCTTCTGCAATTTTTATGGATAAATCATTTAGAATATCCATATATATCTCCTCTTTTGATGAGTAATTATCTAAATGAGTAATTATCTAATAATACAAACTAATTTTTTTTATAAGTTGTTTAAAAGCTTTCAAACTAGAACTCTTGGTTTATCTATTATTTTGTAATATATATCCAGCAGAAATGTTTATTAGAATCATATTTCTGAAAACTTAATTTAATGCCTCAAATTGTTCTGTTAGCGATTATTTTGCGCTGCAGAATTCTAAAGTTAGAGAATTATCTATCCTAACCTTAGTTTGACAGTATAAACTAAATTTAGTGAGAGGCTTCAATTTTTTGTCAAAAATCAATTGACAGTATTCATAAATTTCGCAAAATTGCCTCTGATTATCCAGTTTCACAATCACTATAAGGTAAAT
>DAQQ01000043.1:4018-13603 GCA_002508465.1 Methanosarcina sp. UBA7 | reverse complement strand
TGGAATAATATTACTTATCATTCTAACGGATATGAAAACAATTTTCCCACATAAAAATCAAACTGTCAAACTAAGGATAGAAGGAACCTGAATCCCAATGAGTTTCTACATAGTTCTATAAGAAACATGCTCTTCTGGCTGGCGTATCTTATCTTTGAATACGATCCCATCTTGTAGCTCACGATTCTCAGATTTTTGCTGACTGGAGAATCAACGCTTACTTTTTCTAACTTCCAATTCGGTTATTCCTGCCATTTTCATCAAAATGATGAATCTTCTCTACAACTTATATTTGACCATTTCAACACATCTTTAATCATCAATGCACACATGACAGCCAGGAAATTATTATAAATAAAAAGAAATTAGTGTTACAGGACTTACACGTTTGAGGAATAAAATCAAGTACAAGAGGATATATTATACTCTTGCAGTCAAGACAATTCGAAATTTAACTCCATGACTTTCTCCTCAGCAACTCTGTAAGTCCCATGAAAAACAATCAAATAAGGATAAATAAAATATAAAGAAGGCAATAAAAAATGAAAAATAGGGAAAAGTTGTATGTACTTTTAGCTTCAACAGCCCTTATTTTATCCTTTTCAGTTTCTGCTTTATCCGTTGCATCGGCGTCTAGTGACCAGAATGGTCCAGTAATTGTTACTCAGACTCAGGTTATGACAAGTAATGGGACAGTAATCAATGAGTCGTCCTCACAGTCCTCTCCTATTGTCTACAGTAGCAAAGTCGTGTGGCATTATGACAATAGCACTGATAATGGAAGAGTAGATAGTGTGGATATTTATGCGTCCAACTTCTCCACTTCCAGAAACGTTCAGATCGTCTCAAATGAGGCTAATCAGTGGCTGTCGGATGTTCCGTTTCTTTCCAGTGAAATAAACAATTTGAGGCCTTTTATCTCGAATGATAGAGCTATATGGGACAACTGGTTCAACGGGTTCATGAACAGGGACTTCAACAACGTTGTTAATTCGGACGATTGGTTCAATGGTCTTCTGAATGACGATTTACACATGAATATGAATTCTCTTGACTCAAACCTTCAGGAAGTTGACTTCTCTGCTTTTCCGACCTCAGGAAATGCACCACTAAAAGTCGCTTTCACTGATAATAGTTCAGGATCGCCTACATCATGGAACTGGGACTTTGGAGATGGGACGAATTCGACAGAAGAGAATCCTGTGCACACGTACACCAGCTCAGGACAATATACCGTTACCTTAACAGAGAAAAACGATACCTACTGCGGCACTAAATCCGTGGTTGGATATATCAAGGTCGCATAAAGGGAGTAAATGCTTTAATTGAAAAACGATGAAAAGTGAAAAACAGTAGTGGGTAATCGTGGGGTATTTTTCTTTTTCTACATAGGTCATCTTTTTCTATACAAACTTGTTTTTTTGTACAGTCTTATATTGAGTAGCTTACTTGACTATTTTATATTGAGTAGCTTACTTGACTATTTTATATTGAGTAGCTTACTTGACTATTTTATATTGAGTAACTTTCTTTACTGTTACACTTATACTCAAATGTTCGACTCTTTAAACGAAATTTATATTATCTAACCTCATATTCTTAGCATGGCGTCTTCGTTACTGAGTCCTATGGCAATGCCTGCAATAGAAGGCATCCGCATCCCAATGAATTTTTACGTAGTTCTTAAGGAGCCTGTACCCCTGGCTGGTATGTCTTATCCCAGAGTGCACACACCCTGGGAGGAAATAGGGAAAGCGGGTTTCTCAAGTGTTGTCTGTCTTTGTGATCCTGAAATATCTTATAACCCTTATCCTCTTGAGGTTCTTTTTTCTGCAGAATTAGAAGACCTGCATTATGGTAATTATCCGTATGATCCTGATACACTTGAATGGCTTGTAAGAAAGGCAACTGATATAATATTAACAGAAATTGATGCAGGAAAAGGCATTGTTGTCCATTGCGTGGGAGGTATAGGCAGAACCGGAACCGTTCTTGGATGTGTGCTCAAGGGTCTTGGTTTTCAGGCTAATGAAGTGATAAATTATCTGGATGATATAAACAAGCTCAGAGGCTTCAGAGGATGGCCGGAGACAGAATGGCAGGAGGAAATGGTACGCAGATATTAACACATTTTAACACATTTAAAAAATTATTTGATGATCTATGTAAGACTAGCTTCCTGATACCTTTCTCGTTTTTGGTGCTATCGATTTCATAGATATTGATAGTTTTGATTGCTATCAATTTGACAGATAGTGATAGCTATGATAATGATAGCAAACTGAAAATAGACAGATTAGGATTAATCAAATGAGGCTGACTCATAGAGAACAATTGAAAGAATAAGGATGCATCCTCTAAGTTTTAGAAAAAATTTGATGTATAGCTAAGTAACTTAGCTTACTATACATTCGTTTTGTCTTTTACAGATTATCCTTCCAAGGTTATCTTTTAAGGTTATCCTTTACCAGATTATCCTTTCAAGGTTATCCTTTTGGGATTGCTCTCAAATTTATTTTATTCAGGCATTGTAGGCGTCATAGAGCTGCCAGATCCATATAAGCGGCCATAATAAAAATCCAGCTCCGAAAATGTGCATTGTCCCTGTGATAATGAAGGCTATCCAGATGCCCAATGCCTTGAACAGGTGTCCTTTTACAAGCTGGCCCAGGCCAGGAAAGAAAAACGAAAATAAGGCTGGAATTCCGTGCGTTCTGCAATAGTTCATAGAACTTACCTTCTTTAAGTACTTAATAAGAGAGTGAATATAAATTGTTTAACATAAAAAGACCTTTCCCTTCAATATAAAAATTTTTGTTTTTGAAGACTTTCTCTAAAAGTACACTTTCTAAAACGAGTTAAGCATCCTCTAAAACAAATTAACCTTTATTAAAAAGTTTCTTAACCTACTTTTCATGCATTATAGGCATCGTATATTTGTGCTATCCAGACTATTATTCCAATTAAGAACCCGATTCCGATGACGCTCATAAACAGACTGATTAACAAAGCTGCCCAGATGCCAACTGCTTTGGATACCTGTCCTTTTACAAGCTGTCCCAGACCAGGAATGAAAAAAGAGAATAACGCTGGAACTCCATGGGTTTTTTTGCAGTAAGAGTTCATATAACCACCTTTTTATTATCAATGGCAGAATAATAGTTTTTTATAAAACATATTGATGGAGAATATAAATAATTTAGCTTGCAGACATTCTCTTTTGAAAATTACAATGTCGTTTTGGCAGTAAATTGAAAAATTTTCAAATTGAACGCTTAAGTTGAATCCTTAGCTTTAATCTTTAAGTTAGATCCTTTCATCCAACTTCTTGAAAATATATCCCAAAATTAATAAATATATATATTATTAAACTATGAGATATATCTCAACTGCAATCCAAAAAAGAATTGACTGTTTAACTTAACTTTTTAGGTAAAATTTCTGAAAAACGTTATTTTTCAACCTTCCATGTATGGTTGTTTGGTTTAATTTATAGGTACGGAGTTTGATTATGGAT
This sequence comes from Methanosarcina sp. UBA7, assembly GCA_002508465.1. Lineage (GTDB taxonomy): Archaea > Halobacteriota > Methanosarcinia > Methanosarcinales > Methanosarcinaceae > Methanosarcina. The sequence goes on along the minus strand of DAQQ01000043.1, from coordinate 10,086 downwards.
AAAGAGGATAGTAATAATTCAATCTGGAAACGAGTTAAGTCAATGTGGAACTCATTACCAGAAATTCTAAAATTATTAGGTACCATACTGAGTATAGCTATTGCCCTAAAAGCTCTTTTTCCTGCAGCTGCAGTAGGAATTAGCAATTTTGACGCAGGCCCGGAAATTATCGGATCCGGAGGATCATCAGTTTTGAACTGGGAAGTTTCCGGAGCTGACAATATTACAATAGAGCCTGGCATAGGACCTGTAAGTCCAAATGGGTCCATTTCTGTATCCCCTTTAGAGACTACAACCTATAAATTGATAGCAAATAGTAAAGGAAATGAAAAAGTAGCTCTCTGCACGGTCACGGTTAATAATGGGTCTCAAGAGCCTCTTCTCATCAGCTCGTTTGATGCAAGCCCTAATACCATAACACCAGGCGAGAGTGCAATCCTGAACTGGCACGTCTCAGGGGTTTCGAACGTTACCATTGAACCTGATATAGGAGTTGTAGAACCTACCGGAACATTGAATGTGTCCCCTACCGGTACTACGACATACAAACTTACAGCCTCAAACGGTGAGAAAGAAGATGCATCTTACTGTACTGTTGCAGTTGAGGAAAATGCTGCCTCCTCCGAAAACGTTTCCGCATCAAATCCGTCTACGGAAGAAAGTCTGACATCTCAGGAGAGTACATCGACTAAGGAAAATCCTACATCGGAAGATAATCAGGCTTCTAACGACAATGAGGCTTCCAAAGACAATGAGGCTTCCAAAGATAATCAGACATCTCAGGAAAGCCAGACATCACAAAATGATTCGGCACTTCAGGAGAATCAAACGTCTAAAGAAAGCCTTCCATCTATCAGCTCGTTTAATGCGAATCCGGATACCATTGAGGAAGGAAAAAGCTCAAAACTTGTCTGGAGAGTCTCCGGTGCCTCAAAAGTTTCGATCAAACCCGGAATAGGAACCGTAGGTTTAACTGGCAGCCAGAGTATATCCCCCAGTAAAACCACAACATATACTCTAACAGCCACAAATGAGTTCGGAAGCACGGAGGCTACCAAAGTCGTACTCGTACAGGAGTCTTCTGCACCTTCTTCTCAAAAGACTGACTCTAACTCTAATACGTCAACCTCAACGCAAGAACAACCCTCATCGACTAATGAGACAAAACTCAATAGTTCCACCTCAGGGACTGGATCCTCCACAAATGAGACGCAGTAAAAAATTTAATCTATTAATCTCTAATCTGAGACAAGCATTTAACTTCGATGCGTAACTTTGAATAAAGGAACATATCCAGTAAAAAAGAAACTTCCAAAAAACGAAAAATTTCCGGAAAAATCCATAAGATAAATTCCTGCCAGAACTATGATTTGCAAAAAATCGACTTCAAACCCTTTGGAATGGGACCCACCTGCCCCTTCAACAGTTTATATCAAGATTAAAAACATACCGTACGAGACTTTCAAAGCACGGCTAAACGAGGGGCTGGTTACAACTGAACTTGACCAGATTCGGTACCGGCTGGAAAGAAGAATCTACTGCTGTAAAGTCTGTTCCAAGCATGTTAACGGATACTGCGTTATTACAAACAGGAAAATTGAGCCAGGATGGATTTGTAAGTCCTTTGTGCCAAAAGAAGAATTCATATACCTCGATTCGAGGCCTGGTTCGGAGACTTCCCCGGATTTCAGATACCTTTCAGAAAACGGACTTAGGAAAAGTTATCTTAAAGATGAAAGTCCTGAAGAAAATAACCCGAAAAGTGCTGGGAGTCTCTATGAGGAAGGAGTAACTCTTTACAGGCAGGGCAAGCTCAGGCTTGCACTTGAGGCTTTTGACACAGTACTTTCCGAAAATCCCGGGCATTTTCCAGCTTTATTTTATAAAGGAAACACCCTGTTAAAACTCAAACGCTATGAAGAAGCTCTTGAGATGTTTGAAAATGCCTCCAGGAGAAATCCGGATCATCCGGGGCTCTGGACCAATATCGGGTTTGCACTGGTAAAGCTCGAGCATCTCAGGGAGGCACTTGAAGCTTTCGAGAGGTCCATTTCCCTTAACCCGGTACAGAAAAATGCCTGGGAAGGGAAAGAATCTGTGCTTGTTCGGGTGCGTAAGTGCGAAGAGAAACTGAAAGAACTTGAAAGATCTCTGGAAATGAATCCCGAGGATGCAGGTATCTGGTTTGAGAAAGGTAAGCTGCATTTAAAACTTGGAGAACTTGAAAAATCCAGAGAGGCTTTTGAAAAGGCCCTTGAGGAAAAGCCCGATAACGCAGAGGCCTGGTATCTCAGAGGAAAAGTACTTTTTGAAACCGGCTCTGAAAAAGAAGCTCTGCGCGCTTTCGAAATGGCTATCAGGAAGAAGCCTGACTTTTCTGAAGCATGGTATGAGAAAGGAAGGATTTTCTGGAAACTTGGGAACCCTAAAGGGGCAGAAAACGCTTTTAAAATTGCAGCTGATCTATGGGAGAGTAAGGGACTCAAAGCAAATGCTGAAGCTTCACGCACAAAGGTTAAAAAGCCTGGCTCTGGAGAAAAATGAACTTCTAAAAATTAAAAACGAGGATTATTCTCTTCATGGGTTTTTGCCCATGGTTCTGTCAGGTAAACAACTTGAAATAATTAAATAAGAAAAAACTTTTTCCTTTTTTTGATGAGGAAAACTTCTTTCCTCCTTTGATTCGGCTTGAAACCGAAATCTTTCCAGCCGCTCTTTGAGAATATAGTGATTGCAACTGCAGTCAACATAGGCAGTATCAGTCATATTTCCATGCCAGGAGAATCACCATTTGGTTGCTCGGGAAAGGTAGAGTCTACAAGAACACCTATCCAACCACTAAGAATAACAAGGACAATAAATACAACAGTATTGCAGATAATTTTTTTATTCATATAATTCTCCACATATTAAATTTTAATAACATTTATTAAGAAATATTTTAAAACTTAAACTTAATTATGTTATTTTGTATAATTAAACTGTCAATATGTTTAAAACTCGTTATAGTTGCCAGTTAAAATGCTTAATATTAATTTTACTAACCCATTTATATGTTTATATATTTACATGTTTATATATTTATATATATTTGAGATGAGCACGGCGTTTTTAGTAATAATTTCTGTTTTTCCAAGTGACAGGGTTAGTATGTGATCAGGCAATTTAATGCAAATTTTTACGCTTGAGACTACATTCGTTTTTTTACAGCAGATACTTTCAAACACGTATTAACTTTTATAGTAAAATCATTCGCAACAGCCACTATGGGCATAGCAAACTTAAGTATGGATCTTAGAAAGTTGCAACACAACTATTAAATAATACTTAATCTGTTTATTATTTAGATGGGTTTACTAATTAGATTATCCTCTCAAATTCAACTTTGTGAATAATACTGTCTGAATTTGTTAAATTAAATCTTCTAATTAAAATATTCTTCTAATTAAATATTTTTTTGAATATTTACGAGCTCATGTACGAGGCTTATACAAGGTACAATATCGAAGAATAGTGAAGAAATTATGGCAAAATAATAAAGAATTCAGGCAAGTAAGATTGAAAAAATTTTAGAAAATACTAAGCTGTTTATTGAAATATGCAATTTTTATACCAGAATGGAAAAAATAGGCTTCTCAACCCTGAAAATGAGGAAAACGTTTAATATTGTCTTCATTAAAGAGGTCTGACATAATGAAATTTTACAATTTCAAGACATTTGTGAAATATGGCTTATTTCTTATATTAATAACTGGTCTGGTCGGCAGTGCTCATGCAAATACAAATCAACTTGTGTATTATAACTGGTCTGAAGATACTGGAAATACTATATTTGACAATTCAGGACACGGAAATAATGGTGTAAATAATGGCAGTACAACCTTTATTCTACCAACCGGACAAATAGCAAGACAATTTAACGGACAAAGCCGAATAACAATACCCAATAATGAAGAACTGGCATTTACTGACCCACATATAACGTTTGGAGTCTTTTTCAGGTACGATTCAAGCAATCCGGCTCGTAATACATACCTGGTTTCCAAAGGAAATACTGCATTCAGAATCAGCATTGACCATACGAATTCTCTGCTTACATATGAAATTTATGTGGATGGACAGAACATTCACGGCTCAAGTGCAACTAGCATACAGCCTGATACGGATTATGAAGCTATTGTGACATACGATGGTTCTCACGCTCAACTTTACATTAACGGACTTGCTAATGGAGAAGGTGTGAATTATACGGCTGCAGCTTTAGGCCCGAGCTATATAGCGGAAAATTGGACGATAGGCTCATCCTCTGACACTGCATATGGGCTAAACGGGGCAATATATGCTTTTTATTTATATAATAGGACATTGAGTTCACCCGAAATTTTAAATTTATATGAGAGTGACCTCCGCAGTGTAAAGAATTTAAGCAAACGTGGAGGCATTGCTTTATCCTGGGACGATTCAGGGCACATTCAATCGTGTTATCAATACTTGTCGATTTTCCAGAAATATAATGCTAAGTGCACTATAAACGTAAATAATGTAAGTAATCGAAGGCAAGCTGAAATTGAATTAAAAGAACTCAATGCATTACATTCGGCTGGTTGGGAAATAGCTTTGCATGGGAATAACCATATAGATTCAGTTCAATTTCTAAATGGCAATACTCCTGAAGCGTGGTTAAACCAGGAAATATTTCCGAATATCGTTGAAATTACCCGTTATGGTTACCCGGTTTATACCTTAGCATATCCTTACTCAAGTAGAAATGCAGTTTCCGATGCAGCAGTAGCTCCATACTTCCGAACACTCCGAACGAGAACTCCCACGATAATAAACGGAAACATAAATGAAACAGCCCTGGCTTATTACAACTGGGATGATACTCAACTTCTGTATGGTGTGGAAATCGATGACCAATCAATTGGTGCCAGTCTACCGTCTATAAAATATGGTATCGATCGTGCAATAAAAACTGGGAGCGTGCTTGTGTTATTCGGGCATGCAATTACTCCAAATGTTACCGGGCCATACCAAACTTCAACTTCAAGACTTGACTCAATTTTAAATTATACCTATCAGAATGGTGGAACCTTTTATCTCATGGGAGAGCTTGGGAATTCGTCCTGGAAACAGGCACCCAGATTTTCCAAAGTAACTGCAGATTTCACGGTTTCCCGAAATAATCTATTTGTCGGGGAAAACGTGACGTTTGTAGATCACAGTACTAATCAGGCCAATGAACTACTTGACTTTGGTGATAATTCGCCTGCGAGCAGTACTGCAAATGTTGTTCACACATATGCAAAATCAGGAGTTTATAAAGTTAACCTAACAGTAGCAAATGAAATTTCGAGCGATTCAATGGTTCAAAAGATTACAGTTATCCAGGCGACACCTCCATCTGCTGATTTCACCAGTAATTGTACAGAAGGATCTCGGCCGCTAAATATAGCGTTTAAGGACATATCAACCGGACTTCCAGATTCCTGGTCCTGGAATTTCGGGGACGGAAATACCTCCGCAGACAAAAATCCGGTACATACATACTCAAGTGATGGAGTTTACACTGTTACGTTGAAAGTGATGAATAGCAAAGGATCAAATTCTACTCAAAAAATTAATTACATAACAGTATCGACAAAACCTCCGTTATCTAGTTTCTATTCCAATATCACGAGTGGAAATATCCCGTTGACCATTCAGTTCACTGACACCAGTACCGGATCACCAGCTTCATGGAGCTGGAACTTTGGAGATGGAACGAATTCGACTGAGCAGAACCCGATGCATATTTATTTTTCAGCAGGAACATATGATGTCACCCTTGTAGTGAGTAACGCCAACGGGAGCACTTCAAAAACAGCTGCAATAACAGCATGTGAAAACGAGGATCCAAACAGCGGAAACGATGGTTCAAGTGAAGAAAGCAGCCACAACAGCGGCGGTGGCAGCGGTGGAGCAGGTGGCTCCCCTGAACCTCAAACTAATGTCCAGGTCAAGGAACTTTCACAGGCACAGGTTACAAACGGAAAGCCTGTAGTATTTGATTTTACAAACAATGCAAC
>DAQQ01000043.1:0-3947 GCA_002508465.1 Methanosarcina sp. UBA7 | reverse complement strand
TTCAACCTCTGGGTAGGAAACAGCGGATTTGCAAGCGAAAAGAACATTGGAAACCCTGTAGTGTGCTTCAAGGTTGAAAAGTCCTGGCTGCAAGATAAGAAGGTCGACCAGAATTCAATTACACTCAACAGGTACAGCGACAAAAAATGGTCACAGCTGCCTGTAAAATTATTAGAAGAAGATAATGGATATCTGTACTTTACGGCAGAGACATCGGGATTCTCATTCTTTGCAATAACAGGAAAAGTTGTAGAGAAAGAAAGAGTGGTTGAAATACTGCCTGAACCTGAAATCGAGAATTCAGAAAATGACACTAAAAATATGACAGCTGATATTGAACATACTCCTGAGCAAAAGGAAAAAACTAATGGTATGCCTGGGTTTGGAGTGATTTACTGTATTGTCGGGCTGCTTGGAGCTTTTCGACATACAAGGAGATGAATCTGGTTAGATAGTGGGATAATTGATCCCGCTGTCTAACTTATTAACGGTCTAACTTATAATTTATATTTCTCTGAGATTGTCAATTTGTTTTTAAATGTTGGCATTTTTAAGCATATACACAGGTTTCTCTCATCCCTTAAAGCTTCCAAAAATTCCCTATTCGGAATTTCTTTTAAGCGCTTTTGAAGCTTATCATTGACAGAATCTTCAATTGCTTTTCTCGTAAGCTCATCTTCTTTTTCTGCAAGTTCCTGTTTTTTTCTCTATGGCTTCTGCCAAACTGCCTGCACTATCCATTCTTTTGCTCCATATGCAGTTTTTGCAATATAATTGTTAATAATAGTTCGAACAGATTTTTATTTATTTACATATATACAAATGTTATTATAAAAATTGTTGACTCAGATATAAAAGTAGCAGAAAAATAGTTTCTGAGAATAGTTTCTGAGTAGATGTGCTAATCGAAATAATAGCACTTGATCGGTTTTATATCCTTTAATACTTTAACCTTAGTTTGACAGTTTGATTTTTATGTGGGAATATTGTTTTCATATCTGTTGGAATGATAAGTAATATTATTTCAACAAANNAAATTGAAGCTTGTCAGTAAATTGATTTTATACTGTCAAACTAAGGCTTTAATATAATCAAGCTGAAGAAAGGAATAAAGTTAAAGAAAGGCAACAACAGTAACATTACCTGAAAAGTAATACTTCCTAAAACATGTTGCCTAGTTATCAGAAACAAAATCCTTTATTAAGCAAATTTATGAAAATGTGGAATTTATTTTTGTCAAGGTAATTTCAAAAAGAGTACTGGTAAATTTTGCAATAACCGACAAAAACTTTACTTGCCTTTATCCCTTCCCAAAAAACAAATGGAAATAAAACTCAAACTCTCGAGTTTCCATAAAAAGCGATTAGACTTACAGGTATGCATGTGTGACATAACGCCTCATCATTCTATGGCTGTTGAAATAGTAAGCTATCATACCTATTGAATTGTTAATTAGCTTAACCCACTCATCTTTGCGGTTGTAGTACATGGGGACTATAACGTAATACAGCTTATTGTAAAGGTCGCTGAGTTCTGCTGCTTTTGCTTCTTCTTCGGAAAGTTTTTCATCGGGCTGAGGACCAATTGCCCATCCTGTTACGCCTTCAATCCAGCCTTCAATCCACCATCCGTCCAGTACGCTGAAGTTTACAACTCCATTATGGGCAGCTTTCATACCGCTCGTACCTGAGGCTTCATAAGGGCGAGTAGGTGTGTTCAGCCAGAGATCGACCCCGGAAACCATTTTCGCGGCAAGATCCATATCATAGTTTTCCAGAAAAACAATCTTTATTTCTTCCCTCAAAATCCCAATATTTTTAAAGATATCCCTGATAAGCTGTTTTCCGGCTCCGTCATTCGGATGAGCTTTGCCTGCAAAAATAAGTTGAATTTTGCCCAGTTTGTTTATTTTTTTAAGCATTTCAAGGTCAGATAAGACCAGGTTTGCTCGTTTGTATGCGGTCATGCGCCGTGCAAAGCCAATTGTCAGGGTTTCGTAATCCATACCCACACCTGTCCTTTTGTTCACCTCGTCAATAAGGGCTCTCTTTGCGTTCCAATGAGCTTCCCAGATATCAGTGTCCGGAATTCCGTCTATTCTTACCAGAAGTTCGGGTTCGTTTGCCCAGCCAGGCAAGTAGCGGTCGTAAAGTTTCCTGAAATAAGGAGAAGTCCAGGTATATGAATGGACGCCATTTGTGATTGCCTGGATTTTGTAGCCCGGAAAGAGTTCACTTGAGATTAGGCTGTGCCTCTTTGTGACTCCATTGACATAGTTTGATAGGTTAAGGGCAAAAAGGCTTGTATTAAAGCGATCTGTTCCTCCGAATCTTCTGAGGATATCCACACAGTTTTTGTCCTGGATGAGGTCTTCTACAAGCCCGTAATCAAACTTATCATGCCCTGCTTCAACAGGGGTATGTGTTGTAAAAATACATAGCTCCTTGACTTTCAAAGGGTCAGTGCCGTTACATCTCAGGAGTTCCAGGCCGAGCAGACTTGAGTGACCTTCGTTCATGTGGTATTTCCTAAGCTTGAAGCCCAATGCATCAAGCATTCTTACTCCCCCTATTCCAAGTACTATTTCCTGCTTGAGCCTGTAGCGCTGGTCTCCCCCATAGAGAAAATCCGTAATTCTGCGATCTTCCCAATTATTTCCTTCGACATCTGTATCAAGGAAAATAATAGGTACACAGCCTCCTGTAAGGCTTTTATAATTATACAGCCAGGCCTTGATTTTAACATCCCGATTTTGAATTTTTACGCTTACCTCTTCTGAGAGAAGTGTCATAAACCGGGCAGGATTCCACTCTTCAGTGTGTTCTACCTGGTTTCCGGAAGAGTCAAGAATTTGCTTGAAATAGCCTTTATTGCTTACCAGTGTTACTGCTACCAGCGGAATATTCAGGTCCGCTGCCGAACGAATAGTGTCCCCTGCAAGTATGCCTAACCCTCCAGCATAAGTCGGAATTTCACTGCTAAGCCCTATTTCCATAGAAAAGTAAGCAATTTTCTGTCCTTTTAATACTCCCTGAAGGTCATCCATATTCTTAAACTCGCCTCTTTTTATTTTTTGTAGGGTTATATCAAAAATATATCATCGGTTATATATCAAATTGACCTTGAAAATTCATATTGAAACGGGATTTATACCTGAGGTACAGAGAGTCAAGAATCTTTAAAAAAGTGAGATAAAGAAACAGGTCTAAAAATAGAATTGTTATTAACTATAATGGCTATGACCTCGATACTGTATATATATTTTTCTCTTAAGTGATTTCATATCTGTGTGCTCTTTTTTGTAGAATCTTTTTATAGATTCTGACTTTCAAGTCTCCGCATTCTGATGCATTTGGAATCTCGAATCACAAGCTTTTTAATTTATTGCGTACTTCTATGTTTGTGAAGCAAAAAATGTAAATATCCGAAATGTATTCAAAGCTTCCTGTAAGAGATTTTAATCTACGGAGAATGAGATGTCTAAAGTGGTTTCAAACTCGGCTAAAAATGGGAACGGCAAGCAGAAAGCCTGTAAATACCTTAATGAGGTAGCACTATGTAACGCTCTTGAGATGGCAAAGGAGCTGATTTCAGTAATAAATAAAGTTCCTGTCACGGTTTTCCTCTGGAAGCCGGAAAAGTACTGGCCTGCCGAGTTTGTCTCAGAAAATATAAAGAAATTCGGGTATACCGTAGAAGAGTTTACATCAAGAAAACTCATGTATGGTAATATTGTGCATCCTGACGACCTGGAAAGAGTGGAAAGAGAACTTTTGAGAAGGATAGAAGAAGATTACGTGGATTTTTCTCAGGAGTACCGCATCCTGACTAAGTCAGGCGAAATACGCTGGGTTGAAGAAAGGACTTTCATTGAAGCTGATGAAAATGGAATGGTAAAGTACCTTAAGGGAATAGTCCTGGATATTACTGAGCGGAAGAGGAAAGAA
>DAQQ01000229.1:0-3474 GCA_002508465.1 Methanosarcina sp. UBA7 | reverse complement strand
TAGTTTCAAATTTACTAAAATCTATTTCATCCACAAAAGACTCAACTAAATAGCAGATATGATCTGAAGGAATAATATCCCGGATATCTGGAGGTAAAGTCCAAACTTGATTCTTTAAAGATTTAATGAAAACCATAAACCAAAAAATTAGTGGAAATATTATATAATACTTAATATATTCAAAGCAAAAACCTCAATTACCTAAGGTAATTGTCGGACAGCTTCCAAGCAACGGGGTATGTTCGCGCCACCGCTCAAAATTCCGTTAAAGGAAATAATAACCCTAAACAATTTAGTTTGAGCAGAAGTTAGTAACCGTAATATGGAATTGGTAAATTATATTATCATCAACGGTTACCGGGGAAGTTTTCCATCCCCGCAGCAAGCTAGCGGGGTATTCGACTGAAATCAACGGTTACCGGGGAAGTTTTCCATCCCCGCAGCAAGCTAGCGGGGTATTCGACTGAAATAAACCAATAAAGGGAGTAGCAATGAGTTTAGCAGGTCAAACAGCTCTTGTAACCGGGGGAAGCAAAGGGATAGGAAGAGCTATCTGCCTTGCTCTGGCAAAAGAGGGAGCAAACATCATCATTGTAGCAAGGAACGAGAGCGAAATTAAAGAAACTATGGATAAATTAAAAGAAATGGGCAGTAAGTCCCTGTCTATCCAGGCTGATGTACGTAGTGAAGAAGACGTAAGACGCCTGATTTCAATGACAATTGACAAATGTGGTAAGCTTGACATTCTTATAAATAATGCAGGAGTGGCATATAAAAAGAGACTGGAGGAAACAACTCTCAAAGAGTACGAAAAAATCATAGATACAAACTTAAAAGGAGTTTTTCTCTGTACAAAGTATGCGATTCCATACATCAGAGAGAGTAAAAACGGAAAAATTATCAATATATCTTCAGTAGGAGGATTACACGGGCTTCCGGAATTTTCCGTATACTGTGCATCTAAGTTTGGAGTAGATGGAATAACGGAATCTATTGCCTCCGAGTTGGAAGGAGAAATTAAAGTGTACGCTGTCTGCCCGGGTGCTGTGGATACGGATATGTACAGGTCACTATTTTCAAACAGACCTCCACTTAAACCCGAACATATTGCGGAAAAGGTTCTGGAACTTGCCTCGTCGGATTCAAAAGTTACATCCGGAAAGATAATCGAGATACAGGCTCCTCCTGTTCCTCAGCTTTAATTGTAAAAACCAAAGAGCAGGCATCCGGCAATCTGGAGCAGTTCTGGCAGACTTATAACAGGTGGCTTGTAGATTTATAATTTACAGTATCTCTTTGCCAGACCTTCTTTCACTCTTTTGTCGGAGTTCCCTTTTCCTTTTAAGAAGTAGACAGTTCTTAAAGGAGATAGATAACGCTTGATTGTAGTTCAGAATTATTGCTTCCAAAATTATATTCTTATCCTGCATGATAATTAAAAGATGACTGTAGAGGGACTGTTATGAGATTGAAAGGCCAGACAGCCATTGTAACCGGTGGGGGAAGAGGAATTGGTAGAGCTATTTGCCTGTCAATTGCAGGAGAAGGAGCCAACATTGTAATTGTCGCAAGGACCGAAAGAGAAATTCGAGAAACTGCCAGGTTGGTGGAAAGAGAAGGTAGAAAAGCTCTTGCGGTAAAGACTGACATTCGAAATGAAGAGGAAGTCATTGATATGGTTTCAAAGGCAATGAATGCTTTTGGAAGAATTGACATCCTCGTGAACAATGCAGGAGTAGCATATAGGAAATACCTTGTGGAGACTTCAACCGAAGAATATGATGAGATTATGGATACAAACGTAAGAGGCATGTTTCTCTGCACAAAGTATGCTCTGCCCCATCTGCTTAGAAGGGGAGAGGGCAGGATTGTAAATATGTCCTCTGGTGCAGGAAAGCATGGTATCCCGAAGCTTTCGATATATTGCGCTTCAAAATTTTCAGTAATTGGTTTTACAGAGTCTCTTGCTTACGAAGTAGGAGGTGGGCTTCAGGTTTATGCAGTTTGTCCTGCAGGTGTGGATACCGGCATGTACCACTCGCTTTTTTCAGATGAACCTGTTCTTAAGCCCGAAGATGTTGCAAACAAAGTTTTGGAACTTTGCTTACCAGAAACGACGCTTCCTTCAGGCTCTTCAGTTGAGATTTACAGGCGGCCTATGAGGATAGTTTAACTTTGATATTTGATGGAAAAGAGACATAGCTTTGGAATATGAGGTATAATTTCTGAATGGAAAGTGTAATTTTGAATATAAGGTGGAAATATGTTCAAAAACCGTAAAGACGCAGGAGAAAAGCTTGCAAAAGTTCTTGAAAAATACAGGACTGAAAATCCTATTATTCTTGCTATTCCACGTGGGGGAGTAGAAGTTGGACTGCAGGTTGCAGCGAAGCTGGATGCCGATTTTTCTCTCATTATTGCAAGAAAACTGCCTTTCCCGGATAATCCTGAAGCCGGATTCGGGGCAATAGCCGAAAATGGGAGCATTTTTGTTTTAGAAAATGCGTATTACTGGCTTTCTGAAGAAATCATTGAACAGATAAAACAGGAGCAAATTGCTGAGATTGAAAGACGAATAAAAGCTCTTAGAGGAGGAAATCCCATACCTGAGCTTGCAGGGAGAACCGTGATTCTTATCGATGACGGCATTGCAATGGGATCTACAATGCGGGCAGCCATTGAGCTTTGTAAAAACAGGAAAGCCGGAAAAATTGTGGTTGCAGTGCCTGTAGCAGGAAGGGAGGTTGCAGAAGAGCTTCAGAAAAAGGTAGATGAACTCGTGGTGATTGAGACTCCTGCCTATTTCAGGGCTGTCGCCCAGGTTTATGAGAGATGGTACGATGTTTCGGATGAAGAGGTTCTCGATCTATTGGGAGAGAATATAAGGAAAAAAGAACTGAAAGATCATGAGTTTCATGAGCTTGAAACCTGAAAAGTTTTTATCTATTATTCTGTATTAAATAACTTATACTTTTGAATAATCTCTATTAAGTAACTTAATGTCAAACAATCTCTATTAAGTAACTTAATGTCAAACAATCTCTCTTAAAATGTGAAAATCCTATACAATTAGTGATTTTGAAAACCAAACTATATTACAATTAGTAAATTATACAATAATTTTTCTGCTCTCTAGAGTGAAGTTATGGAGCAGATTAAAATCCTTCCACAAAATATTTCCGAAAATCTCTTTTTCAAAAGTTTTTTTTAGAAATTTCTTTTTTGAATGTTTCGCTTTAAGAACTTCTCTGAAAAGACCTTTATGAAAACCGGATCGTAGACGTAAATAAACCTTGAAGAGTATAAATAGACAATTTGTAAGTTTTTCAAGCATTTTTCTCCGAGTTTCTCCTCACATTCCTCTTGCCTTTGAAGCTATATTTTATAAATTTTATTTAAAGAAAGATAAAGAATGAAGGACTACGTAAAATACAATTACTCTGTATGTAAAGATTTTCCCTATATTCTCTACTT
>DAQQ01000194.1:6116-7764 GCA_002508465.1 Methanosarcina sp. UBA7 | reverse complement strand
AAATGTTCTATATTTCTACTATTTAGTGTGATATTCAGATAAGGATTATAACTAACAGGGTGGTGTGAAATATGAGCAAAATATTTAGATATACAATATATGTAATTCTGTCAATATTTTGCATGGGGTGTATAGAAAATGAACAAAGAGCAATCGTGGCAAATTTTGAAAATAATAATTCAACCAATGAAATTGAAATGAATCTTGCTGAGGATTACTATAAAAAACTAGATAAAGCCGGAGAAATGGCTTCTTATATAAATAATATGCAATTGATAAATTATTATAATCGCCCTAGAATAGATTACGTATTTGACGAAGAAGTATTTTATATGAATGAAAGTGAACTAGAAAAAATCGAATACGAAAGAGCAATAATAACACTTAATAGACAATCACTTCATTTTGTAAATCTTAATAAGATCGAAGAATTTGGGACATCGAATTATAATAGTACTCATATAAATTCAATTGTGTATACAGCATTTACGCCGATGTATAATCTTGATGATGAACAAACTAATTGTATAGTGTTTTCCAGAAATATCCTATTTAAAACATTGTTCGACAGAAGCCGAAAAAAATACGTTAAATGAGTATTTTAAAACATTAGATATATGGAGTGAATTCAAGAATAGTCTTGTATATGCTAATGTACCAATGAATAATTCAGATGAAAATAGAACATTTGTAATTGATAATGTTGAAGACATGGATATGATAATTGGTTTAGAGTGGAAACGAGCTGATATGGAACAGTATTTCGAATTTCTAGATAAATCTGGTTTTGATTCGTCCGATAATATGCTAAATTTTGCTCGCCAATTTAGAATTGCAAAACAAAATATTAATAGTGAATCATCCGCTAGAGAACAAGAAGAAATATATGAAGCAAGAGAATTTGTAACTGCCAATTTCCCACAAAATAGTAATGATATTAATAAATCAGATATTCAAATGTATTTCAAACAATGTGATACCAGAACATAAATGTATTCTCCAACATTTTTTAGTGTGGATCATTTATAATTTCAAGTTTTTAAATAATGCTTCATGTTCTTTTATCATTGATCTTTTATCATTGAAATCACCCCCATTTCTAATTTATCTTATTACCAACCTCAAGATTGTTTTTGAAGGGAATATAAATGTCTGTATTATAAGGAGGCAGTTTTCCCATTGAGTCATAAAGTTCTCCATCATCAGTTTCATCAATAAAATCATGCCATGATAAAGGAGCTTCCAGTTCTACCACACTTGTAATAGACTCATAATTTTCTTTGCAATACTCATACCAGTCTGAGAACATAATGAGTTTAGCCCATCTTGATACATCTAATTCTAAAACTTCATTTTTTGTATTTTTTTAATACGCTAATTACATGTTCTTTGCAAATCAAAGTTGCATTGGCTCACCCCGCAGTAAGATATCGGGGTATTCGACTAAAAATTATATATTTCTCAACACGCTTCTGTATGAAAAGAAAAGTGCATTAATGAGATTCGAACCCAAAACCCTGCGACACCAGATCTTAAGTTTCTCATCTTTAGATTATTTTTTGTGGCAACTCAAAAAAATATAAAAAGAATTGATAAATTAAGCAGAAATAGGAATTAATTAAAATTTTAGTGCGAGGGATGGGATTCG
>DAQQ01000194.1:0-5981 GCA_002508465.1 Methanosarcina sp. UBA7 | reverse complement strand
ACCTGGCTGGGCAACCCTCGCATTTCGTATTAATCTGTGTTAAATCTATGTTTAGTACTATTTCGTTATGAATATCCGGCGCGCTTTACGCCTTGCACTCCCTCACAATATCATGGATAATATATAAACATTTCGAGTCATGAAGGTCACAGGGAATAAGTTTTGGAAGAATACCAATTAGACAAAATGGCTTCTNNNNTCTACTCATTGAAATATTCAGGGCTCTACGTACCTTTAGCTTCAAAAAATTGGGTATGGGCCTATCCGAGCTTGAGCTCAGAACTGGTCCAGAATGCTTAAGAGTTCTTCAGCTCTGCCTTTGACCACATCTGCTGCATTAAGGGCAAGGTCTTTAGCTGTGTAAGAACCATCGGACTCCATTGTAAACACAAAAGCATTCTCATCGAAGCCAATCTTTATCGCGTTAATATCACAGACCTGTTCACAGAGCTTGCAGAGTGAGCATTTCAGGACATCTTCGCTAGAAACTTTAGCCCCTGATTCCTCAAACCGTATAATGCCTTTCGGACATTCGACTGCACAGTGCCCGCATGCATCACAGTTTTCAATGGTTATAACAGGCACGTTCTTGTAACCGCAAGCAACTCCTGCCTGCCATTTAACACTGTCTCTGCCGTAGCCCATATGAGCAATAGCCTCAAGCACAAGCTTCTGACCTTTTTTCAGCTCAACGATCGGGATATTTGGATCAGCAGGCTGTATTTTCGGGTCAGAGGAGATAAGATCCCGTGAATAAACCGTGCCCGGACCTTCTGCGCTCAGGGTTAAGGAAACCTCGCAGGCAGGACAGCCCTCTCCTCCGCAGACGTCGCATTCTGTCTGTGGCACATACGTCTCTACATCCGTAACAAGTGGGATTAAGGACAGACGTAGAGCCAGCTGCTCATCATAGAGTACCGAGGTGTTGTCATAAAGGTTCACATATTCAATCGCAAGCGTTGGTACATCTGCGACCATGGCGCGCCGAATGCCGTTGGCAAAAGATGTGCTAACTTTTGAGAGCACGAATTTTGCAGATCTATCCGATAACTCCAGAATGTCTACTTCCATCGTCATATTCCTTAATTTCCCTTATATTTTGATAACATTGAAAAAGAGAGTTTTAGGAGAATTTCTGAAGAAATTCTCTGAAGAATTCTCTTATACACGTCTTCCGCCTTTCGGGCGAGTACCATCGTGCGGGACAGGAGTGACATCTTCAATCCTGCCAATCCGGATTCCTGCTCTTGCAAAAGCCCTGATTGCAGCCTGAGCGCCAGGGCCCGGACTTCTCTGCTTGTTCCCGCCAGGTGCTCTTACCCTTATATGGATGCCGTGGATACCCTTGTCCCTGAGCTGGTCAGCAAGCTGGCCTGCCATCTGCATGGCAGTATAAGGAGAGCTCTCGTCTCGTGCAGCTTTTACAACCATACCACCGGAAGACTTTGCAATAGTCTCAGCTCCTGTGATATCGGTTACAGTAATGATCGTGTTGTTAAATGAAGATTTGATGTGAGCTACGGCCCATTTCATGTCTGCCATGATTATCTCCTCCCTCTCTTCTTCCTTCCGCCGCCTCTTTCAGGAGGTTTCTCTCTAGCCTGTTTTGCCTCTGCAACAGCCCTCAAAGTAGTTGTGCTGTCTGCAAGGGAAGCTGCCACCTGCACAGGTCTTTCAGGGTGAGATTCGCTTACAAGCGGAGAGGTTGAATAGTACCCGATATGCATTTCATCTTCCTTGGAGACAAGCATTCCAGGAACTGTAGCTTTTCTGCCGTTTATTGCAATATGCCCGTGAGTAATAAACTGGCGAGCCTGGACAACCGTTCTGGCAAGCCCGAGACGGAGGACCTGAGTCTGGAGTCTCCTTTCGAGAATATTCTCAGTTTTTAAAGAGAGAATGTCGTCAATGTTAGCATCTGACTTGATGATACCATAGCGGATAAGCTTTGCAAGAATTTCTTCGGACTGAGTCTTTTGATGTCCTTCAAGTCCTCTTTCCTGAGAGTTTGCAGCGCTTGCAAGTAATGTTCTGGCTTCAGACCTGTACATCCTGAGCTTACTGGCTGCTTTCCAAACTTCTCTCTTGTTTCTGAGACCATATGCCTTTACAAGCTGAACTTCAGATGCCATCCTGGCTTCCTGCCAGGGGTGCTTAGGAGTCTCAAAACTTTTACTTTGTTTACCTGGATATGCCATTTAAAATCACCTGACCGGAAATCACTTCTTCCTGCTGACACCGACAGTTGACCCGCGGCGGCCTGTTGATTTTGTTCTCTGTCCTCTGACCTTAAGGCCTCTTTCATGCCTGAGTCCTCTGTAGGCGCGGACCTTCTTCAGGTTGTTAATATCTTCCCTGAAAGTCAGTAAGATATCCGTTCCAAGCAGGTGCTTATCCTGTCCTGTTGCCAGATCATTCTGCCTGTTCAACATCCAGGATGGGACAATATCCTCAAAATTCCCGATTGCGTTATCTAGCTTTGCCACTTCTTCATCTGGCAGATATCCAAGTGTAGCAGTAGGATCTACCCCTGCGCCCTTTGCAATAAGGATAGCAGTGCGTCTCCCTATTCCCGGAAGACCTGTAAGGGCGTACTCTACCGGTTTTGCCCCCTGCAAGTCGGTATTCATAATCCGAACAAGATGCCTTAATTCTTCATTATTCTTTTCTTCTACCATATACTCCCTCCAGGGGAATGCATACAGCATCCTGTAGCCCCTGATCGAATACCCATAAAGAATAAACGAAAAAGTCAGGAGCAGCTCATTAAAAGAGCTTCTTTACAGCATATACTGATGAATTCATTTACATGCAGTTACCAGTATATAAAGATATCTGCGCTTAGCCTCAACTGAAAGCGGATGTTCGGAAGGACTGAAAATTGATAGCATTTATGTTGGCCGTGGCTTGATATCAGGCATGCTGTAAAAAAGTTGAAAAATATTCTTCACCAGCAGCAACCTAATTTCAAAGAAATAAAAAGAGGGCGATTCAACATCTGCCCTCCTTTTTAGTTTACATAAGGCCACCAATTACCGCAGCTTAAACGTCTTCGGTGCAAGCCTGTATGCAAGAATCAAGGCAACGACGATATATACAATGCAAAATACTGAAATCAACGTGCCGAAAATCAGAGTCGGGACCTTCTTACCAATGGCAAAATAACAAACGAAATAAGTAAAAGAATTGAGAATGGAAAAAGTACCGTTTTTTATTTCAAGACCGATATTGTAAGGCTGCAAAAGATAATATAACACCATATTGTGCACCGAAAAAAATACCGACATAGCGACAATGGAAACAAACAGTAACACATAATTCAGTACATTGTCCGTTCCGCCTGTAAGCCATAACAGAAGCGGCAGCCCGAATGCAATTACCGAAGCGGGCATTAAATTTATCCATATAATGGATTTCAGCCGTTCCGTAAAGAGAAACAAAATTGCACGTGGCTGCCTGTAAAACCTGTAAGTAAGCATACTGTGGTCGCAGTTCATGAACATGGCTTGGGTGATAACCTTGCCGCGATTAATAAAATACATGATGAACAGAAAATAAGGCAAAAAAGTCAGCATCATCCCGTTTATTACCGGTTTTGCCTCGTGGATAAGAAAACAGGCCGTTATGGAAAACGCAAGCACTGCAAGAGAAATTAAGGTGATATATTTGGACGATTTGGTAAGCAACATACTGTGCCGCTGAACAAAAAGGTCGTTGAAATACTGATAGCCGCTTTTGCTGCTTGTTGCCTTAATGTCTATATTAGTTTGCAAAGATTTTTGAACAGCTCGTGCAGCCATATCTTTTCTGTTCATAACAAAACTGTCAGCTGTGAGAAGCTCCTTGCAAATACTTCGGTATTCACGGAATTTGAGTACATAAGAAAAGGAAAACACAGCCATAACAGCAGAAATGACAAACAACGTAAGAAAAATAGTTCCATTCATAGCATAGCCGAGAAACGGCAGAAGATATGCTGCAGCCAATGATGCGGCAATGCCAATCAAGGCAACCGGATTGAGCTTATTTTCATTTTTTGCATGGCCGGTTCTGACATAGCTATGAAGCGCGAAGGCAGTAAAAACCAGTTTTACGGAAACTACAAAAAGCGGCATCAAAAGGCAGATAACCATAGGTACCCCGGAAAGCAGTCCGAGAAGCAGCGTGAAAGGCAAAAATCCGACAACGATTTTCAAAAGGAAATAGAAATAATTCGAAAGCATATACTTCCGCACGCTCATTCGCATGAGAAAAATGGCATAATACTTGTCTCTGGTGGGATCAAATATTTGCGTGTTGAGAAAACCGCCAGCAACGGTAAGAAAGAAAAATATATGCATGAAGCTGTTTGCAGGACTACTTTTCATGTGGTCTTTTAGAAGAAAGATCATAATAAACAAATAAAGCAGCTTGCTCAGAAAAGTCGAGATTATCTCCCATAAAATGCTGACAAAATTGGCAAGTCTTTTCAGCCCCGGACTTCTATAGAGTGAGACCGGCAGCAGCTTTTTGATGACAGGGATGGATTTGAGCGAATAGATAATGCCATTGGTTTGGTATGCGTTTTTAAGCCTGAAGGACATGAGGAAAGTATCAATCATTTTCATCCTTCCTGAGGGCCTGAATGATCTTATCTTTGAAAGCTTCGTTGCTGAGGTCATCCTTTTCCATATTTTCCAGAACCCCGCCGCTCAGGATCACGATCTCGTCGCATAAATCCAGCGCAAGCTCCATGATATGAGTGGAAAAAATAATAATATGGTCTTTTTTGATTTGGCGCAATAGCCTCTTCATTTCGTCGGCAACCACAACGTCAAATGATGTCAGCGGTTCGTCTAAAAGTAGAATGCAGGGATTTGCTATGAAGCTTACAAGCATTTGCATCTTACTCTTCATGCCATGAGAATAATCCTTCAAAAGCCTGTCGCGGTCCTCTATTCCAATCTTTACAAAGTTGAAATATTCATCAATAGGCTTAATGTCAGGAATCTGTTTCACGTTGATGTCAAGAAAGAACTTTAAAAACTCTCTACCTGTTAAGAACTCCGGAACGACTGGTGTCGATAGAACATATCCGATATCTTCTGGACAAAGTTCTCTCTTCACTCCGCTATCTTCAAGGAGAATTGAGCCGTTGTCAATCTTCAAATCCTCATTGATGCAGTTAAACAGTGTGGTTTTACCTGAGCCATTTCTACCGAGGAGTCCGTAAATTTTCCCCTTTTCAAAGGCAAAGCTCGCACCCCGTAAAACCTCTTTTTTATCAAAACTTTTTACTATATGGTTAAGGATCAATTTCATTTTCAATATTCCTTATCTGTTTATTTCCGTTTATTTTTTTTCGTTCCCGCTTGAAATCAATCGATCACTTTTCAATGGATTTCTTACCTTGACATTGTCAGACTAACTTCTCTTTTCAATCATAATCTCTGTACTATCCCATCTCACTCATGATTTTAAAAGATTTTTATTCAGATTCTCATTCTGCAAATACTAACTCTTTTAATAGAGAAACTTTTCTCACAAATTTACAACCGGTTTCAGGAAAAAATATAGGCTTACCAGCCTAAGGAATAAAAATTTACTTAATTTCAATCGGAACTTCAAATCTTTATGACTCTTTTATCCTATTTTTTACAGGAGAAATATTCAACAATTCATGTACAATGGAAGTGTTCCTTATGATCTTTTTTCTGAGGAACTCAAACTATTGGCAATTCAAGATACAATTGAGTATGAGAACCCTAATTTGATAGAAGCATACATTTTGTAATGTGTACATGAGCTTCAGACTTCTGTTTTCTGCATATAATTCAAATTTATCTCTTGTGTTTATTGATTTTTGACATTGCTCGTTTTACCACAAGGTAATGTGTCAATACAACGTGTTTTTGTAAAAATCAACTGTATAAATTATGAAATCTGTCAAATTAGGGATTGAGAAGATAACTAGAAAAAGAAAAACTGTTATGGGGAAAAAA
>DAQQ01000050.1:0-2855 GCA_002508465.1 Methanosarcina sp. UBA7 | reverse complement strand
CTTGCTTCTAGCCTTGAATTCGAAATTCCGGATAGCGTGCGCACTGTCATCGAAACTATTGCAACGCAATTCGGAGTCTTTATCTCTCGTATCCGTCTGGAAGAAAAACTAATAGAATGTAAAAAGAAGAGAAAGTCATAAATATGTTTTTTGCTCTTTCAATCCTTTTTAACTCTTTTCACTAACTTTTCTAATTTATATTGGCTACTTTTTGACTCGTTTTTGGCTCATTTCGAATTTTTTTGTTATATTTTAGATTCTTAAGTCCTTAATCACTTTTTTAAGTCAGATTTTACTATTTTTCTACATACTGTAGAAAAAATAGTAAATCTATAGTATTCATATCCCTATTGATTGCAGATATAAGTAAAATTTATAAATTTTGTCCTTCTAAACTGTATGGGGAAAGATAGTATAAACTCAATTTTCCCTTTTGTATTATAAAACTATAAGTTGTTGCAGGACTTAATTTACTACATGGCTAAAATTTATTAAAAAATTAAAAATTGTATAAAAGTTGGAAATTATATCACAGGATTAGAAAGCCTGTAGAGAATTTACATTATCCTGGCAGACCATGATAAAATCCAATAAAACGGGGTTTTAGCTTAGAACTATAAATATTTAGGTGGGGAATATGGCAGAAGAGCTTAAAGATAAAGTTTACGAGTACCTTTCAAATCATTACTATCTGAACCTTGCAACCGTAAGCCCGCAGGGCAGACCAATGGCCCATACAATGGCATATGTATCCGAAGGAGCTATTGTATATATGGCAACTAATAAAAATACTCGGAAAGTCCAGAATATTATGCAGAATTCGTATGTAGCATATACTGTTGACGAGGACGATCCAGACTGGTTTGAGATGCAGGCTCTTCAGATTGAAGGCAAGGCATCAATAGTTACTGATGAAAATGAATTACGAGAAATTGGAGAAATACTGGTAGCCAAATTTCCGATTGCGGCAGACATGCCCCCAGACCCGGATAGCATCATGATAAAAATCGAACCAGAAGTTATCTATTATCTCGATTACAGCATTAAGTTCGGGTACAGAGAGCAGGTGAACCTATGAAACCAGCATTTGATTTTTGATAAAAACCAGTGTTGAAAAATAATTCCTTTACACTTAATGTGGTCGCTATTCTATGATTTGAAGATATCCTGTTATTCCATGCAATTGTCTTAACTTTTGTAGATAACTCAATGAAACAAATGTTTGATTGACGAAACAGATAAAGCTTGACTAGTAGGCAGAACAATAATTAGTTATTAAAACTGAACAAAAGATAAACTGACAGAAAGCTGACTGACAGGATATAAAATCTAAAAGGTGAGGTAAAAAATGATAGAATTAAGGTAAAAATGTAAGAGTAAGGTAAAAAGGAACGAAAGAAGCAAATCAATGTGGTCTCTGAATTACCTAGGACTTACGCAGTTCAATCGAAAAATCAACAGCGTCAGACTATTAACTGTATAAAACGTAACTTAAATCTACAGTCTTTGCCACAATTGGTTTTGTTCCTCAAGTGCGTAAGTCCTATTACCATGATTTTTAAGTCATATAATCTTTAAATCAACATGGGTTTTAAGTCATATAATCTTTAAATCAACATGAGTTTTAAGTCATATAATCTTTAAATCAACATGGGTTTTAAGTCATATGATCTTTAAATCAGTGTAAGTTTTGCTTCATAAGTTTTGCTTCTGTTCCGGGTTTCTATTTTAGACTTCTTAATGGAATCACTAATTTATCAATTCCATGTACTACTCCATTACCTGCAACGATATCAGGCTCTATTATAATTGCGTCTCCTACCATTATCTGTCCTTCAGTTGTGGTATTCACAGCTAGTTTTTCGGTCTCCAGGGAATCCAGGGTATCAACATTTTTAAGATCTGAGGCCATGTATTCTCCGTTGATTACATAACAAGTCAGTACATGGTTCAGTCTCTCTTTATCGTTACGAAGGTCATCAAGCGTGCCTTCTGGAAGGCTCTCAAAGGCTATGTCAGTAGGAGCGAAAACAGTATAAGGTCCTCCTTTACTAAGAATGTCTTCAAGTCCTGCATCCCTTGCAAGTGAAGCAAAGGTGGTATATCCTGCCCCTTCTGCAGTTTGAACAATTGTCAGATTGTTGTCTAAGTTTTCAGAAGAAGTTTCATTGCCCTGGTCGGAGTTTTCTTCACCCGGTATTATGACTTCTTTTCCTTCATCCATGGAGGTTTCCTCCTGACCAGATATTGATCCTTCTCCAGTGTTTTCATTGGCCGATTCTGTAACTTGTTCTGTTACATTAGGAGTAGCACCTTCTACTGGAGTTATCCTTTCTTCATTATCAGGTCCTGTCTTATTGTCCTGAGCATTTTCCGCACAGCCGGAAATAAATAATATTGTTAAAAGTAAAACTACAAGAGTCCCAGATTTTCTAATATCTTTTCCCCCCAAATATATATCTAGAAGATATACTTTATGATTAATTTCACTTCTCAATACATGTTCCTTTGATATATATCTATATTTGCAGAAAAACTTCTGTTAAAAAGACATTTAGGTCGATGAAAAGTCAATTTTGATTTAGTGCTCACTGATCCAGAAACTATAATCTGAGCACTAATTTTTTAACTTCATTCTAAAATTCATCTTAAGATAGGCTGTCTATTAAAGAATACTGATTTATATATGTTGCACACTTGTGTACTATGGTGTGCAGATTATGACAATCGCATATAATGATATCAAGCCGTGGGGCAGGTCTTTCAACGAATATGTCAGAATGTTTGATTTAACACCTGCCGATCTCAGGCAAAAGATAGTGGGTTGTGGAGATGGACCTGCAAGCTTCAACGCA
>DAQQ01000079.1:0-3715 GCA_002508465.1 Methanosarcina sp. UBA7 | reverse complement strand
AAAATCAAACTGTCAAGCTAAGGGTATATAGACAATTTATCAGTCTCGAACTCTGAGAAAAAGGAAATGAAAAAAGAATTGAAAGATATTTGGAGTCGTGTTCCAGACAAAATCACGGAAAAAGATTATCTAGTGATAGAAAAAATCGGAAAGGCAATAACTACACATGTTGAAGAGACATATTGGGCAGACGATCAAAGTGTTAGATGGATGTCATATGCACACCGTAATTTAATTTCTGCCGGTGTCAATTTGGTTTATGGAAATCCTACTTGGGCAGGCTGGGCTTATAATACTGCTATGGATCCTGATACCACTATCGATACAGGTTCAATCTCTGTCTATGTACCTACTCCATTGGGTTTTGTACCGATTTCGCTTCCTAAAAAATGTTACTACCATTATTATAACCCGGATCTCAGTTTCGGGGGAGCTCCAGGGAAATGTTCTTCTTACGCAGCACAAGCAAAAACATATTATGGGAATCAGGAATACCAAAATGCTTTTGGAACCCTTGGAATAGCCAGCCACTATCTTTCAGATGTAGCGCAGCCAATGCACTCGGGTGGAGAACTAGGGTCGCTTGTGGATTATTTGCAAAATTGGGATATTACTTACCATATCAGATACGAACAATGTGTGAACAATAATTGGAATACTGGACGTAATTTTGGAAGATGGGTTACTCAAAACACCAATGTAAATACTGTAACCGACCCCGCTGAAGCAGTAAGATCCATGGCAGCATATAGTAATCCTTACTCCTCTTTATTATGGGACGAAATTTATGCTCATCCAAACTTTGATGTACCAGGTCAAGATACGACATATATACAGTACGTAACGATAATTATGAATCAGGAGGCAGCAAAGTATAATGCAGGTCTAGCAGAGTATATAAGTAGTTAATAAAGCAGATCATGGAAACTGAAAACAAAGATATCATTCGACTTATGAGCTGAAAAATCAGACTCGATTTTTTCTATTTTTTATTTTTTAAACAGTTTAACATTATGTAACTATACGAATGAATCGAATATCAATGAGTAGATAGGCTACTTAGCTATAGGTTTAGCCATATCAGGCTCCTAGTCGACAAGAAGGAATGTTTTATTGTCCAGACACTTTCGGATCTGATTTTAATCTTATATTAATCACAACAGATGCTCTATTGAAAAAGTAAGCACAATACGGAACTCATAAAGTATTAGTGAAATAATTCCTATACTTTCTAAAAAATATAAGGTAGGGTAAACGTGACAAGAAAAAATCTACTGCTCATTCCTATCTTTTTTGCCCTTTTTGTTATAGGCATACTATTTTTCTATGTTGTTTATGCCATAAACACGGGTACGTACCTTAACAGGGAGCCGGTTGAAAGATACTATTTTGAGTATGATATCAAAGTTACAGGACTTTCCGGAAAGGAAGTGAATGGAACGACTGTGATAATGGTTCCTATCCCTGCATCTAAGGAAGGCAAATTTTTTACTCCCTTTACGCAGAAACCTGATTTTATCCAGAAGTTTCTACTTAAAATCATGCACAAACCTGAACGAGATCATATAGGTCCTTATTTTAGAAATATGAGTGAAACACTTGATAATAAAGAAATAATGGGGGACTGGGTAACTTTCATTGAAGAAACTGATAAAGGCTATATGCTTGGATTCAGAACCAATGAGACTAGGCTCGAGGATATCTCGTATGGTAACTCGTTTGTTGCAGATTATTTTGATATTTTTGATCCTATAAATAATGGAAGTCCAATGTTATTTCCTGTCGAAAATGTATCTAATATTTCTTCTGTCTCTTATGGAGACTACACTAAGTATGCCTCAAATCCAAAATATGATACTTATATCTACTTAAGCGATAATCTAAAAGGAGGAGAAAATGTATCTTTCTTTGTCTACTTGGCTGCAAATAATGATCCATATGAGTGGCCTGAAAAATACAGAGGTAAGTACAATAATCTACTATTGGCAAAGGTTAATGACACAGGCTATGTAAAAGTCAGGACTATTATGGGACAGGAAGTACCATGGGGAAATGACAGTCTTGAAGTAATGAGTACTCAGTATTTTTTAGATTTTTATGCTGATGGAACATCTAACAATTCTTAGGACTAACTATCAGAATCCATCTTCTGTGAAGCAAGTTGATTTAACGATATGTAGTTTCTTAGAATCTCTTCTAAATAGCGAATTTCGGTTGATAATTATATTGAAGCTGTACAGAGTCTTAAAGGAATTAGTATAAGCACTACAGTTCTTCAAAATAAAAACATTGGTAGTATCTCGAAACCAGAGGTTCCAGATATTGAAAATACAGAGATTTACGAGGAATCCAAAAGATACGCAATTCCCAAAATCTTCACCAGCCCTTCTACAGGTATGGAATTTGTACTTATTCCAGCCGGAAAATTTATGATGGGATCTCCTTCTGGTGAAGAGGTCATATATGATGAAGCTCCAATCCACAAAGTAACAATTGAGGATTCGTTCTATATGGGTAAATATCCCGTTACTCAGAAGCAATGGAAAAAAATTCAAGGGTCTAATCCTTCGTCCCTCAAGGGTGAAGATTGGCCGGTTGAGATGATTTCCTGGGAAGACGCTCAGGAGTTTATTCAAAAGTTAAATGAAAAAGAAGTAACTGAAAAATACCGTCTATCTTCAGAAGCCGAATGGGAATACTCCTGCCGAGCCGGTACGCAAACAAGGTATTCTTTTGGCGAAGATGAGTCAAAGCTTAATAAATATGCGTGGTATGAAAAAATTCTAGTTCTAAAATTCATCCAGTTGGCCAGAAAAAACCTAACTCTTGGGGTCTCTATGATATGCATGGGAATGTCTGGGAATGGATTCAAGATAGGTGGCATGAAAACTATGAAGGTGCTCCTTCTGATGGCAGTATCTGGGAAAATGGAAATAGCCCCAATCGTGTGATACGTGGTAGCGGCTGGAGCAGCCTTGCCAGGGGCTGCCGGTCAGTTAACCGCTTTAGGAGTGGCTCCGACCGCCGCAACAACTTCGTTAGCTTCCGTCTTCTGAGGAAACTGTAACTACTTTCTACTTTACCACTAATACTGAATATCGAAAACAATCCCTGTGAAGCTCGAAGGCTCGAAGCGTGCGAAGCCGCCGAGTCTGAGTACTGAGCCGCTTCATTTTATATCTAATTCCACTAAATTCTTCAGTAATGCTTATACCAAAAGCCTCTATTATATCAACTTCATGAAACAGGATATGTCAAGCGCCGACGTTGCTGCAGTTGTTGCCGAGCTGTCAGCAGGTCCCAAATCCATTATTGATGCGAAGATCGGGAAGATATATCAGCCTGCGAACGAGGAGATTCGCATCAACCTTTACGTTTTTCACCAGGGCAGGGACAACCTGGTTATTGAGGCTGGGAAGCGCATTCATCTAAGCAAATACCTCAGGGCAAGCCCGACGCTTCCCCAGGCTTTTCCAATGCTGCTTAGAAAATACCTGATGGGAGGCAGGATTACATCCGTTGAGCAGCATGAGTTTGACAGAATAGTGAAAATCGGAATTGAAAGAGCTGGAGTCCATAATACTCTTATTGTGGAGCTTTTCGCGCCAGGAAACATACTTATTGTAGATTCGGAAAACAAAATTATTCTGCCTATGAATCCTGTAACCATGAAGGATAGGCGGCTTAGGAGTGGAGAAATTTACGAACTGCCTGA
>DAQQ01000252.1:9946-11480 GCA_002508465.1 Methanosarcina sp. UBA7 | reverse complement strand
AAAATCAAACTGTCAAACTAAGGCTGTAATAGAGGACAGTATTCGCGCTTATGGATTAAATCCTGCCCTGGGCGTTAATCTTTAAGTTACAAGCTTAAAAAAGAGAATCTTTAAGTTACAAGCTTAAAAAAAGCAAATCTTTAAGTTACAAGCTTAAAAAAAGCAAATTTTTAAGTTATAAACTTAAAGGAAAGCTATTGACTTAAACATCAACTTTACTATTTTCCCTGTATTCCTTTGTAAGTTCTACATATTCTTCAGCATTTCTTAATATAGCCTCGATTTCTACTTCTTCGAGTTGTCTTTTTACTTTCCCGGGAACTCCAATGATCAGGCTTCTTTCAGGAAATTTTTTTCCTTCAGAAACCAGTGCGTTTGCGCCAACAATAGAATTTTTCCCTATCTCAGCTCCGTTCAATACCGTAGAATTCATCCCTATAATCACATTATTTTCGATTCTGCAACCATGGAGTACGGCGCCGTGTCCTACACTGACATTATCCCCGATTTGTACCTCATTAGTAGGATCTACATGAATTACCACATTATCCTGGATACTTGTCCGGTTTCCGATTTTTATTTTATTCTGGTCCCCTCGGAGCGTAGCATTAAACCATATACTTGAAGAATCCCCAATTTCTACATCTCCGATGATATCCGCAGAGTCTGCAACGAAAACTGTCTTTGAGATTTTCGGGTTTTTGTCTTTATAATTCGTTATCATCAAATTTCTCCCTATTGTGTATCAAATTTAGATAGAGTTCATCTCAAACCAATTTAATTTTGAAACCCAGGTTTTCAGGATTGGTTTTCATTCTCAGAAACTTAATTGACTGTCTGAAATCTGAGATCTCGAAGAGCAATTTTGAATATTAAAATCAGTACCGTATGTAAACGGAAAAACACTGACCTGATTTTTCATCCCTTTAATTTTCGTAAAAAGTTGTTTTAAGGTGTCTTCATTACTTTGAGTGAATTTAAAAGGTGAGTCAAGGAACGGTTCAAAGTAAATAGGAACATCGTCGAGCCTGTAGAAAGTCCCTTCACACTCCATGGAATCAACGACTCCTGGAATCACAATGTCTGAAATAGACGTAGTTGGACAGGGAACCGTATCCAGGCAGATCAAAGGAATTTCTGAAAGGTAAGCTGCACAGTCAGGGGGAACCTGACTCAAAGGATCAGCACATATTACGAAAGCTGCATCCACATCCTTTTCTCGAAGCAAATCTACAGTTGTGAATTCTCCAGGGTTATAACGTGGGTGTCCGCGCATGAAGTCAAGCCCGAAGGGGTACCCGTACATATAGGAAGCAACCTGGTTAAAGCCTGCTGCGTTACATTGACTGCGGATAATTCCAAGGGTAAATTTGGAATGTTTGTTCAGCTCTTTGACAAGGTTCATGGCAATTTCGATATTCCTGTACTTCCCAAGAGATGAAGACAGTCCAACCCCTACTGAAATAGTCCCAAAGTTGCAGTTCTTCATTAAATCAAGCATCTCTTCCATAACATGAATGGAAACTCCTGTAAT
>DAQQ01000252.1:0-9923 GCA_002508465.1 Methanosarcina sp. UBA7 | reverse complement strand
GTGCAGGTCAGAAGCTTTAGCAGTTAGAGTTTTTCTCGGGTCCACAGTAATGATTGTCCTGTCAAAACGCCCGCGTTTTGTCCAGTAACCTCTTGGGAAAACCCCATACCTGGACATCTGCCTGGGCATGGATTCAAGCGGGTTTGTTCCCCAATAGACCATGAGATCTCCCCTGTTTTTCTTCTGCCCTTCAGTTGCGCCGACTTTTCCGGCTTCCTGAGTTCCCATCACCGTGGCCCCATTGCCGACCGTATCAACAATTGCACCCAAATATTCTCCTATCATAAGCCCCACTTCATGTGCTTCACAGGAAGTTTCGCTACCTATGTAAATAAGGGGACGCTTCGCAGATGTTAGAATATCTGCAGCTATTTGAAGGGCTCCGTCCCAGGAAACCGGCCTTAATTTTCCTCCGAACTTTAGAAGAGGCTGTTTAAATCTTTTGGGGCTTGTAATCTCCCTAAATCTGGAAATTCCCATCTTGCATACATTTTTAGCTTCAATCTTTCCGTCTTTGATTTCAATCTGGATATCGTCGCAGGCAGCTCCACAAACCGGACAGACTATGTTTTTGTGAATCATACTCACTGCTCTCCGGAACAAAACTTTGATATTGTATTTTCGGTGTACTTTTCAAAAAAAATCGATAGTATCTTCTCGTCTTGCATTTTACTGACCTCTCAACATTGTTCTGTTTGCTGTACAGCAGTTCACTTTCATGCCAATGAACAGTGCACAGTAATTTCATAGCACTGTACCATTTTTATGAACTAGTACTTCAATGTCAACAGGTTTTCAGGAATACGCCTTTTTCCCTGCATTCTGGAAGACGGGTGGGGGAATTCAGGAGAGACCATAACTTTCCAGATCCCAATAGAAAAAAAACCGTGTTCAAGTTTTTTGCTGTAGTTTACCAGTTAGTAGATTTTCAGATCCATGCTTGTCACCAGTAAACTGTCTTCTCGTTCAAACTCATACGACTTATATGAAGAACTTGTATTAGGAAATAGATTTACAACTCAAATATAAACATATCGGTATCAATTTTTTGAGTGAAAGTATTATATTATTTTATATAAGTTGGTTATATAGAAATAAACATTATTAAATTTGCAAGGTTCACATATTGATAAATTTACATAGTAACTTTCGGAAGTTATGTTCCTGCTTTGAACGGAGAATCAAATATGAAACTAGGCGCATGCAATGCCTTAAAAAGTAAAGTTAAAAACATTATCTTCGGAATGGAAAACTCTTAAATTGTAATAGAACCGCCTGAAAGAACGGTAATCACTTGTATCATCACAAAAACGTCAGCTGAAAGTCTGAATTTAAAAGTAGGAAGCTAAGTTTATGAAGCGTTCAAGACCTCAAATGTGATGATAGGCACGGACTAATTACTCATTTTCATTACTTATTTTTGTCGTCAATTTGACTCTTAATAGTCAGAATGAGATTGGTACACACAAACATATCTAATTTATTACGTTGATAAAAGAGCAAATAATAAATTGTTAGATTTTTCTGTTAAGAAGCGGCTTCAAAATAACAATAAATAAGCTTAAAATACTGATTAGGGAATAAATATAATTTATTTTTAAGTATATCTTTTGTATTAAATTTTAAAATCAGCGATGTTTATGTTCTAAAGAGTGAATAATATCAAACCTATATGGAGGAAAGGTTATATATATTATAACATAGGAAATAGGTTACTGTTTTCCTGTATTATAAATAGATATTATGGTTAAAAAAACATAACGAGATAAAAGCACAAAAGGAGGTTAAAAGCGCAAAAAGAGGTCAAAAACACATTAAAAACTACTAAAACTCGGATAATTCGTTATATGCTGCAACAAAATAGTGCAGAAATAAAGCCCAACCTTTTCGTTGATTATAATGATCTGTGTAATCGAAAAAAAGAAGAGGCAGCTTGCACTTGAAATTGTCGAAAAGAAACTTTTGGTATCACAAAGCTTCTTGATATGAATTACAGAGAAAAAGGAATCACAAGATCTGGTCAGGGATTGATCATTTAAATGCCATTGCAAAGCCTCACAAATGCAATTTCATTCACTACAAAGCATAAAATTTCATTGTACGCCACAAAACTTCATTTGCCGCCGAATGATGTTTCGTATG
The DNA here is from genome assembly GCA_002508465.1 of Methanosarcina sp. UBA7. Classification (GTDB taxonomy): domain Archaea; phylum Halobacteriota; class Methanosarcinia; order Methanosarcinales; family Methanosarcinaceae; genus Methanosarcina. The sequence continues at coordinate 7,781 of DAQQ01000252.1, read as the reverse complement.
ACAACGTTTGCTCGGCGGCAAAAGGAGGACTAATATGAAAATGATCAAAGCTTTAATACGTCCTGAAGCCGCTGATGAAGTTATAGAAGGGCTTTCAGAGGGGGGATTTGTTTCACTAACAAAAATAGATGCTTTTGGCCGTGGAAAACAAAAAGGAATCACTATTGGAACAATACATTATGATGAGCTTCCTAAAACCATGCTTATGCTAGTTGTAGAAGACAAATCTGTTGAGGAAGTTGTTAAACTTATCAAATACAAAGCATACACCGGTCATCAGGGAGACGGTAAAATTTTCGTCATCCCCGTTGACAATGCATATACGATACGTACAGGGGACATAGGTCTGTGAGGAGGGGGCAATTATGAAAGAAATAATTGCAATTATCCGTCCAAAAAAAGTTATTCCTACAAAAGAAGCCCTTGAGAAACTCGGTGTTCCAAGTTTAACTGCGCTTCCAGTGTTTGGAAGAGGTAAACAAAAGGGCATTGCAACCGAGCTTGAAATTGATATTCGCCCTGAAATTCTGGATCAGAGCATAAAGGCTGGAAGGAGAATGGAATACATTCCCAAGCGCCTATTTTCCATAGTTGCCCGTAATGAAGATGTTGACACAATTGTTGAAACAATTATTAAGGTAAACCAAACTGGTGAAATCGGCGATGGGAGAATTTTCATTTGCCCTGTTGATGATGCCATTAGGGTAAGGACAGATGAACAGGGAGACAGTGCCCTTCTATAAAAGATAAGGAGAAACAAACCGATGCCATATCATACGTTTGAATGTAGCGAATGTATTCCCGAAAGGGCGATGCATGCTGTTATAAAGGGTCCAGGTGAAGACTTGACTTCCTGCCTCCCCCTTGGATACCTCAATACGATTCCTGGGACAATTTCAGAAAGAGGATGCGCTTACTGTGGTGCAAAACATGTTATAGGCTCACCTATGAAGGATGTCATCCATATGAGCCATGGTCCAGTTGGATGCACCTACGATACCTGGCATACTAAGCGTTATATCAGTGATAACAACAATTTCCAGCTTAAATATACCGCTGCAACTGATATGAAGGAAAAACATGTCGTATTCGGCGCAGAAAAAATGCTTAAACAGAATATTATTGATTGCTTCAAGGCTTTTCCCCATATCAAAAGAATGACTATCTACCAAACTTGTGCTTCGGCACTTATTGGAGATGATATCGCTGCAGTTGCTAAAAAAGTAATGGAAGAAATGCCAGATGTAGACATTTTCGTCTGCAATGCTCCTGGTTTTGGAGGACCTAGCCAGTCAGGAGGACATCACAAAATCAATATTGCCTGGATAGATCAAAAAGTTGGAACATTTGAACCTGAAATAAAAAGTAAATATGTTATCAATTATGTTGGTGACTACAATATCCAGGGTGATGCGGAAATTATGGTAGATTTTTTCCAGAGAATGGGAATTCAGGTTCTCTCTACCTTTACTGGAAATTGTACCTACGATGACCTACGAGGTATGCATCGTGCTCATCTTAATGTGCTTGAATGCGCACGTTCTTCCGAATACATCTGTAATGAGCTCAGAAAAAGATATGGAATTCCACGTCTTGATATTGATGGTTTTGGTTTCGAACCGCTCTCAGCATCATTAATGAAAGTAGCTATGTTTTTCGGACTTGAAAAAGAAACACAGGCTATAATAGACGAAGAAACTGCCAGATGGAGACCAGAACTCAACTGGTATGCTAAACGTCTGAAAGGAAAAAAACTCTGTCTCTGGCCGGGCGGCTCCAAACTGTGGCATTGGGCACATGTAATTGAAGAGGAAATGGGAGTTAAGGTTGTCTCAGTGTATTCAAAATTCGGTCACCAGGGAGACTTCGAAAAAGGTGTTGCTCGGTGCAGTGAAGGAGCACTTGCAATTGACGATCCTAACGAACTTGAAGGGCTAGAAGCTATGGAAATGTTACAACCCGATTGTGTTCTTACAGGTGTCCGTCCAGGCGAAGTTTCCAAGAAGATGAGGATCCCATACCTCAATATTCATGCATATGATAATGGCCCGTATAAAGGATTTGAAGGATGGGTTAGGCTTGCTAGAGATATTTACAATGCAATCTATTCACCAATTCACCAGCTTTCTGGATTGGACATAAGTAAGGATGAAATTCCCACTGATAAAGGGTTCATGACCAGACAGATGATTTCTGACGTGAATATTATTGAGGATGGGACTACCCCAATCGAGGAAAGACCGTATACCGGCGAATGGGATATTGTTACAAAATTGCGTGGGAAAAAATATCCAAAGCTTGAATCACAGCAACAGCCTGGCATGGTATGATAGAGGGAGGTGAGGTCATTAATGGATGATGTTATGAAAGACAGGATAGAGCAGCTTGTAGATTTTATTATGAAATGGTGCCTGTGGCAGTTTCATTCACGTTCCTGGGACAGAGAGAGACAAAATGAAGGGATCCTTACAAAAACCATGCAATTACTGTGCGATGAACCTGTTGATCTCAGCACGCCTTCAGATAAGTGCTATTGGGTAGATGCTGTGTATTTAGCAAATGGGTTCAAAAAATCGTACCCATGGTTAGGCACAATGGACAAAAAAGATATCAAGCTGCTTATGCAGGGACTCAAAGAGCGTATAGATTACTTAACTATCAATGGGTCACTTAATCAAGAACTCACTAACCCACTTTATTAAGGAAAAGGAAATATTATGTCTTGTGAACTAAAACAACGAGAGCGTCCAGGAATTATCAACCCTATATTCACATGCCAACCTTGCGGAGCACAGTATGCTAGTATAGGAATAAAGGATTGTATCGGAATCGTTCATGGAGGACAAGGATGCGTAATGTTTGTCCGTATGCTATTGGCACAGCATTTCAAGGATAGTTTTGAGCTTGCATCTTCGTCTCTTCACGAGGACGGTGCAGTTTTTGGAGCACTTAATAGAGTTGAAGAAGCTGTTGATGTGCTTTTGATGAGGTATCCACATGTAAAAGTAGTACCGATCATAACAACGTGCTCGACGGAAGTTATCGGCGATGATATTGACGGTCTCATTCGGAAACTAAACAAAAAGCTTTTGAAAGAAAAATATGCAGACCGGGAAGTGCATCTTATTCCTATCCATACTCCAAGTTTTAAAGGAAGCATGGTAACCGGATATGATGTGGCAGTCCATGATATAGTAAAGGAGTTTGCAAAAAAGGATAAACCTAATGGAAAGATCAATCTAATTACCGGATGGGTTAATCCCGGAGATGTTACAGCACTCAAGCACCTTCTGTCAGCAATGGACATAGATGCGACAGTCCTCTTTGAAATAGAAAGCTTTGATTCTCCTTTAATGCCTGATAAAAGTGAATTTGCCCATGGCAGCACGACAATAGAAGATCTGACCGGAACTGCGGACGCAATGGGAACAATTGCACTGAACAGATATGAAGGTGCGAAAGCCGCCCGATATCTTGAAAGCGAATTCGACGTTCCTGCAATAATAGGACCAACTCCTATCGGAATTCGTAATACGGACACTTTTCTGCAAAATTTGAAGAAAATGACAGGAAAACCAATTCCAGAATCACTTGTTCGCGAAAGAGGAATCGCAATCGATGCAATTACTGATCTCACCCACATGTTTTTCGCAGACAAGAAGGTTGCTATTTACGGAAATCCAGACCTAGTCATAGGCCTTGCTGAATTCTGCCTCGATATGGAAATGAAACCTGTAGTTTTGCTTCTTGGTGATGACAATACTACATATAAGGATGATCCACGCATCAAGGAATTACAGGAGAAAGTCGAGTTCGATATGGAAATTATTATGAACGCAGATCTATGGGAACTTGAAAGAAGGATCAAGGATAAAGAAGTTGAGCTTGATTTGATTATGGGACATTCCAAAGGTCGCTGGACTGCTATCGACAATAATATTCCGATGGTTCGCGTGGGTTTTCCCACTTTTGATCGTGCAGGTATGTACCGACATCCAGTTGTTGGATATGAAGGTGCTATGTGGCTTGCTGAACAGATGGCAAACACGCTTTTCGCCGATATGGAGTACAAAAAGGATAGGGAATGGATACTGAATGTATGGTAAGGATAATTTAAAGACTAAAAACATTGGACAGTTTAATATTTAAGGTTCAATTGAGTTTTTATTAGGCTCTTCCAGTTAACAGTGTTAATTAGTTCTGGTAGAATCAATTAAAAGATATATAAATTTAAAGCCACAACGGTGTGCATCCGATTGCAAATGATGAATATTTCGCTCTCTCATTCTTTGGCGAAACAAAGAGATGCAGGGGGTGCCTCCTTACGCTTTTATTAGCTATCTTTTTTATATTACTCCAATTCAATAGACATTTTAGTAGAATTGCCATTGTTTTACTTAAGAATTGGTCTCTAAATTATGCAAGTTAGTAGATATTTTTGAAAGGGGCAACTGTTTCAACTTCAGGTGAGAACTAATATTTTGTAGTCTGATAGGAGGAACTATCTTGAAAATTGCAGTTGTGGAAGATAATAACCAAAAAACGAGTTCAATATTTGAGCCTGGCCTTATTACAATATATCCTTAGTTTGACAGAATTTATAAATTGACAAAGTATTTTTCTACAAAAAACGTATAGTATTGACGCAGAATTTTTCGGAAAAATGAAAATNNGCTCCTTTTTTCATTTTAATTTTTATTTTTCTGTCAAATTAGGGATATATACAGAAGAAGGAGGGGAATGGCAAGTTCTAAATCGTTTCGAAAATAAAGTTTGCAATGCAAAAGGTATTCCTGCTGTACGGATGGTTGTAGAGGATACCATAAAACAACTTGGTGATGTAAGAATAATTGCTGCAAGCGAATTTCCAGGAGTGGCATTCGGTTTTTTTCAAGCAGCATTCTTTGACATATTCCTTGCAGAAGATAGCGTGCCAGATATTCTTAATTCAATTAAAAAAGATGTAGTTAATGTAATTGGGAAGAAGCAGGAAGAAACTACCAAATTTGATATCATAAAATTTTTGGAACCTGGTATGAATAAAGGTGATTTTTCCCTCAATCTTGAAAAAGTCCTCTTAAAAAATCCTGATTTGAGTTCAAAGAAAGTTTTAATTCCATATCTAAAAAAGGGAGAATTTAAGAATCTGAACGTTGTTTTCAGCCATATTCCAAAGTGGTTTGACACAGAATTAGAGGTTTTAGGGTTTAGATACGAAATTGTAAATGAATTGCCGAACAAAATGACTCTCAGAATAGTAAATGTATAAACCATGTGAATGCCAGCACATTAATATCAGATTTCACTTTTCTTGATAAGGATTTTAATGAAAAGTATTATAAAAAGGCGTTTTTGGGACTTTCTCCCAAAAGGCCTCATTTCATGTAACTACTGTAGAATTAAGATATTTCCGAGTAGAATAGTTGTTCAGATTCTACTGAGTTTTCTTTAGCTGTCATCCCTTCCAGCGTTATCCTATACACCGAAACTGGATTTTCATCAAGTGAAGAGCGATACTTTTCAATAAAGTTGCTGGTTAGAGAGTTACTGTAATACCCCGGCATATATTTATCGACCAGTCTCTGAAGAGCTTCAGCGGCTTCTTCGAAGTCGGTTACTTTTTCTGCCTTTCCAAAAAGCATTACGCTCATATATGCCGTATCAGCATGGCAGGGCATAGGATCAATTACGGTACCATGCTCCTTATATATTGTAAAACAAACATGCGGACTTTGGGAAAGAATATCTTCCTTTTTGCCAGAACCCATACCATGAAAGTAAATTGAACCTTTGTGCCACACATAATTCATTGGAATAGCATAAGGAAAAGTATCACTTACCATTCCCAGCACACCTGTTCTTTCATGCAAAAGAAAATTTTTTATTTTCTCTTTGTCTGTACAGTTTCTTTGCGTATAACGAACTTGATCCATCAGAGAACACCCTATCCTTATGTTTTTTTGTTGTGTAAAATTATATGGTTGAATATTCATCGACTTCTTGTCCTGTTCGGTTGTTGTAAGGATGAGACCGTATTTTTGGAAATTAAGTGAAAAACAAAATATAATTGAAGAATCCTGCACTGATTAGTACAGGATTTCGTTCCAGCGGAAAGTTGCAGGTTCATGCAGAAATATTCATCTTAATCTTACACATCGGAACCATACACCCTGAAACCTAAATTCAGATATCCAGAAACTTAAATTCAGATATCTATCTTTTTCTTACCAAACTATTCTTAATTAAAAGTAACTGGTATCTGCCAGGTACCCCTTATCTTATTTCTACCATAATCATTTTGAAGGGGTAATACCCACTTATGAAGTTTGTGATTATTTTTTTTCGAAGGTATTATTTAAGTACAATTTTTTTATTCGGAATGCTTTGAATTAATCCATAAGACCATACCTTTCTACCATTTTCTCCAGTTTATCCATACTTAATGGTGTAGGGATTACAAACGTATCGTTCTCCAGTATTTTCTTGGCGAGTTTTCCGTATTCAAGTGCTTGATTGCATTCGGGATCGTACTCCACAACAGTTTTTTTATTGAACTCAGCTTTTTGAACAATGTTATCTCGAGGTACAAAATGTATCAGTTGTGTCCCAAGTTCGGATACGAACTCTTCCATCATTTCGAGCTCATTATCAACCTTACGGCTGTTGCAAATAATCCCTCCCAACCTCACGCCACTTTGTTCGGCATACTTGAGTAAACCCTTACAGATATTATTTGCTGCATAAGTTGCCATCATTTCTCCAGAAGCAACGATATACACCTCCTGGGCTTTTCCTTCTCGAATCGGCATCGCAAAACCACCGCAAACAACATCACCCAGTACGTCAAAGTGAACAAAGTCCAGATCGTCAGAATAAACTCCCAACTCCTCCATAAGATTTATTGCAGTAATAACCCCCCTACCAGCACAGCCAACGCCAGGTTCTGGGCCACCGGATTCGACGCACCTGATGCCGTTGAAACCGGTATTGACCACATTTTCAATTGTTACAGATTCCTCCCCTACATCCCTAAGCGTGTCCATTATCGTGGTTTGGGGCACGCCTCCAAGTACTAAACGAGTGCAGTCCGCTTTTGGATCACAACCGTGGATGAAAACATTTTTGCCATGGTAATATGCCATAGCTGCTGCAGTATTTTGTTGAGTGGTGGATTTTCCGATTCCACCTTTTCCATAAAAAGCAATTTTTCTGGTCATTGATATTCCTCAAAGATTTATTACAACCGTATCAAAATTCACTTCTTTAAGCATTCGATTTTAAGCAACTATTGAGTTTCTAACAGGCAGCGAAATTCTTCTGTATAGCTTACTTCAGTTCCAATCCTCCTATATTTGCTTCAATTGTATTATGTTTATTAAAACATAACATAGTATATATTTACGGAATACAGTAACCTATTTCCTATATTATGATATATATAACTTTTTTATCGAAAGAACATAGACTAGAAGAGCAAGAATCCCAAATTTAGATAGATACAAATTAGAAACAAATGTAATATAGCTTTAAAACAAGACCAATAGCCGTAAGAACTCAATAAATCTGAGATGTATTAGTATTCAAAAGAGTAAGCTGTAAGTTATCTCGCATCTAAATACACACTTTTCTCAAAGGTAAGTGCAATTCTCCGTTATGTTCAAAGTAACATATACATCAGATACTCAAAGCAAGGAAACAAATCGTTTTGTCGAAACTAAGGAGCTACATACAGAGTACTCGTTCCTAACGAAATTAGAAGTGAATATAACATGAGAATCTAT
>DAQQ01000245.1:0-22446 GCA_002508465.1 Methanosarcina sp. UBA7 | reverse complement strand
GAGACCTCGTGGCTGTCCGTACAGGTCATTCCGCCAGCGCAGTCGGCGGAAATGTTTCCCTGAGCGGACAGGGAGGTCTCTGGGCCCTAGACAGCCATGCCAGGCCTACCAGCCATGGCGCAAGCATTCTTAATGAGTCTTGTTTCTGTCTTTGCAGCAAGAACTTCGTAAGGGCTCTTTGGAATAGGAGCTTTCCCACGTATAGAGGTCATCACACCATTAACAATGGTGTCGACTTCCTTTTCGAGTGCATAGCTCATGTGAACAGGCATAAACACATTTTCGGAAATCGGAGAACCAGTAGGTCCACCCTGCACAATTGGCTTTGCCTTGTCACCAACACTTCTTTTCCTGACATTTACTGCTTCTCTGCCAGTTCCGAGCACGAATTCTTTCTGCACGTTGTTAATTGCATCCCAAATTTCGTCTTCAGTGTATTTTACGATCCTGTGAGTGTCGGTACAGTAAATTCCGCACTCAAGAAGCATCTCAAAGCCTGCATTGAAGAGTTTTTCCATCATNNTCAAGCCCGTATTTCTGCTTGAGTTCCATTGCCTTCATCGGGATCTTCATAAGGTCCCAGTCGTCCTGGGTGCACTTTTCCCCTACTTTTGCCCTGTCATAAAAGTCATAGCAGTCAAATGATTTTCTAAATGTCATCTTCTTTTGCCTCCCAGGATTATTTCATAACCTCAAGTGCAACTTTTGCAGCTTCGGCAGCATTTTCTGCAGTTGCATCTGCTCCGATCTCGTCAATCCATTTATCAGATACAGGAGCTCCTCCGAACATGCACTTTACACTGTCCCTGAGGTTTTCTTCTCTAAGCCTGTCCATCAGATCTTTCTGACCGAGCATAGAGGTGGTCATAAGGGCTGAGCCTACTAAGAGGACTTTTTCTCCTTTGTGTTTTGCAGTTTCTTCTACAACATTTTCATTCAGGACGTCAACTCCAAGATCAAGGATCTGGAATCCGTTTGCTCCAAGCATGGTNNTTCTTGCTCTTTTCAAGTTCGGGGGTAAGGACTTCCATTGCATTGCTCATTGCTTTTCCAGACATCATGATCTGAGGCAGGAAAATCTCGGCGGCTTCGAACTTATCACCGACAATTTTCATTCCAACGGAAAGGCCCTTCGTAATAATATCAAGTGCCGGAATTCCTGCAGCCAGGGCCTCCTTGCATAGCTGTGCAGTACCTGCGGCGTTCTGATTTACGATTGCGTCGCGTAACTTATCAAATATCTCTTGATTTGTCATCCCATTATCACTTCTTTTTTGTTTTTTACGTTTGGCCGGTCAGGAATTAGCTATTCACTTGCCGGATAACGGAAGCTCATTACCTCTTGATTCAATATAAATCTTTTCCTTGAGTGCTGGGGTTATATATATTTTGTGTCATAAAATCTGCGATTGATTAAAATTTATATAAGTATTTTTCGATTGAGTTTTTTTGAAAATTCTGCCAGAAAAATTAACAGCAAACATGAAAATGTTAGATTAATTGCACCTTTACACAAAAAGAAAGAAAAAACAATGCATTATTACGTAAAAACCAAAAATAATATCTAAAGGCCGCTTTCACAATTTCATCTTAGAATTCTTTCAGCCAGGGGTTGGCCAGGTTGCCACAAAAAGGAAAAATATTTCGAAAGGGTTGAAATATATTTCCAATTCCCAAAAATAAATGCAATTATGTCTTTATATAATCAATATAAAGCAGATATTTTAATGAAGATTTCCATCCTCATTAAGAATCTTCAGGAGCTCGATAATCGAATACGAAGCTCGGGTAATTCCCATGCTGCGTTTGTCAGTGTCCGTGCCCGCAACGTACAGATTCCGAACAGGAGTTCGAATATCTGCGAACTTTCCATTAATTGCGACTGCAGCTTTTTCTGGAACCGTTATTTGTTCGTGCTGCATATCGATATATTTCTCAATGTTTGGATGTGCACGGAAAATCGTATCGTAGGCTTTTTTTGTCTCCTCGTCTTCGTTTTTATTTTCGTCAATCACGAAAGAAAAACCTATAAGCTGTTTATCCTTTGGAGCAAGCGAGGGATCATAGTTACTTATGGGTGTTGCCCAGTAGGCGAAATCCTTGAACCAGATCTCTGATCCCGTGTAATTAAAATCGGGAAACTCTTTTTCAAGTCCAAGCCAGATTGTCAGGCTTTTGCTGTGGACTATATCTTCCAGATTTGCCTTATATTCCTGAGGGAGATCCATTATAAGCCTGGGAAGCTCGGTTGCAAAACCTGTGTAGACAACAAGGTCAGAGTTATATACTTCATCGGCTTCCACGCCTGAAACCTTTCCGTCCTGTACAAGGATGGATTTAACTTCACATCCCGTTTTGATCTCAACAGTTTCCGGAAGTGAATAAAGAACAGCGTTGAGCAGGGCTTTTAAGCCTTTTCTGGGATAACCCTGAGAATAGTTTACATTATTTGTTGCAAGCCTTTCCAGAGAGGTAAAAGGCTGGGTGACCCTGGTCATCCTGGCCTGAAGGGAGGCATGGAGATGGTACGGAAGGACTGAAGCAAGGATAGACTCTGTAGACTGGGACTTTTTGGGTTCCAGTCTTCCGATCATTGCATCAAACTGTTCCTGGGTAATGCTGTCTCTGACAAAACTGCTTCCTGACAGAACCCGTTGGGCAGAGGTTTCCTTCATTGACTTGCCTGAGAGGAAAGCTGATATCGTGTCCACAAAATCGTAAGTTTCTTTTGAAAGGTTTTTTGGCAGAAAATCATATACTGACTGGTCGGACAGATCTATTCCAAATGAAGACAGGGTAAAGGCTTTTGTAAGAGTCTGGGAAAGTAGTAATCTGTCCTTTCTTGGAAGCACATCAAAAGTCACGAAATCTTTGAGGTTGGAAGGAACTTTGACAAGAGTATTTTCAGTCCGAACGTAATAATGCCCATATTCCTCAAACACAGGCAAAAAGTCAAAGTAATTATCCATCAACCTCTTCAGAGGTCCTTCAATCAGATGAGTAATTGCGTGTGCTCCTGTATCTACCTGATAGCCATCTACCATGTAGCTGTTGCAGTTTCCGCCCAAATGCTGTCTTTTTTCAAGAACAAGGATCTTTTTTCCATGCTTTGAAAGCGTAAGCGCTGCAAGAAGCCCGCTTATACCCGCCCCAACGACAATTACATCGTATCTTTTCATACCCTAAACTACCTCAGTTTTTTCCAGCGAATTAAGTTACAGTTAAATACAATTATTCACCTTATTCTTTCAACTTACAAATTAAAATCATATTGTCAGAGTTCTACATTAGTGGAAGGGTTAAATAAAATATCTGAAAATTATAATAAATTACTTTAGATTCAGGATGTTATTAAAATCATACTGTACGATTATGATTTATCCTCTTTATATTTGAGCCTGGCTTACATTTGTAGAGTAACATAGAGAAAAAAATAGTATTTATAATTAACAGTCAATTGGTAAATAAGGCGCATATTACAATAATTTGAACTTATCCCGTATTCACATCTTATACAAAAGGAGTTGCTGGTGACTCCAAAACTTATCAATCACATTGAAGCTATAACGAACACATTTGTAATCCTCTGATCAAACAAACTAATTTATGGACTGATTTATAAGTAAACACCGTAGTAAGTATCGTACTTCTCATGGTTGTTTAGACAACAGCTCTCTTCTAATAAAAAAGGCCTTTTAGAGATATTTACTCTTCAAATTGCGTACATAAGCACTTGCTATACTGGATTGCATAGAGAGCTCGATAGTTGTTAAACAATTCTGAACCTTTTACTTAGTCTGATTTCATGGTAGCCGCAGTTTCTACATTTAAAATACCTTATTTTCTTCTTGAGAACGTAATTTAATACGTCAATATCTCTGTATTCTTCCATTGCATGCTCTTTCCCACATTCCTCGCAGGTGTCTTCTTTTAAATTATCCTGCCTTTTCTCTTGATGGTGGTCTATGTATTGAGTTTCAACTTTTATATCTTCATGCCCGCAGTTTTTACAGTGCCAGTACTGTGTCAGGGTTTTTGTATAGGTACCAATTTTGCTTTCTTCTTTTACGAGTGGAGCCTGAAACTCCTCAAAAACTAAGTGCTTCCCGCATTTCTCGCAGTATGAATCCGCACAATAGTTCGTTACTGCCCTGTAATAACCAAACATATAAAGGAAAATAATTTCTGACACAATTGTTAGGAATCTTCCGGCTGATAAAAGAAAGCTTTCGGATTTTACAGAAAAATGAGCAGAGGCAAACATCAAAAATAGGAATACCAGTACTGAAAGAAGAAGGAGTTTTGAAAATAATCTGGCTCTTTTTTGAATTTTTTTTACTCCAAGCTTATTTGCCAGATTAACAGCTTCTTCCCTGCTCTCAGGGCTATATCTTGGATTCAGTTTCTGAGTCATTTCCACGATATCATTTTCAGGATCTATTTTGTAGCGGATGCCTTTATAAAAAGCCTGATATGAACCTGATGGAAACCTTATTCGTTTGTCTTTTGCCAATTGATCAGCGGCCCGTTTCTGATTATATTAGCTGTTATTCGTGAGTAATTTTATATCACAAAGCATGATAAATGTTTTTCCAGCAGAGTTATGCTTCTGCAGCTCGAGGTCTGCAGATTTTTTCAAAAAAGGCTTGACCGCAAGCCTTTTCAAAAAAGGCTTGAGCGAAAACGGCAGGTCAACATTTGGTCAACGTTTGGATTTGAAAAACTTATCCCCAAAACCCTATCAGCGTGATCAACCGGCGCAACGGTTGCAGTACAACGGTTGCGTTCAAGATGGTAGGCTATAGTTAAGATACTGAGCTACGTTCAAGGAGGGCAGGTTTTTTATAAATTAGTATTACTTTTGCTCAACCGAATCGGTTTGAAGGAACGAGGCAATTATATTGTTAGCTGTGAATTGTTTTTGAAATCAGCAGATTTTATATCCCAAGTTTCTCTTCAAGCTCACAGGAAATCGGATTTATCAAAGACTTATTTCATAATTACAACACACGATATCCTTTCCGTTCCGTTCGACCTATAAAAGGGACTTAGAAAACCTATTTTAGAGCTAGTTTAGAAACCCTAGCAGTAAATAATTTATGGTTTTCTTGGGGGAACTCTCTGGATAAATTTATAAACTTTAATTATATATATCATGAGGTAAAGTAGGATGTGGGCATCTGGGAAGGTCATAAGAGACCTTTCAACTGTTTTTAATAACCCCCCAACACCCCCACTCCCCAATAACCGGATGCCCAATTTCCCTATTATCAATTTTCTAATTCTGTTTCTGGAACACAGCCAAAGTTTCGCTTCGGCAACATGTGGTTCATTTCAGTTCAAGCCTTTTCAAAAAAGGCTTGAACGAAAACGGCAGGTCAACATTTGGATTTGATAATCTTATCCCCAAACCCTATAGNNATAGGCGTGATCACAAGCCTTTTAAAAAAAGGCTTGAGCGAAAACCTCAGTAACGTTTGAATTTAAAGAACTTATCCCTAAACCCTATAGGTGTGATCAACCGGCGCAACGGTTGCGGCCCAACTGTTGCGGTCCAACTGTTGCGGCTCAAAACTTGAACTTAAGCGCATAGAAATGTCAAAAGTTAAGCAATTTTAAAAAACAGAGATCAAGGTTATTTGCAAGGAATGACGAAGGTTATTATAAAATTAGTGAAGCCAAGGTCCGGATTTGAACCAGGACTGAATCGCTCTGCTGGCGATTGCGTAACCGCTCCGCCACCTTGGCAATCTGTAGAACTTTATACAGCATAGAAAATATATAAATTTTTAGGTTAAGCAGGTATTATCAAGCGTGCTGTAAGATCTTCCCTTAAATAAGATTAAAAGTAATTTCAATATTTTATTATAAGTAAGAAAAGTCCACTGACTCCTATCTTTAAAAATCTTTTCTTTTTGTTTTCTTCTTTTCAGACGGACCCAGCATTCTATTTTCCGGAAAATAGGCGTTCAGTATATTTTTCTTGAGTAAACTTAAAAAATTTATAATTTTAGTATTCAAAAATCTCTTCCTTCTTTTTCAGACTTTTCTGAGTGTTGCTTGTTACACACGCAGTGAGGCCTTTTCTTTAATGAGTTGAAAAAATTTCTTTAGTGTTCTTGTTATTAAATGAGTAAAAATTAACTAATTCTTTTCTGTGAAAAACCTTTTATTTTTTGTTTTTTTCGGACTGACCCGAGCTTTGCTCGGTGAAAGACAGGTTTTAGATGAGGAATGTGGTTTTTTGCGGATTTTACTACATTATTTTTATTTTTGTTACATTTGGACCTAAAAAACTCTTTTCCTTTTGGAAAATTCTGACATTTCTACGAAACCCACAAACACCAGTAAACTTCCCATCGTAGAGTCTCGACCGAGGAGGTCTTTCCGTATTTTCTACGTCTACATAAAAGAAGTTTCCCTCCGAAAATCCGTTTCTAGTAACGTTTTGTGCTCTAATTACAGGAATATCTACAGTTTCTTGGTATTTTACAAATTTGTGAACTCAGAACCAGCTAATTTTTTACAAATCCAAGATTTTTCAATTGTTGTCCAGCACTAATAACTCAAAGGGAGCGTCGATAAATTTTTAATATCAACCATCTGGGTTCTCCACGCGTTTTTAAAAGAGTTTAATTTATATAACAGTTATCTTTTGGTCTTAGTATAGAAGCAGAAGAAGGTTATTAGCGTTTTTAAAGGAACTTGTTTATAATGCTAACATTCTCACAATATTTATTTATACTTATTTAAGCAATAATAGATGATGCGGTTTTACTTTTTGGATAAATTTCTATTTTAAGCCGTAACTGCAAACCAAAAGAAGGAGCCTTTTTATGGGAACTTTTAAAGGACTTGTTTATGTAAAACATGGAAGGGTCGGAAGCAAATCTGAAGGCCCGGATTACTATCTGCAGACCTGTGACGGTGAGCATCTGCTAAAATATGCGGACAGGTGCTTATGGAAACCGGATTATTATCTTGAGTTTTTCTGCCGTAAGTTTGTTGAAATTAATGGAGAGTTTGATAAGGAAGCAAATACAATATATGTAAAAGATATAAGCGAAATCTGTGTGGGGCTTATCCCTCAAAATCAAGAGCTGTTGACAAAGAAAATATGAATATACTAATTTCTTAATTTTTTTTCATTTCTATTTTAATTTTTTAAGAGCTGATCCAAAAGCTCAAAATTACTTCTCTGAATCCTGTAATTAGAATCATCAATCACGTTTCTGATCATGAAAACAATCCTGAAAATTCTTGATGATTAAGAACTAAATGGCTTTTGGGATAGGCTCGTAATATAATCGTTAAATCAATGGATTAAAGTTTACTATTTTCACTAACAATATATCAGTAAAATAACATTATACACTAAAAATATTATATAAGATACGCTCATGGTATAACTTGCGTTCCCATCTATCTAAACAAAATTCTACTAGCAACATCTACTCCACAAAAATCTGCGGTATACAAGTGAAGGGATTAAAATTCAGATCCAGTAACGAATTTCATTCCAAACCTCTTTTCAGACTAAGAAGCTAGAATTTTAATATCTACCAATAAATCCGGGCTTTCAGGTGGGAACGCAATCTTCCTTTAGATAAAGTGTTCTCTCCGTTTTTTCTTTCACTTATCACCACTTTTTTCTGTTTATCAGCTTATTCCTCTCTTTTTTCTTTAATTTCAAACTATTCTTCTTTTTTCCGTTAATTCCAGTTTATTCCTTTCTTTTTTCTTTAATTTCAGTTATTTTTTCGCTTCTACTCACTTTTAGCTTATTTTCTTGCCCCGGTCACTCTCTTGATTCTGCTTTTGCTTCTTTCTCCTCTTTGACCATTTTCATTATTCCTTCAGCTGCTAAAATTCCGGTAGCAGCGGCGTTGACTATGTCTCTTGAGAGCCCTGCTCCGTCTCCGGCTGCAAAGAGGTTTTTGATGCTGGTTTCCATTTGCCTGTCGACTTTGAGATGCATTGCATAAAACTTGACTTCAGGAGCATACAGAAGGGTCGAATCTGAGGTGACACCTGGAATGATCTCGTTTAAGATCTCAAGACCTTCGATTATATCCATAACTATCCTATGGGGGAGAGCCATTGAAATATCACCCGGAGTGACGTCTTTGAGCGTATTTACAACAAGGTTTTTTGCAAGACGTTCTTTTGTAGAGCGTCGTCCTCTTCTCAGGTCGCCCATGCGCTGAAGAACTGGCTTTCCTCCTCCGATCGTGGTTGCAAGTTTTGCGATTGAACGAGCATATTTTGTAGTATTTTCAATTGGCTCGGTAAGCTCGATTCGGACAAGAAAAGCGAAATTTGTGTTTTCAGATTCCGCGTTTGCCAGGGAGTGGCCGTTAGTTGCGATAAAGCCCTCATATTCTTCTTTTACGACAAATCCGCGCATATTCGTACAAAAAGTCCGGACAAAGTCATCATAACGGTGGGTCTGGATATGAAACTTAGGATCACGGTTGATTTTCGTCACAGGGTCCATAACAATTGCAGGAACTTCTACCCTTACCCCGATGTCAATTCCTCCATATCTGGCTTCGATGTCGTGTTTTTCAATCATCTCCGAAACCCAATTGCAGCCCCTCCTTCCGGGTGACAAAAGTACATAACTGGCTCGGAGTTCTTGCCCGTCGGAAAGTATAATGCCCCTGCAGGTCTCTTCTTCAATCAGCAGATCTTTTACCTCGGTCTCAAGCAGAAAGTTCACTCCTTTGTTAACAAGGTTCTGTTTGAAGCGGCCTATAACTGCAGGGGCATTATCCGAACCTATGTGACGCTGCTTTATCTCTATAAACCGGGCTCCTACCGAGGCAGCCCTGCGTTTAAGCTCCTCTATTTCCTGGCCTTCTGTCAGCAGAGCTCCCTGGGGGGCTCCAAACTTCAAAAAGACTTCATCAACTCTTTCCACAAGTTGCCAGGCTTCGGTCTGGTCTCCTGTCAGACTTGCCAGGTCTCCTCCAACATCAGGCCGCAGGTTTAAGGTTCCGTCCGAAAAAGTACCACAACCCCCTACTCCGCACATAATATCGCAGGGTGTGCAGTGCATGCAGTACGTCTGAGTTTTCATAGGACACAGGCGCTCATCTATATCCCTGCCCATGTCCACAATCAGAATTCTCAACAGCTTTAACTCCGCAAGCTCGTAAGCTGCAAACATTCCAGCAGGCCCTGCCCCTACAATTATTATATCATAGTCCAAATTTCTCTCCCCTTCCTTCGAAAATCGGTTTTCATCATCCATGCGTAGCACCCCTTACGATTTATTTGAATATTTAAATAATTCAAAGTTTCCAGTCTCAAGAATTTCCTTTTTCAGAAATCTTAGTTTCACTAATTGAAATCACTAGAAGTTATGGACAATTTAAAACAAAATTTGTTCTAAGTCCCTTCTTTAAAATCCCAAAGCCTAAATGAGGCTCATATGCGGATTCTAAATTATCTTTCACCTGATCTTTACGTTGCAAATGCACTTTCACATTCAAAACTATGTTAAGTTTTTCTATATTTCTTAGACATGCCTGGTCATAGAAAACCGGAAAATTCAAGCTATGAAAGACAAACAAAAGTATAAACACAAATAATTTTTGCAAGCAGTTTTTCCTATGGAAATTTTTCCCCTATACTTTAATAAAATATGAAATGCCCGTATAAAAAACTTCCATTTAGCCTGAATCTAGCTTGAAATACCGTACCTCTGGATCAGTATTATACTAAATATATCAATAACTTGAACATATTAGAACAAGAAACTTGAGAATTAATTGCCTTTAAATCGCAAATAATTCTCTAACCTGCTTTATTTTTAGTGAGAAAGCACAAAAAATTATATAATGCCTGAAATAAGTTCTTTTAATTCTTAGATCATATATCCTTTTTTGAGGACTTTAGATCTTGAGCCTATCCCAAAACCTTGAATTTTGAATAATTGCTCTAATTTCTAACATGAAAATAGTATAATATATTGGGAAAGAAATTGGTTTTGGGATGAGCTCCTTATTAATGTGATATTTCTTGTTTAAAGGGGGAAGTACAGGTGTGGGTAAGTAAATTAACCGTTTTTTGAGTGATTACTATCTTTTTCGTGATTATAGTTTATAACCCTGCATTCGCCAGGGAGATTATAGTAGATAATAATGGTTCAGGTGCAGATTTCCGATCGATTCAGGAAGCAGTAAACAATTCGTCTTCAGGAGATACAGTTATCGTCATGCCTGGGATATATAACGAAAGTATAATTGTCAATATTACCTCGTTGACTATTAGATCGGAGTCGAAAAATTCTGAGATACTGGTAAAATCTCCAGAAGAAAACAAAAGCATTTTCCTTATAACAGCTAATAACGTAACTCTGAGCGGCTTCAATATAACCAGAGCTAAAGGAAATTATACTTACTATCCATCTGGGATTTGCCTTAAGAATACTAGAAACTGCAAAATTACAGGTAATACTCTATTTGAAAACTATTTGGGAGTTTACCTTGTTAATGCCGATCAGAACACAATTTCAGAAAACCTCCTTTTCGACAGTTCGATCTATCTAAATGAAAACAGTAACGTGAATAATCTGAGAGACAATACGCTTGAAGAAGGATCCATTTCTCTGTCATATTCCAGTTATAACACAATCTCAGAAAACTCTCTCTTCAATGGTTCTATTTCTATGGGTGAAAGCAGCAGGAATAACCTGACAAACAATACCATTGAAAAAGGTTCCATTTTTCTGGGAGTATGGTGCTCGCTTGACCTGATATCTAAAAATAAGATCTCAGACGGCTGGGGTATAAGCATTGCCTGTTGCGGGGGAGGTGATATAATATCTGATAATTTGATTTCTAATTGCTCCACAGGGGTTTCTACATATGATCACGGCATAGATGTTGTTAATAATAGCATTATAGATTGTTACTGTGGGATAGATATTTCTCAGTCGCCTTCCAGAATTCATAACAATACGCTCCTGAACTGCAGCACTGGAATTACTGTGATGGACTCTAGTACTGATATATTAAACAACATAATAATCTCCAGTGCGGAATGCGGGCTTTCTATTCCAGACCGGGAGTTTGATGAACGAATCTATAATAACTACTTTAACAACATTATAAACGTAAGGCTGGGAAATCATAGCGAGTATACCTGGAACAATTCACGTATCTCAGGTACTAATATTGTAGGTGGACCGTACCTAGGCGGCAATTACTGGGCAAATCCGAATGGAACCGGTTTTTCCGAGACATGTACGGATTCAGATGGAGATTGGATTTGCGATTCTCCCTATAATGTCAACAAAAGCGATTTTGATTTCCTTCCTCTCGCATCCATGTCCAGAACACAGAAACAACCTATTGCAAACTTCAGTACCAATACCACACAGGGGCTTGCCCCACTAGCTGTCCAGTTTACAGATTTTTCACAACATGCAATTACATGGAACTGGGATTTTGACAATGACTGGATCTCAGACTCTACGGAAAAAGATCCGGCTTATGAATACATAATCCCAGGAAATTATACTGTTAATCTGACAGTAAGCAATGCAAACGGTAAGGCCTCAAAAACTCAGAAAATTATTGTGCATGAGGCTGAATTTCTTCCTGTAGCAAATTTCAATGTTAATACTACTAGCGGCCAGGCTCCCCTTTCTGTCCTTTTTACTGATCTTTCGCAAAATGTGGGAAAAAGAACATGGGATTTTAACAATGATGGCATTATTGATTCTATAAACAAAACATCGGTTTATAAATACGAGTTTCCGGGAACTTATATTGTCAACCTGACTGTGAGCAATTCAAAAGTATCTTTTTCAAAGTTATTTCCAATAACGGCATCTCCTGTACGGCGTGTAGATGGAGAGTATGTCCTTACTGAATATAAGATCACATACAAAATGGGTCATCAGCTTGCTATTTATGGGGACAGGATAGTGTGGACAGACAGTCGCAACGGAAATTCTGATATTTACATGTACGATCTTTCCACTTCCAGTGAAACTCAGATTAATGGCAATGAATCAATAAAGGGAGGACTTGCTATCTTCGGAGACAAAGTCGTATGGGCAGGATATCACGATGAAAAAAGTATAATCTATATGTACAACCTCTCAACTTCTAAGAAAACTCAGATCGCTACTTCCTCCAATCAACCATATTCTTTTGCTATCTATGAGGATAGAGTTGTGTGGGCGGAGTCTCATAATAGTCTAGTTATCTATATGTACGACTTTTCCACTCAGAAAAAAATTCAGATAGCCACCAATGGATCATCACCTCTAGAGCCTGTCATCTATGGAGACAAGATCGTATGGAGTGGTGGTCGTACTGGAAACTTCATCTATATGTGCGTTGTTTCGAAAGAGGGGCAAGAACCACTAAAACCTGTCGCAGATTTCTCTGCAGTCCCTACTTCTGGAACAGTCCCGTTAAAAGTATTACTTACCGACAATAGCACAGGTGGGCCGACTTCCTGGCTCTGGGACTTTGGAGACGGTATTAATTCAAAACATGCTTTGAACGCAACTCATACATTTACTGAACCAGGAAAGTATAATATAAGCCTTATAGTAACGAATGGAAATGGCAGTAGCACTAAACTCATATCTGAGTACATCACAGTCTTCAAAAAAGAATGAACATCTTCAAAAGAGAACTGATTATCTGGAAAATAAATAGAGACGAAATATAACTGGCTACAGAATTTACTTGAATAAGGCGAAAGAGTTTGTTGAAAGGTTTTGTTTTGTCAGATTCAATTGATATCTCCTATTACCCCTTCGCCTTCAATTTCTGGCTTTTTCCATTATTTCAGTATAAAAGTAATTGTTCTGTTTCCTTTTTTCAGTTCACTTTCCTGATAATTAATTTCTTCACAAACTTTTTATTATTTTTTTCGTTATTGGCTTCGTATCCTTCGGTTTCTGAAACTTCAATCCAGAGCCAAAAGTTATAATCATTACCTGCTCCAAGGTCTCTGATGCAGATTTCAAGAGGTCTCTTCCTTGTAGGTTCTTTTTTTCCTCGAAATTTCTGGTGAAAAATTTTTGCTGCAGCCTTTTCGGGGGCAGGGGCAGAGATTACTCCGATCATTCCTCCGCTTCCGTCCGTGGCAATAAAGGTTTTTTCTTTTTTCTCCTGCGCTGCTGGAACTTCCTGTTTTATGGTTTCCCGCCTGAGCTGGCGTCTGACTCTGCTTAGAGCATCTTCTGCACTCTTTTTTTCGGGAGCTGGTCTGGAAGCTCTAACTTCGGAGAGGTGCTTTTCTTTTCTCTCAGGCGGAATATAAGGAGCTTTTCCAAGGAGTTCGTGCAGGAGCATAATTGCAGCATGTTTATCCAGGGGTTCGTTATTGTTACCGCACTTAGGGGACTGAATACAGCTTGGACACCCGCTTTCGCATGGGCAGCTTTCTATTGCTTTTAAAGTGCCATCAAGCACCTCTTCTATAAGGTCGTAACCTTTTTCAGCATACCCAACTCCTCCCCGATGCCCGTCATAAATGAATATCCCGCTTTTGCCTCCGAGGTCAGGGTGAGACGGTGTGGAAATTCCGCCTACATCGCTCCTGTCCACAAGCAGGTGAAGAGGATACATTGAAATCATCGCGTGTTCGATTGCATGGATCCCACCTGCAAAATCCAGCTTGTGTTCTGTTACCAGTTCCTGCAGCCTGTCCGGAAGCTTAAGCCATAGAGCCATTGTCTGAAGGCTTACCTGAGGCATCTCAAGAGAGTGAACGCTCATTACATCATTGCTTTGGGTCTGGATTTTCCTATACCCTATAACCCTGTCCGTTACCTCGACTTCCCCAAGCCCGACTTCGACTTCCGATGCATGCAAAAGCGGTTTTACCGCATAGGTTTCCTGCACAAGCACGGACGAGTCGATCATGGGTTTCGTATAATAGGTATCATGCGTTTTTATGGCGTGGATTTCTTTCTTTTCATGGGCGACCCTGTTTATGTAATATGATTCCCCCCTGTGTATATAAACCGCCCCTGGATGGCACTCCCTGAATGCGAGGGTTTCCTCAATGTCTTTTTCTATAGGGAAGCGCTTTTCCCCCTCAAAAGCAAGGAGAGAGTAAGTATTATTATCGATTCCCCGAAGCGAAACGTGTTTGTACGGAAACGGGTCCGTAGAATACTTCAGATCGTCACCTGCAAGCAGGCCTTCGGCTTCCAGAAGTTTCACAACTCTCGGATACCCTTTACCGAAGAAATTCTCATCGGACATCCGCAGAGGAATCTCTTTTGCGGCACAGAGCAGGTGCCCTGCAAGGATATACGGGTTTTTGGGGTTGAGCACAGCATTTTCACTGCTTCGTGTAAAAAAGTCGGCAGGATTTCTCATATAATACTGGTCAAGAGCATTTGTGCCTGCCACAAGGATAACAAGACTTTCTTTTCCACTCCTGCCTGCCCTGCCTGCCTGCTGTCTGGTACTCATTACCGTTCCTGGGTAACCATCCAGAATACAGGCATCAAGTCCTCCTATATCTATCCCCAGTTCGAGCGCATTTGTAGAAATAACCCCTCTAAGTTCCCCTGAATTCATTTTCTTTTCGATTTCTTCTCTTTCCCTGTCAAAATAGCCGCTCCTGTACGAGCAGATTGCAGGAGGGAGATTTCTGCTTCTCAATATCTCCTTGCAACTCTTATACATCCTCTCAACTCCCTGCCTGGATCGGGTAAAGGCCAGTGTCTGAAAGCCTGCCTGCACAGCCTTAGAAAAAAGCGAGGAAGCTTCGGAAAAACTGCTTCTCCTTAGTGTACAACCCTTATTATTCAGATAAAGTGGTGGATTCCAGAAAACGAATTGCTGGCTGCCCTGCAAAGAACCGTTATTCTCAATAACCACAACTTTTCGCCCGATAAGAGTTTCAGTATGGTCGTCCGGGTTTCCGATTGTTGCGGAACAGCAGATGAACTGTGGAGAGGCTCCATAGTACTCAGCCACGCGCAAAAGCCGCCTGAGAAGATTTGCCATGTTACTGCCTATAACTCCCCTGTAGTAATGGCTTTCATCAACGACTATGAACCTGAGGTTTGAGAAAAAGCGCTTCCAAAGATGATGCCATGCAAGAAAACTCATGTGAATCATTTCAGGATTTGTTAAAACTACATTAGTTTGCCCTTCTCTTACCTTCCTTTTCTCGGCCTCTGAAAGGGCGCCTGTGTAACGGGCTATACCTGCACCTGATTTCAGTGCCTTTTCTAATTCCAGAAAAGACTTTAACTGGTCATTTACAAGTGCATTTAAAGGAGATATATAAAGGGCAGTTGCTTCGGGTTCATTGAGAATAGTTTCAAAAACAGGAACCATGTAAGTAAGGGACTTTCCGCTTGCTGTAGTCGTGCAGAGTACGATATCCTTTCCTTCCCGAATTTTTTCTATAGCTTCTGCCTGGTGCACATACAGATCTTCGATTCCTATGCCTGAAAGAGCTGCTTTTACCTGCTGTTTAAGGGGAAGAGGAGAATACAGAGCTTCCCTTGCAGGAATTTTTTCATTATGAACGATCTGGTTTTCATAGCGACTGGAAGCTTTTATCTGATTTAAAAAGTGAGTAATGTCCATTTTTCGGCACCGTTTTATCTTATCCGGGAAATGTTATTTTTATAGTATTTTTCTTTTTTGTTTCTGTGTTTTCAGTTGTTTCTGTGTTTTCAGCTATTAGCTGCTACCGGTATTATCGTCTTCTCGATTTATATCTCCAGAATAGGATAAAGAGGAAACATTCCCAGAACTATACTCAGATCGGTTATAGTTAGAACTTATGGGATAGAAGTTGCTCTCTTTTAACTGTTCTGACGGAACGATCAGAGACATATTTTGAAGCAATTCTTTTGCAATTCCTAGGGATATAGCATACACCAGATAAGAGTCCCAGGTCTCTATTGATTCAGGAGGGTGTTCTTTAAGAGCAGAAAGGTCTGTAAGATATTTTTTGAAATTATCCCATTGTTTGTAGTAAAGACTTCCTTCGGGTGTCCAGCGCCCAAATATTGTTATGAACATGCCTGAGCACCTTATCATAGCGAACCCGAAAATCCCGATTAAACTGGCCAGTACATTTATTTTTGAAGCCAGAGGAAAAGCCTTTGAAGGGAAAAATCCTGAAATCAGAATATAATAAGTAATTGAAGCTATTAGAATGGTTCGGGCAAACCAGTATATATATACATTTCCTGTAAATTGAAAATATTTATCAAATGTAGTGTATACTTGAACTTTTTTATTCCAGGAAGTTAGGAATTTATAGAAATTCTTTCCGCTTTGTAATTCCGTTTCAAGTTTCTTCCAAGAGATTTTTCTTTCGGGAGCATGAGTTTTTAACAGATAAAGTACATCTTTTTCAAAATCTTCCAACTCGGATAATTTTCCTTCTGCATCTGAATCCGCATCTGAATATATTTCATTGTTGACAAGTTCAACCATAAAATCTCTGAATCCGGATTCTGGTGTATAGGACGAATAAGATTCCGATTTATAGGGTAAGTCTGACTCTGATCTATGGGATGAGTTTGATTCTGGAGTATAGATTGAACCTATCTCTTCAGGTTTCAAATTTCGCAAAGAGATATAGCCGCGGTTAACAAGGTCCATAATCGTGGCAGTAAATCCGTCTATTGTGGGAGTACCCTTACTTCCCATTATAATGGCATTTACTAATACAGGTTTGGAATTCTCAGGCATTTTTATTTCAGATACGTTATTGTAAACGATTTTTTGTTCTCTTCCATATCTATAGTATATAAGTAAAGGAAATACAAGAACAAATAGTGCAAACAAAAAAGTCTTCCTGTAAAGGCTATTTAATATCGAATTTTTCTGTTGGTACACATTTTCAGTAGCTACTATTTTTTCAAGTCCTCTAACCTCATCTACCTTGACAGAACCGAAACCTGAGGATGCAATCTTTGGAAAAATCACTCGGATTTCATACCATTGAGTAGATGGTATTTCTCCTGTCCTTAGACTAATGACATTATTTTCCATATTCGCTTTCTGTGTATAAGCAACCGGATGAGTCCAGTATCGGACTTCGCTCTCGTTTTTCACCGGGAGAATAACATTTCCTTTAAAGCTCTTAAGAGGTTTCTCCCATTCGCCTCCCCACAGCTTATAACTTAATTCGGAGACATCTTTGTGAACTTTAACTGCACCATAATAATCGTAAGAAATAAAAAGTGTCAATTTTTCCGGAGTGGAATCTGGAAGTTCGCCTATTAGTCTGTACCCTTCTGAAATCGGTTCAACTTTGAGTTTACATGCTTTGTCCGAACAGCGTCCCCTTACATTTTGAATAGATTCTCCAGGCAGTGCTTTGAGTTCCCTGTGAATATCAGCATAATCACCATCAAATGTGTATGAAATCGATTCTTCAACATGGACTACCCCGCTGGCATTAACAGTTATATCTGTCTTAGCTCCTTCCAATGAGTATTTTGCACTGGCTAAAGACACCAGGCATAGAGTAAGCAGCAAAAGGAGAATTATTTTCGATAAAATTGTTTTCAATAGCGCAGAATTAAGACTCACTCCTCTGGCAGCTTCACAAGAAGCATCTAAAAACTCCAATCAAATTTCCCCCAACCCTGTATTATTTCCCGAGAATTATATTATCCAGAATATTATTAATATTTGGGTCTAAACCGATTCTCAGATTCTTACATTTTAGAAAGTAGAAGAAAGTAGAAGAAAGTAAAAAGGAATGAAAAAAGTAGAAAGAAGTAAAAAGAAGTAAAAAGTAAAAAGAAGTAAAAAGTAGAAAAAAGTAAAAAGTATAAAGAAGTGGAAGAAATCAGAAGAAAATATAAAAAAGATCAGATATAAGTCAGGATAAGGGCCTTTTATAAAGTGTTCATTCTTTTTACAAGGCACATCGAAATGTAGTTCATCAAACTATAGTCTATTGAATTAATCCAGATAATAAGATAAAGATTAAGTTTCATTTTATGGCTTCTATCCTGGTCTGTGAACTTCCTCTGCTCATGTCCGTAAACTAAGAAATGCTGAGATCCTACATCTCTCGTAGCCGGAAGTGTCTCTTATCAGATAAAAACAAACCTTCTCATCAGTTTTGAGACTCACGCTTTCGTAAGAGGCCATTTCATCATGTATGAGGTCAATTTACTCTTTGTCTGAAGTCTTTTTTTTCGAGGCCGTTTTTTTGAGATCCTGTACTTTTCGATCTTCTGCTTCAGTTTTATCTGATTCGAATTCTTCAGCCTCAAATTCCTCAGCCTCAAATTCTTCAGCTTCGAATTCTTCAGCTTCGAAACTTTCGGTCTCAAATCTTTCGGTTTCAAAGTCTTCTTCCTGAAAAATATCCTTTTCAATGTCCTCTTCAAAGCTTTTTTCCAGGTCTTCCTCTTCAAAACCTATTTCCAGGGTTTTCTCAAGCTTCCGTTTTTCCACAGTAGGTCTTTCAGACCTGTTTTCTGTATTTTCTTTTATATCCTCTGCGCTTTTGCCTGTCTGGCTCTTAATTTCGCGGATTGTTTCATCAAGCTCCCTTTTAACTCCGTACTTTCGGAAAAAATGATTTAAAACATTTGAAACGTCCCTCTCGAGAATTTCATCGGCGTGGGGGTGTTCAGGAGTAACATACTGAGGCCAGTCAATTAACTGGACCCCATCTTCGGAAGCAAAAATATTATACTCACTTAGATCGGCGTGGATGATTCCCAGCGAATAGGTAATTTTTACCTGTTTGAGGATCTCATCGAGATACCATTCAGGGTCAATAAGTTTTGTTTTTGAAAGAAGGCTACCTTTTGCAAGTTCCATGACTATTGCATGCCTGTTGTGGTCAAAGGGCTTCGGGATTGAGACCTCTGGATATAGGGTGGTCATGATGTCATATTCCCTCTGGGCGGCAAGCCTGGACGCATAGATCCAGGAAAAATGTTCTCTTTCCCCAAGGTGCTCACGCACGCGTTTTATTTGCTTGAAGCTTGTCCTCCCTTCCCTGTGAAACTTAATCACTACCGGAACAGGTTCGCCAATTGAAAGCTCAGGCGGGAGGATTGCTTCATAAATTACCGATTCTTTTCCTACCCCGACTTCGTCCCCTATTGCACTGATACTTTTTCGCTTGACAAAGGCATTAAGAGCAAGGACATCGTATCCCTCAAAGTAAATATGAAAACCCTCGTAAGGCTGGGTGATCCTGACAACAAGCTTATTCCGCACAAGTTTCTTTAGCCTGTATTCCAATTTCTCAAAGGGCAGCCTGGTGTATTTATTCAGTTCTTCCATTGGCACCCATTCAAAATGCTTCATTCCGGTCTCAATGCCAGTCAGGATCCTGAAATCCTTTGAATCAAGATCTTTAAAAACCCTCAGCGCTTCGTCGATCATCTTGATACTAGATATATCCCTCGATATTTAAATAATAGGTATCATACTCCAGTTTCACTGCCAGCGTTATGCCAGTCGAGTGTTCCTCATCAATTTTTCTCCGACTTTCGTATTCTGGAAGGTAAACACCTGTCTTATCATACTTTAAATAGCAGGGTGAGAAGAAAGGTTTCTGCTAACTATTTTGCTCAATGATTGAAACAAAATAAAATAGCAATTTTAGAAGAATATATAAGGGAGTTAATATAAGATATATGAGAAAAATGTGGGATGAGAAAATGTGGGTGACTCTGGAGAGAACCCTGACATTAAAAGCATTTATTATTTGTCCAGGAGCTTGAGAAAACTATACGAATTTTTTTCGAAGGAACCATGAATAAAAAAACTGTCTTTGATAAAATAGATGAATTGTCTTTAATTTATGAAAATGGCATTTTATCACATCCCTACTGGTATATTCCACCGAATAAAAGATATTTAATTGCGATCCACGATGAACTATTTCAGGGGAAGTCCGAACTTAAACTAACATTAAATGAGGTCGCAGCCTTGTTATTGACTCATAATTTAATCGAATTGGATTAACTGCAGGAAGAAATTAGTGTTAATAAGAGCCGTGAAAACAGGATTAAACTGATGCGCGCACCAAGGGAATTAGTGATATCTATTTTTGTACTACGACCTAACGTATGCTCCACATACCTGATCACGAGCATATATCCGGAAGCTATTTACAATGGCAGTGCCTGTCATCGCCCAGGATACTGATAGGTATTTAAGGGCATCCTGCGTGAAGGTCTTGTTTGTAGAAGTACTAGTTGCACATTAAATACAAAATATGGGTATTAAAGACAAGGATAAGACATTAAATACATAAATAAACGTTAAAAAGGAAATAAACGTTAAAGAATAAACGGATGTTAAAGAGAAGAAATAAGCGTTAAGAGAAATGATAAACTGAAAAATAAGGGATAAACTAAAGACAAGAAATGAACATTGAAGATAACTAATAAACATTAAAGATAGACATTAAAGATAAGAAATAGAAAAGCTAAACGAAGTTACACACAGCAAGCTGCCAATATTAAGTGTTTTTTCCACTCCATAATAGTGGATTCCAAAACGGATTATCAACCATTATGGAGCGAACTCTGTTTGAAATCCTTCATTTTGATGGAATAGGAGACACTTGTTTGCTCATCGCTTTTAGTTTTTTGATTGCTGAGATAGTTGCCTGAGATTCTTTATAAACCCTGTCTTCGTAATAACTAATGATCTCGTCGACCGGAACCGCAAGAGAATAGATCTTCATCGGTCGCCCTTTTCCTGGTTTTTTTTCCGAATGTATACTAACCCAGGATTGATTGCACATTAGCCTCATTGCAAGACTGACTTCGGGTTGTCTTAGTCCAGTACTTATTTCAATTTCCCGGGATGAAGCTTCATCTACATTCATAAGATAAGCCACGGTTGTAGCGGCATTTTTTGACATCCCAAGATTATTTAACGCTTTAATAAAAATATAATCATTTTCGTCCAACACTTTTACTTCAAAGTCTTTCATAATAACCTCTTAATATTTTGAGTTTATAGATAGTTTGCCACTTAAAAAAATTTTTTATATTACTTTATAAGTAGGTAATAACTTATAAACATTTTCAAAATATATACATTTGCGTGATAAATGATGTATTGACATTTTGAAAATAATAAAAAGCGTTTTTCTTAAGCTACTGGTTATTCTGGGATTATTGTGACACCTGCTGTCAACCGTACTATATAGTAAATCAGGCCAGTAGCCACATGAAAAAGCCATGGTTATCACTCTAGCCAGATGGACCCGGTATACTCAGGAGGAGTCTTTAAAGCAAGAAACTGTTAAAGCAAGGAACTATTAAAGCAAGGAACTATTAAAGCAAGGAACTATTAAAGCAAGGAACTGTTAAAGCAAGGAACTGTTAAAGCAAGGAACAAGTAATTTTTCATTTTCTAGCTACTATATTGAAGGGTTCGAAAATAGAGTAAAAAATTATTAAGATGCAAGCCGGTAACATACTGGTTATAGGAATTTTAAAAAAGTATCTCGGTTTATTTTTTGTCTTCTCTATTCCATTCTATCAGAGCTTTTTCAATAGATACCAAAGTAAACATAGTAGTATTGAATATCTCATCTGGATGTTGCGGCATCCAACTGATTTCATCGAGAACGTCTTTTGGGAGCCGAACAATGTCGTTCATTTCGTCTCCTATCTTCATGAAATATTCGGTATATCGTGAACCGTATCTACTGTTATCACTTGCAGTGATAGAAATATACTGAGTAAATGACCCGTCATTCATTATATCTCTCGAATATCTGTACTGAATTTCTTCAATACAATCCGAGTAGTCATTATGTAATCTTCGGACTGTATCTGGAATTGATTCTCCGTCTTTTTGCAAAGCTTTCAGGTCTGAAAATACACTTTTTGAGAGTCGAATAGTTTTATACTGTTTCACGCTACTACATATGTAGTTAAGTATATAAATAGATTAATCTACGATACAGTATTTCGCTAAAATCTCTTTAATAATTCGTATTTCATTGTTTTTAGCGTTCACCTACTAATTCATTAACATTGCTTACGATTAATAAGATAATAAAATAAGTATGCAGTTTTATGGTCGATAATTTATGGTTGATAATAACCCTAATAGCCTACACAATAATCCCGAAAAGAGAAAAAATCCTTTTAAGAAAATGCTAGATAATATGAGAAATCTTGTAATAAAGGATGTCGAAGATAATAAGCCATCTTCTTTTGAAGCATTTGAAATTGGAAAAAATCAAGACTCAAACAACCAGAAACCTGAAATGTCTGAAACAAAAAAAGCTAAGAGATCAACGCGTGAAAGAAAATCTAATAGTAAGGAACAAAAGCTTCCAAAGAAGTTTAAAAAAGGCTGGTAATTGATATTATAAAGTATTAAAGAAATAAACGATTAAGAAATATTAAAGAAACAAACAATCAAAGAAATATTAAAGAAATAAACAATTAAAGAAATATTAAAAATCAAATTGCGTGCGGCC